>JAOTWJ010000110.1 GCA_029862925.1 Gemmatimonadota bacterium
CGCGGGCGCTCGACGGCGTCGGCCTGCCGTATTTCGTGAGCGAGTTCGAGGAGAACATGACGAGCTTCGAGCAGCTGGAGATCCAGCTCGAGACGTTCGTCGAGAATCTACTGTTCGACTGAGGAGCCGACCGTGACGGAGACCGACACGATTGTGGGGCGCGGCAACCGCGACGGGGCGCAGCTGTTCCGTACGTGGTTCGAAGGCCTCACCGCTTCCGCGGAGCAGGGGCAGTCGGCGGCGTACGTGTTCGTCATGGGCAGTCTTGCCGAGTTGCTCCGGGTGTTCGAGTTCCCGATCGTCTTTCCGGAGATCAACTCGCTTCAGACCGCGGTGCGACGCGTGGCGCACGAGTATCTCGACGAGGCGGAAGATTACGGATACTCGCCCGACATCTGCGGCTACGTGAAGGCGGACGTCGCCGTCCAGCTGCGGGGGGGGGAGCACCCGATGGGGCGGATCCCGCGGCCGGCGCTCGCCGTGTACACCAACGCGTGCAACACCTACATCAAGTGGGCGGAAATCTGGGAGCGCATGTACCAGGTCCCGGTGTTCACGCTCGACGTGCCCGGCGCGCGCGCGGACGGCCAGTCGCCCGGGCTGGGTGATCCGGTGCTGGAGAACGACCGCCGCTATGTGCTGGCGCAGCTGCGCGAGCTGATTGCGCTGTGCGAGCGGGTGAGCGGGATCCGGTTCGACGTGGACCGTCTCCGGGAGCACCTGGCGCACGCCAACACGATGCAGCGCGGCTGGCAGCGCTTGCTCGAGCTCAACGCGAGCCGCCCGTCGGTCTTCAACGCGCTGTCCGACGGCACGATCTTCCTGGGAGTGGCGAACGGGTTTCGCGGAACGGCGGAAGGTGCGCGCTACTTCACCGAACTGGTCGAGGAAATGGAGCATAAGGCGGCGCGCGGCATCGGCACGCTCACGGACGAGCAGTATCGGCTGCTGTTCGTCGGCGTGCCGTGCTACCCGATCTTCCGGCGGTTCAACGAGCTGTTCACCGAGTGGGGCGGCACGTTCGTCAATTCCACCTACCTGTGGTTCGCGTCGGGTGGTGCCAACCTCGGCTTCCAGTACGATCTGGCCCGCCCGGTCGAGAGTCTGGCGGACGGGCTGCTGCTGGGGGTGCGGGACGCGATGACCAGCATGTTCTTCCAGACGCGGATCCTCGACGAGATGTGCGAGGCCTTCGCCGCGGACGGGGTCGTCTATCATCCCATCAAGAGCTGCCGCACGGTCTCGACGGGGCTGGCGGACAGCCGCCGGGCGCTGGCGCAGGTGCGCGACATCCCCAGCCTGTTCATCGAATCCGACATGATGGACCGTCGGGTTGTCGCCGAAGCGCAGCTCAAGAACCGGATCGACGCCTTCTTCGAGGGTTTGGCGGCCCGGCGCGACCAGGTGGCCGCGCGCGGCGCGTAGGCGGGAGGAATCATGGCGTACGCCGCAGGCGTGGACGTGGGGTCGACCCAGACCAAGGCCGTGCTCATCGACGAGGATCGCCGGATCGTGAGCCGCGCGCTCACGGACACCGGGGCCAACGTGATCCAGGCGGCGGAGCGCAGCTTCCGGGAGGCGCTCGCGGCGGGAAACCTCCCGGAAGAGGAAGTCGAGTACGTCGTCGGCACGGGGTACGGCCGCTACAAGGTCACGTTCGGCAACACCCAGGTGACCGAGATCAGCTGCCACGGACGCGGGGCGGCCCACATGTTCCCGGCGACGCGGACCGTGATCGACATGGGCGGTCAGGACACCAAGGCCATCCGCGTCTCGCCGACGGGGGAGATCCAGGATTTTTGCATGAACGACAAGTGCGCGGCCGGCACCGGCCGGTTTCTGGGCGCCGCGTCCAGTGCCCTCGACATTCCCCTGCCCGACCTCGGCCCCACCGCGCTGCGGGGCGACCGTCCGGTGAAGATCAGCACGACCTGTACCGTGTTCGCGGAATCCGAAGTGCTCTCGTGGTTGGGGAAGGGGAAGCGGATCGAGGACATTCTGCTCGGTGTGCACCAGTCGATCGCCGCGCGATCGGCCGGGCTGCTGCGCCGGGTGGGGGTGGAGGAAGAGGTCACGTTCACCGGCGGCGTGGCGCGGAACGTCGCGATGATCGCCGCGCTCGAGGAGCGGATCGGCGCCCGCGTCAACGTGAGCGAGGAATCCCACTACATGGGGGCGCTCGGCGCGGCGCTGTTCGCGCTGGATCGCATCCTGGCGAGCCGGGCCCCCGCCCGGTCGACGCGGGAGGACGCATGAGCCTCAGCGCGGGCGTCGACGTCGGATCGACGTACACGAAAGCCATCGTGCTGGACGAAGCGCGCACCATCGTGGGCCGCGCCGTCCTGCCGACGGGATTCAAGCTGACGCAGGCCGCCGAGCAGGCCTTGACGCAGGCGTTCGCCGAGGCTGGCTGCGCGCGGGAGTCGGTCGGCTACCTCATCGCGACGGGCTTCGGGCGTCACCAGGTCCCCACGGCGGACGCGCATGTCACCGATCTCACCGCGAGCGCACGCGGCGCCGCCTTTCTGTTCCCCGGCACCCGGACCGTGCTGGACGTCGGTGGACAGACCATGAAGGCGAGCCGCGTGGGCGAGGACGCGAAGGTCCGTTCGTTCCGGCTGAACGACAAGTGCGCCGCCGGAACCGGCGCGTTCCTGGAGAAAACGGCGCGCTACATGGGCTATACGACGAGCGAAATCGGCCCCCTCGTCGCGACGTCCAAGCACGCGGTGCCGATTTCCGGCGTGTGTGCGGTGTTCGCGGAGTCGGAGGTGATCAATCAGCTGTCCGAGGGGGCGGCCCCGGCGGACATCATGCACGGCGCGATCGCGTCGCTGGTGGGGCGCTCGGTGCAGCTCATGAAGCGCGTGCAAATGGAGCCGGAGTTCACGCTCATCGGCGGCATCATGCGGTTCACGCGCATGGTGGACGTGGTGCGCCAGGAAGTGGGCGGGCAGGTGAACGTGCCGCCGGACGATCTCGTGCAGTTCGTGCCGGCGCTCGGCGCGGCCATTCTCGGCCGACGCCGCCTCGCGAAGCTGACGGAGACCACGGCGTGACGTCGCCGGATGCCGCCCACCGGGCGGATACGCTCCGGAGCATCGTCGAAGCCGAGGCCCGCCGCGTGCTGTCGGACGCGGAGCTTCGGCCCGACCCACAGCGCGTGGCGGAGGGCTGGGAACGGCGGTTCGTGACGGACGCGCACCGAGCCGAAGAGGTGATCGCTCTCTACGAGTCGCTGGGACTCGAGGTCTGTGCCGACCCGCTGCGGCCCGACGAGCTAGGCCCCGGCTGCGACGACTGCGCGCTGGTCGCCGTGCTGCGGTTCCGGACGATCTACACACGCAAACGACGGGACTGACGATGACGGGTCCGGGAGGCGTGACATGAAAGCCGCCGTGTTTCACGCGCCGCACCGCCCGCTCGAGGTGACCGACGTGCCCACGCCCGAGCCCGGCGCGGGCGAGGTGCTGCTCCGGGTCGCCGCGTGCGGGATGTGCCACACCGACCTCCACTACCTCGACCACGGCGTCAAGACGTTCAAGACGCCCCCGCTGATTCTGGGACACGAGATCTCCGGCGCCATTGCCGAGCTGGGGGCGGGCGTGACCGGGTGGGCCGTGGGCGAACCCGTGCTGGTGCCGGCCGTGCTCTCCTGCGGCCACTGCCACTACTGCCGGGCGGGGCGCGAGAATCTGTGCGAGCAGCTCGTGATGCTGGGGAACAACGTGGACGGCGGGTACGCGGAGTACGTGACCGTCCGGGCGAGCGAGCTGATTCGCGTGCCGGAGGACATTCCGCTCGACCGCGCGTGCGTGATTGCCGACGCCGTCTCCACGCCCTACCACGCCGTGAAGCACCGCGGCCGGGTGCGGCCGGGCGATGCCGTGGTGGTGGTCGGGTGCGGCGGCGTGGGCCTCAACGTGGTGCAATGTGCCGCGCTCGCGGGCGGACGGGTCGTTGCCCTCGATCTGAATGACGCACGCCTCACGATCGCGCGCGACCTCGGCGCCGCCGCGACGCTCAATCCCCAGACGGTGGAACGACCGGATCGCGCCGTGCGCGAGCTCACGGGCGGCGGCGCCGACGTGGCCTTCGAGGTGGTCGGGTCGCCGGCGACGATCCGGCTCGGCCTATCGCTGCTCCGCAAGGGCGGGAGGCTCTGCGTGGTCGGCTACTGCGCCGAGGACGTGTCCCTCTCGCTCGCCCGCATCATGTACTACGAGCAGGAGATCGTGGGCAGTCTCGGGTGTGGGGCGGGCACCTATCCGGAGATTCTCCGGCTCGTCCAGGCGGGCCGCATTCGTCTGGAGCCGATCGTGAGCGGCATGGTGCCGCTGGCGGACATCAATGCCGGTTTCGACCGCCTGCGACGGGGCGAAGGCGTCCGCTGGGCGGTGACGCCGTGAGCGGCGACCGGGCGCGCTACGCGGTGGGCAACCGGCGGATGTAGGCGTTGTGGGGGTAGCACCACGCCCACTGTTCGCCGGGTTCCACCGACTGAATGATGGGGTGATGGGTCCGCTCCCAGTGCTGGCGCGCGTGCTGGTTGGGCGAGGCGTCACAGCATGCCACATGTCCGCACGTCAGGCACACCCGCAGATGGCGCCAGTGGCCGCCGATCTGGAGGCAGTCCTCGCAGCCGCTCACGGATTCCGGGTGAGCGCTGACACGGACCTCCGTGATGTGCGTGCAGGTCTCCATCGAATCCATGATCCCTCCCGACGGCGTCCCCGCTTGCGTCGCGTCACGTCCCGGCAGACGTGCCGGACAGCCGCGCCGCCTGCCAGGCCACGCGCAGCCGCTCGATCTGACGGAAATGTCGCTCGGCGTGGCGCACGACGATGACAAAGCAATCGCCCAGGTTGATGCGGACGATGCGTGCCACGGGTGACGTCGTCCGCACCCGACGCCAGTCGAGCGGTGCGGCGCTCTCCATCAACCGGGCGAGTTCGCGCAACGTGCCGGCGAACGCGGCCAGGACGTGCGCGCGCGGCGCCGGTCCCGGCCGGTAGAGGCGCGGAACCGGAAAGCGGCGGCGCGACGCGAACGACCGGACCAACAGACCGCCGGCGAGCGACGCTCGCCAGCGCCCGGGGGGCGCTGCGGGCGGTGCCGCAGCCGAGAGGAGCGCCCGCACGCGCACCAGGTAGCTCTCGTTGGCAAGCACGAGGTGCTCGAACACCTCCGCCACGCTCCACCCGCCCGTTGGCGGCCGCCAGAACAGCTGCGTCGGCGCGAGACCCTCCGCAGCCCGATCAGTCCGCGCCACCAGCTTGGCGATCGCTCGGTCCAACTCGGCGCGCAGACGCTCCTGCGGGATCGGGGCGCTCAGAAACGTCTCGAGCATGCGTGTCCGCCAAGCTACGCCGCGTCCGGGATGATCACAACCCGCCGCGCTGCCTCGCGTGGCGGCCGCACGTGAAGTCGTGGACTCTCGGTGGACTCGCCTCGCACATCGTCAATCTGCCCGCTGGGCCGTGAGGACGCTGCAGGGGGACGGGCTGGATCTGGCGGGCACCGGTCGCACGGAGGAACTCACCAACCGGGCCACAGTGCTCGCCGCATTCGAGGCAAGCACGACCGCGGCGCGTGCGGCGATCGCCGCGCAGAGCGACGCAGCGCCCCGCAGGGGCCTACAGCGCGACGGGTAGAGAGTTCCCTAGCCGGTGCGCTGGATGATCCGACCGAGGACCTCTCGCGCGTAGTCCTTGTCCCACGACGCGACACTGCGCCGCGCGACCACCTCGACGTCGGTTCGTCCCTCGCGTGACCTGAGCGTCACGGTGACTTCGAGGTCGTCCACCTCCCCCTTGAACTCCCGCTCCGCGCCGCTCTGCTTGCTGCTCTCGGCGGTTTGCCGTATGCCGAGGTCGCGGAATGTCGCCTGGACCGCGCGTGTGACGTGGTCCACGCCCGGTTCGAGCGACGCTTCGACGCCGCGTGACGTGACGTGAATGCCCGCGGCCGCACCGTCGCCGGCTGCCGCGACGATGCACGCCTGCGCGCCGGCCAGCACGAGGCCGGCGATCGCGGCGGATACCATGGGCCACCGGTAGGGAATCGGCCGGCGCATCGGAACCATCCTGGTGAAGGTGCCCCCAGAATGTAATGCCCCCGCGCTGCGTCGTCGGAGCGGCGCGGGGGCGCGGGTAGGAGCCCGCGGCTCAGTTCTTCACGGCGACCGTGGCGCTGCCCGACTTGCCCTCGCTGGTGGCCGTGACGAGGACCGTGTCCACGGCGATCGGCGTGAACAGGAGGTAGTCGCCAAACTGGCCGTCGATCCGCAGCACGTTGGGTTGGCTCACCGTCCACACGATCGCGCGGGCCGAAAGCTGGCGTCCTTGCGCGTCGCGCAGGATTGCCCGGACGTACGCCGAGTCACCCACGGTGACGGTCTGGCTGGCGGGGGTGACCTCGACCGACGCCACCGGCCCCCCCGCGGGCACGGTGTCGCCCACGGTCACCCAGACGGCATCCGCATACGTCCCGCTCTGCGCGGAGATCATCGCCGTGCCGAGAGCGACGCCGGTCACGGTCACCGTCTGGGACTGCGTCCGTCCCGGTGGCAGGGTGACGGTCGCCACCGACGGGTCGGAGCTGGACCACGTGACGTCGTTCGTGAGGACCGAGTCGCCCTGCTCGTCGAACAGGGCGGCGAAGAACGTCGCCTGCTGCCCGACGGCCAGGGACGTGTCGCCCGCGATGCGGAGATAGCCCGCGCCGCCGCCCCCGCCGGTGCCGGCGAGCATGATGTCCTGCGAGGTCGTCTGCCCCGCCTGCACCACGACGGGCCAGGCGAGCGCCGGCGCGTAGCCGGATCCGGCCGGAGGAAATCCCTGCACGATGTACGTGCGCGCGGCGAGGAAGTGCACCTGGTAGCGCCCGTCGGCGCCGACGGGGGCGGACGCCGCGAGACTCCAGGTGTTCGGCGGCATGGTGGTATCCCCGCGGAACACGGCGACACTGCCGCCGCCGACGGGCACCCCGAAGTCGAACTGCAAGCCGTACACCGTTCCCGCAATGGTCCCGGTCACGTCCTGATTCACCGCGCGGATCCATGGAAGGAAGACGAAGCCGTCGGCGAGCGAGGCGCGCGTGGCGAAACTCCGCCCGACGTCAAAGTCGATCACGATGCGGCCGCCGCCCTCCGGGACGTCGATCGCTCCCTCGACGACGGCGTGGAGCGCCATTTCGCCGCTCCCCTGCCAGCTCACGGGCGCGGGGTCGCCACTGGCCCAGGTCACGCGGGACTGATCGGCGTCGAGTATCAGGCGAAGGGCCTTGTATTCACCGGCGGACAGCTCCGTTTCACCGAGCAACGCCGTGGCGCCGTCCTGCAACTGCAACAGGTCGAATCGCCGCCGCGGCTCGGCAACGGTGATCCACGCCTGGCTATCCGCGGAGGTCCCGGTGTCCGCCGTGCGGGACACCGCGACGCTCACGATGTGGATCTCGACGCTCCCCACGGTATCGAAGGGAAACGGGCTGTCGGTCAGCAGAATGCGGGTCATGCCGTCGCCGCCGAGCACGCCGGTGGTGCCGTCGCTGCAGCCGGCGGCCAACGCGAGGAGTGTCAGGCCAGTCAGGTACGCGCGGTGCATGCGAGCCCTCCTGCGGTTTCCCCGTCCGTGGGGGGAATCCCAAACGTGTCCCCCGGGGTTTTGCCACTCTTCAGCTTCAGAGAAGCATACCCGCGGGACCGCATGTGGGTCACAGGACGCGCAGGACGGGTGGAACGGTCAGCGCACGCGGCGGCCCGTCAGCGTGATGGTGGCCCTGGCGAACACGTCGCTGGCCGGGACGAGACCGAGGAAGCGGCTGTCGGGCCACCCGGCCATGTCGCGGGTGTCGGCGAGCAGGAGCAGGGAATCGGGCGAGACCACCCACGGCTCGGCCCAGGTGAGGAGACTGTCGCCGCGGGCGAGCCGCGACCGGCGCTGATGCGGTTCCCGGATCGCGAACGGCCATGGCGCGCGCGTCCCGTTCACGGCGACCACGCCGTCCCGCAGCGTGACGGTATCGCCCGGGAGACCGGCCACGCGGCGCGGCACCGCGTAGCGCTCCTCACCGAAGTCGAGCTGGAAGAGCACGACGGCTCCGTGGCTCAGGCGGCCGGCGGGACTCACGGCGAGGAAGCACTGGCCGTCGCGCAGCGACGGCTCCATGGAGCCGTCCGTCATGCAGTAGACCTGCGGCCAGCGGGTACCGAGGCGGGTGAGCCAGGCGGCGAGCGCGAGGAGCGCGATCGCCGCGATGGCGATCACCCGTCGCCCCGCGCGGCTTCCCTCGCTCACCGCCCCGCGCGTCCGAACCGCTGGACGATCCAGGTCGCGATCTCCTCGAGCACCGCGGGCGTCATGGTCTCCTCGATCCGGCTGTACTCCGCGATCAACCCGGTCTCGGCGTGCTGGAACAGATGGTTCACGCCGGGGATCACGTGGATCGTCGCGTCCCGGTTGCCGGCCGCGGCGAAGGCCGCCCGCATGGGCGGCACGCTCTGGCTGGGCGGGACCTGGACGTCCTTCTCCCCGAACAGGGCGAGCACGGGAACGGTCACGCGGGCCAGCACGGGGCGCGGATCGTAGGAGAGGAGGTAGCGGAACCAGGGAGTTACCAGCGGTTGCCACGCGCGGTCACGATCTACGCCTGCCCAGGCGGAGTCGAGCCGGCGTCGCTGCTCGGCCGACAGCGTGGCGACGACCGAATCCACCGCCGCCCGCATGCGCGGGATGGCCAACGAATCGCTGGGCTCGGTGCGCAGCGCGGCGTAGAGGGCGTTCGACGCCAGGCGATTCGCGGCGACGTGGTCCGGCGACGCGCCGTTCAAGACGGACATCACCGAGTCCTGCGCGTACAAGAGCTCTTCACCCGACACGGCCGGTCCGGCCAGAAGCACGAGAAAGGCGACGTCGCTGGAACGCGTGGCGGCGAGCGGCGCCACCCACCCGCCCTCGCTGTGCCCCAGAAGCCCGATGCGTGTGCCGTCCACGCGGGGCTGCCGCTCGAGGAACGCGACACCGGCGAGCGCGTCGCCGGCGTTGTCGTCGATCGTCGCCGTCATCACGTTGCCGGTGGACCCGCCGACCCCGCGGTCGTCGACGCGCAGGGTCGCGATCCCCCGGCGCGTGAGGTAGTCCGCGAGAATCAGGAAGGGCCGGTGACCCATGACCGTCTCGTCCCGATTCTGCGCACCCGAGCCCGTGAGCATGAGCACGGCTGGGAACGGTCCGTCACCCCGCGGCAGTGTGAGCGTCCCGGCGAACCGAACGCCGCCCGCTGCGTTCTCGTAGGCGACTGCCAGCGTGTCGTAGGGATAGGGCGGCTCCGGCTCCTGGGGACGCCGGAACGTGGTGGTGTCGCCTCTAGTGAGCCGCAGCTCGAGCGTGCCGGGCCCCTGGGTCCAGGACCCGGTGATCGCCCGGCGGTCGGCGGAGACGGCACCGTCGAAGCTGCCGTTCAGGTAGTCCATGGCGAAGCGGAGCGAGTCACCCGTGAGCGCGAGGCTCGTGACCGGGAGGTTCTCGGCGCCCTGGTCAGGGCTGTCCATGGTGACGTCCACCTGGCCGCACGGCGCCGGCGCGAACTCGAGGCC
>JAOTWJ010000284.1 GCA_029862925.1 Gemmatimonadota bacterium
CACCCAGGGCACGTTCGATACGACCGGCGCCGCGGTGCGCCAGACCGTCCATCTCACGCCCGAGCAGGAACGCGCGCTCGGCGTGTCGTACGCGACGGTCCGGCGCGAACCGCTGGTGCGGACCGTCCGCACGGTCGGCGAGATCATGGCCGCCGAACCGCGGATCGCCGACGTGACGCCAAAGGTCGAGGGCTTCGTCGAGCGCCTCTGGGTGGATGCGACCGGCGCCACCGTACGTCGCGGCCAGCCCTTGCTCGCGCTCTACAGCCCGATGCTCGTGGCCGCGCAGGAAGAACTGTTGACCGCCCGCCGGCTCGCGAGCCAGGTCGGAGGCGGCGAGGGGGAGGCGGCCCGGCAGGCCGAGGCCATGCTGGAGGCCTCCCGCCGGCGTCTGGCGTTCTGGGACATCACGGCCGAGCAGATCGCGCGGCTGGAGCGCACTGGGGAGGTCACCAAGACCCTCACCCTCGTCTCGCCGGTCGCCGGGGTCGTGCTCGACAAGGACGTGCTCGAGGGCCAGCGCGTGATGCCGGGCATGCGGCTCTACCGCATCGCGGATCTGTCCCAGGTCTGGGTGGAGGGCGAGCTGTTCGAGCAGGACCTCAAGTTCGTCCGCGAGGGCGCCCAAGCGCACATCGAGGTGGCCGCGTATCCCGGCGAGCACCTGATGGGTCGGGTGGCCTTCGTCTATCCCACCGTCGACATGACCAGCCGCACCAATCGCGTTCGGGTCACAGTCCCCAACCCCGACCGCCGGCTGAAACCGGGGATGTTCGCGACGATGTACTTCGACGCGCCGCTGGGCGATACCGTGCTCGCGGTGCCCATGGAGGCCGTCATCATTACCGGCGAGCGCAACCTGGTCTTCGTGCGCGACAGCACGGGCATGCTGAGCCCCCGCCAGGTCGTCCTCGGCGCCCGCGCGGGCCATCTCGTGCAGGTGCTGTCGGGCCTCACCGAGGGCGAGCGGATCGTGGCGTCGGCCAACTTCCTGGTGGACGCCGAGTCGCGGCTCGCGGCGACCGGCGACGCGATGCCGGGCATGCAGCACGGCGCCGTCGAGCCGACCACCGCCGCACCGACGCCGGCGACGGAGCACCGGCATGATTAACGCCATCATTGCGTGGTCGCTCCGTAACCGGTTTCTCGTGCTGCTGGCCACGGCGTTTCTCATCGGCGCCGGGATTTGGGCCATGCGCGAGACGCCCTTGGACGCGATCCCGGATCTGTCGGACGTGCAGGTCATCGTGCAGACGGATTTTGCCGAGCAGGCCCCGCAGATCGTCGAGGATCAGCTCACGTACCCCATCGCCTCCGAGATGCTCAAGGTGCCGGGCGCGCGCGTCGTGCGCGGGTACTCGTTCTTCGGCCTCAGCCTGGTGTACGTGATCTTCGAGGACGGCACCGACATCTACTGGGCCCGGTCGCGCGTGCTCGAATACCTGAACGGCATCCGCCGGCAATTGCCGGCCGGCGTGGAGCCCACCCTGGGACCCGACGCCACCGGCGTGGGGTGGGTGTTCGAGTACACGCTCGAATCCGACTCCCTCGATCTCGCGCAGCTGCGCACGCTCCAGGACTGGTACATCCGCTACCAGCTCACCGCCGTGCCCGGTGTCTCCGAGGTGGCGAGCGTCGGCGGGTTCGTGAAGCAGTACCAGGTAGAGGTGAACCCCGAACGCCTGCGCGCGTTCGACATCCCCGTCACGCGGGTGGCCGCGGCGATCGGGGCCCACAACATCGACATCGGCGCGCGCGTGCTCGAGATGGGCGGCCGCGAGTACATGATCCGCGGGCTGGGATACCTCCAGGGCATCACGGACATCGAGAACGTCACCGTCGGCGCGACCATGAACGGCACGCCGATCCGGGTGGCGGACGTCGCCACGGTGCAGATCGGCCCGGCGCCGCGGCGGGGCGCCGCGGACCTCAACGGAACCGGGGAGGTCGTCGCGGGCATCGTGGTGATGCGGTTCGGGTCCGACGCCCTCAAGACGATCGAGGCCGTCAAGCAACGGCTGGAGGAGATTCGCGCCGGGCTCCCGGCCGGCGTCCGGCTCCGCACCGCCTACGATCGCAGTGACCTGATCCATCGGGCCATCGCCACACTGCGCGAGAAGCTCGTGGAGGAGTC
>JAOTWJ010000285.1 GCA_029862925.1 Gemmatimonadota bacterium
AAGCCGCGGACGGTCCCACCGGACTGCGCCTGGCCCACGAGATCCGCCCCGACGTGATCACGCTCGATGTGCTCATGCCCGGTCAGGACGGGTGGGCGGTGCTCACCGCCCTCAAGGGCGAGCCCGATCTCGCCGGCATTCCCGTGATCATGCTGACGATCCTGGACGAGCCGCAGCTCGGCTTCTCGCTCGGCGCGTCGGAGTACCTCACCAAGCCGATCGACCGCGCGCGGCTGCGTTCGGTCTTGCAGACCTATCTCGCCGGTCGGCCCGCCGGTCCGATCCTGGTCGTTGAGGACCACGCGGAAACGCGGTCCCTGCTCCGGCGTGCGCTCGAGCAGGAGGGCTGGGCGGTCGCCGAGGCCGAGAACGGCCGCCGGGCGCTCGCCCGCGTGGCCGAGGCGACGCCCGCGCTCGTGCTGCTCGATCTGATGATGCCCGAGATGGACGGCTTCGAGTTCCTCGAAGCGCTGCGGGCCCGCGCGCCCTGGCGATCCATTCCCGTCGTGATTCTCACGGCCAAGGACCTGACGGACGACGACCGGCGTCGGCTGAACGGCGGCGTCGAGCGGATCGTCCGGAAAGGCGACCGCGGGCGGGATTCCCTGCTGGGCGAGGTGCGTGACCTCGTCGCCGCCCGGCTCGCCAGGGCCCGCGCATGACGCAGCACGCCGTGCCGGACGACCGGCAGTACACCGCGCTCGCGCACCGGCAGTCGGCGTTGCTGCGGCTCAGCACGGGAATCGCCGCCGCGCCGAGTGAAGAGGCGATCTGCCGCGCCGTCGTCGAGGGCCTGCAGGATGAGGCACTGGGCTACGACTTCGTGGGCGTCTTCCTCGTGGACGAAGCGTCGGGCGACCGCGTGATGCGAGCCGGGGTGGGGTGGTCCGACATCCCCCCCGACCTCCGGCTACCGCAGGGTGAAGGGCTGAGCGCGCGCCCGCTCGCCGACGGCCGCCTCCACTACACGCCCGACGTCACCCAGGAGCCCGGCTACATCCCGGGACTCAGCTCCGGCGCGGAGGTGGACGTCCCGCTGGTCATTGACGACCGCCCGGTGGGGGTCCTGGTGGTCGAGAGCGAGACACCCCAGGCGTTCGGCCGGGAGGATCTCGAGATTCTGACGGCCGCCGCCAATCAGGCCAGCATCGCGCTCGGCCGCGCCCGGCTGGTCACGTCCCAACGCCGGCACCTCGCGGCCGAGCGCCGCCGGGCCGACGAGCAGCAGGCGCTGCTCGAGACGCTCACCGCGCTCTCGGCCGAGCTCGAGCTCGCCACGCTGCTCGATGCCGTACTCGAGCGCGCCGTCCACCTGCTGGGCGCCTCGGCCGGAGAACTCGCGATCTTCGACGAGGGCACGCAAGAGCTCGTAGTGACCGCGAGCCACAATACGGGCAGCGTATCGACGGGCACACGCCTCGCCATGGGAGAAGGCGCCATGGGCCAGGTCGCGCAGACACGCGAGCCGCTGATCATTTCCGACTACCGGCAGTGGGAGGGCCGCTCCGCGCAATACGCCGGCGTCGATGTGCGGGGCGTGATCGTGGCGCCGCTGCTCATCGGGCAGCGGCTGGTCGGCGCGTTCAGCGTGTGGACCGACGATCCCGAGCGTGCCTTCGGGGACGCGGACCTGCGGCTCCTCAACCTGTTCGCGCCGCAAGCGGCCATCGCGATCGAGAACGCGCGGCTGTTCGGCTCGGCGCAGCAGCAACGGCAGTACTTCGCGGAGCTGGTGCGCAACAGCCCCGTCGCCATCGTGACGCTGGATCCGCAACACAACGTGGTCTCCTGTAACCCGGCCTTCGAGCGCCTCTACGGGTACGTCGAGAGCGAGGTGATCGGCCGCAACCTCGACGACCTCATCACGACGGCCGAGACGCGGGCGGAGGCGGTGGGCTACACGCGCACGGCTGGCGAGCACGCGGTGGCCGGGATCGGCCGACGGCGGCGGAAGGACGGGACGCTGGTGGACGTCGAAGTGCTCGCGGTACCCGTGACCGTGAACGGGACCCGGGTCGGGATGATGGGACTGTACCACGACATCACGGAGTTGTTGCAGGCGCGGCGCGAGGCGGAGGCGGCCAATTCCGCCAAGAGCCAGTTCCTGGCCAGCATGAGCCACGAG
>JAOTWJ010000286.1 GCA_029862925.1 Gemmatimonadota bacterium
ACCCGCCTCGGCGCTACCGTGGTGCTGGTCACCCATGACCTTGCCGAAGCGTTCCTGCTCGCGGACCGCGTCGCCGTGTTGCGGGCCGGTCGTCTGGAGCAGGTGGGCACGCGCCAGGAGCTGGTATCCGCACCGGCCACCCCCTACGTGGCCCGGTTACTCGACACGATGCGAGTTGCGCCATGACCGCGCGCTCGTCGCGGTGGGCCATGACCGTGCTGGCGACACTGGCGCTTGTCGGCGCGGCGCCGCCGGCCGCCGCGCAGGACCGACCCATCGTGGTCGCCTCCAAGCCATTTGCCGAGTCTTTCCTGTTGGGCGAGATGTTCGCTCAACTGCTGGAGGCGCACGGGTTCGCCGTCGACCGCCGCCTTGGCCTCGGCGCGACCGAGCTCGCGTTTGGCGCGCTCCGGACCGACGCCATCGACGTATATCCCGAATACACCGGTACCGGTCTCCTCGCGATCCTCAAGGAGCCCGTCGCCAGCGACCCGCGCGCGGTGTACCGCCGCGTGAGTACGGAATTCGAACGGCGGTGGGGCGTGCGCTGGCTGGCGCCGCTGGGATTCGAAAACACGTATGCCATCGCCGTCCGGCGCGAGACCGCAGAGCAATTCGGACTGCGCACGCTCACGGACCTGGCCCGGTCGGCACCGGCGCTGGCGGCCGGACTGACGCCGGATTTCATCGGGCGCCCGGATGGGCTGCCGGCGCTGGAACGCGTCTATGGGTTCCGCCCCCGCGACGTGCGGCCGCTCCTGCAGGCCGTGAAGTACCAGGCGCTCGCCGAGCGAGGGGTGGACGTGATCGACGGCTACTCGACCGACGGGCTGATCGTACGCTACGACCTGGTGGTCCTCGAGGACGATCGGGGCGCGTTCCCGCCGTACGAGGCCGCCGCCCTCGTGAGCGCACGCCTCTGGCGGGAGTCGCCGCGCGCCGTCACGGTCCTGGGCCTGCTCGCCGGTCGATTGGACGAGCGGGTGATGCGGGAGCTCAATCGCCAGGTCGAGGCGGACGGCACCGACATCGCCGTGGTCGCGGGGCGCGCGCTGCGAGAACTCGGGCTCAGTCGCGACGCACCCGGCAGGAGCGCGAGGTCGACCGGCGGAACGCGGCCCTCCTTTGTTAGGTACTTCTGGGCGCGCCGCGCCGAGACCGTGCGCCTGCTCGGCCAGCACCTCCTGCTGGTCGTCCTCTCGCTCGGCGGCGCCGCGCTCGTCGCCATTCCCCTGGGGCTGCTGCTCGAGCGGTGGCGCGCCGGAGCCGAGAACGCCATCCGGGCCGTGGGCCTGCTGCAGACGATTCCAGGGATCGCGCTACTCGCGTTCATGCTCCCCCTGCTCGGCATCGGGGTCGTGCCGGCGTTGCTCGCGCTGTTTCTCTACTCGCTCTATCCGATCGTGCGGAACACGTACACGGGGGTGCGGGACGCCGCCCCGGACGCCGTGCGCGCCGCCGAAGCGCTCGGCATGACGGCCGGCCAACTGCTGCGACACGTGCGTCTGCCGCTTGCGGCTCCCGTCATCATGGCTGGGGTGCGAACGGCAGGCGTGATCAACGTCGGCACGGCGACACTGGCGGCGTTCATTGGCGCCGGCGGCCTGGGCGACCCGATCGTTGCGGGACTCGCGCTGTCCGACTCGCGACTCGTCCTCGCGGGGGCCATCCCCGCCGCGTTGCTCGCGGTGGCTGTGGATCTCACGCTGGGCCTCGTGGAACGCCGCATCCGGCCGGTCGGCGTGTAGTCCTTCGACGCCCCGGCGACGGTGCCGCTCAGCCGGCCCTCAGCGGCGCGTTGGGAGGTTCAGCCGCGCAAGCACCGCGGCAAACCGCGGATCCCGGTGGAGCGGCGCCCAGATGGGCGACCACAGAGTCTCGGCGTTGAGTTTGAAGTCATGCTGGTCCACCGCGCGGTCGAGCCAGACGAATGCGGAGTCCATCTGGCCGAGGCCCAGGTAGATGCGCGCCACCTCGATCCCGGCACCCGTCTGATTGGGAAGCGTGCGCAGCATCTCGAGGAAGGCGCGCGCCTCGGTGCGACGACCGACGCGGGCGTACGCGTAGGCCAGGAGGCCGAGCGCGTGGGGCGGCGCGCCCGCGGCCCGGGC
>JAOTWJ010000111.1 GCA_029862925.1 Gemmatimonadota bacterium
CGCTCAGCCTGCAACAGACGGCCGCGACCGTGAACTACCGGGCGATTCACGACGCCAACAACCGAGCCGTGGCCATGCTGTGGACCGAGTTCGCCGACGGCGAGGTCGTCAGCGGGACCGCGTTTGCCGTGACCGGCGACGGGATCATGATCACCAACCGGCACAACGTCCGGGGCGAGGACGGCGACCGCCGGGCCCGCCGCCTGGCGATCCAGTTCACCGAATCGTCCCAGGTGTGGCGCGGACGTATCGTCGCAACCCATCCGGACGCCGATCTCGCCGCCATCCAGGTGGAAGGCATCGCCGGCCGCGTGCCCGCGGTCGCGATTCCCGGTCCGGCACCGGCGCCGCGCGGGGGGGATCCGGTGGCGATCATCGGCTTCCCCTTGGGCACTGCCCTGCCGATGCGGTCCGCAGGGGAGCAGAACGTGGTGCGCGCCACGCTCACCGCCGGCACGGTGAGCAAGGCGCTTCCCGACCTCCTGCAGATCGACGGCTACGGCGCGCAGGGCGCGAGTGGCAGCCCCGTCTTCGACGCCGACGGGCGGCTGGTCGGCGTCCTCTACGGCGGTGAAACCAGCTCCAACGGCCGGATCGTCTACGCCGTTCCTGTGAATTACGTCACAGCTTTGCTCCGCCAACTCCCCCCATCTTCGTCCCGCTGACCGCGCCCCCTTTTCGTGGTGGAGTAACTCGATGCGACGTAGTGGATGGCAAGCGATGCTGCTGGCGCTCGGCATGGCCGCGTGCTCGCTGCCCGACGCGCCCGTCTGGGCGGTGGACTTCTTCTTCCCCATCGACTTCCCGGACATCGACCTGAACGACTACGCCGTCGCCGGGGAGATTCCTCCGATCGATGTCACCTTGGCCTCGACGCCCCAGACCCAGGACATCACGGGGCTGCTGGAGGAGTTCCTCTCCGACGATCTCAACGCGCTCGCGGCGGAGGTCGTCACTGGGGTCCCGGTCGACATCACCGGCACCCTGGCCGTGGTCATCGCCACGTCTCCGACCCGGCTGGCGTTCCCCGACAGCAGCATCACGGTCCAGATCGCGGTCGCCCAAGGGACGGACACCACGCGGGTAGACGTCGATCCGGCGCTGGTCCGCAACGCGATCGCGCTCTATTACCAGGCACGCGGCACGCTGCGGGGGAGCGGTGCCGGCACCCCCGTCGGGCCGGGCGATCGCATTCGTCTCGACGTCAACCTGCTCGCCAACTACCAGGTGTCCCGATGAGGCCCCCGGTGCCGCTTCACGCCGCGCTCATCCTGGGGGGGCTCCTAGTCCCCGGCGCGCTCGCCGCGCAACTGCCGCGCACCACCGCGCGCGCGTTGGGCATGATGCACAGTCAGACCGCCGCAGCGCGCGGCTACGAGGCGATCGCCTGGAACCCGGCCCTGCTCGGCATGCCGGGTCGGCCGGGCTTCTCCCTGAGCCTGCCCCAGGCCGCGCTCGGGACCTGGAGCAACGCGTTCAGTGCCGGGGACGTGCTCAAGTACGAGGGCGATACGCTGACGACGGCGGACAAGGACACGATTCTCGCCAAGATCCCCCTCGACCGCCGCCTCCAGCTCGGTGGCGCCGCCGACGTGATGGCTGTCGCGCTCACGATCGGGAACTTCGGCATCAGCGTGGGGGGCGTGGGTGACGCCCGCGTCGACGTAAGCCGCGATTTCGCCGAGCTGCTCCTGTTCGGCAACATCACGCGGCGCACGCCGAGCGCGCCACCCTACGACGCCGACCGCAGCGCGGTCGCGGGCTGGGGCGGAGCGACGGTGGCCCTCGCGTACGGTCGGCCGATCGGCGTGCCGACGGGGCATCTCGCCGTCGGGGCGACCCTCAAGCTGACGCAGGGCATCGCCGTGGCAGGGGTGCAGGACCTGGGGTCGTTTCTGCGCGTGACCCCCTTCGAGGCGGAAGGCCGGGTCCACGCGTTGTACGTGGACCCCGATTCCGGCATCGGGAACGGCCTCGGTTTTGGCGCGGACCTTGGCGTCGCGTACGAGCTCCTGTCCGGCGTGCGGCTTGGCCTCACCATCGAGAACGTGCTGTCCGTCATGAGTTGGAACGAAGACGCCTTGCTCTACCAGCGGCGCGAGTACCGGCTGGAACAGGACGGGGACACGTACGCCGATAGCGTCATCTCGGAGGTGCAGGAGGGTCCGTACGACGCCACCGATCCGCTGCAGCTCGCCCTGCGCGATTCGGTGATCGGGCGGGCGACGTTCCCGACCCGGGTGCGGGTAGGCGCGCAGCTCGCCCTCGGTCCGGTCCTCCTGGCCGGCGACGCCATGGTCCAGCTCAAGCGCGGCCTGGTCGGCGGCGACGCGACGCGGGTGAGTGTCGCGGCGGAGCTACCGCTCAAGGTCGTGGCGGTCCGCGGAGGCGTTGCGACGGATTTCTCCGGCCTCAGTTTCGGTGGGGGCCTGGGGTTCAGGGGTGGGCCGGCGCGGTTCGATCTCGCGGCGAACCTCACGCCGGGCGGGGACCGTCAGGGACTCGTGGTAGGCGCCGGTCTGAGCATCATGCCCTAGCGGCGGGGCGGCGGGCGCGCGGAGGCGCCCGCCGGCGATTCACCCCGTCACGACCCCGAGCACCCGTTCCCCCTTCGCCCCCGTCGCGGTCGGCACGTTGCCGCCGCGTCCTCGCAGCCGCAGCCAGCCCAGCAGGGCGAACGCCACCGCTTCCTTGGCCTCTCCGTCGAAGAACACGTCGTCGAAGCGCCGCACGGCGCGAGGCGCGACGGCCTCCCGCAGGCGCGCGACGAGCACCGGATGGCGCACGCCGCCGCCGGAGGCGATGAGCTCGGCTCCGTCGGCGGGCAGCCACCGCGCGATCTGGTTGGCGATGGCGCCGACCGTCAGGGCCAGCGCGGTTGCGACGCAGTCCTCGTCCGTCGCCGCCGGGTCCGCGGCGCGGACATCCCGCACCAGCGCTGCGGCATACGCGTCGCCGAACTGTTCCCGACCCGTCGTCTTGGGGGGAGGGGCGGCGAAATACGGGTGGGTGAGCAGCCGGGCGACGGTCGCCGCGTGGGGCCGACCGGCGGCGGCGAGCAGCCCGTCCCGATCGAAGGGGAGTCCGGGCCGCATCCGGCGGGTGACCGCGTCGAGGACCGCCACGCCCGGACCGGTGTCAAACGCCCGCACGGCCACACGATCTCCTCCGGCCGGCACCCAGGTGACGTTCGCCATGCCGCCGACGTTGAGCAGGATGCGCGGCCGGTCCGGCGCGGCGAACAGCAGGGCGTCGGCAACGGGAACGAGCGGGGCGCCCTGCCCGCCGGCCGCGACATCGCGGCTCCGGAAATCGCTGATCACGGGCACGCCGAACTGCTCCGCGATGATCGCCGGGTCGCCGAGCTGCAGGGACACCACGCCCGGCTCGTGCCAGATTGTCTGCCCGTGCGAGGCCACGAACGCCAGGGCGGCCGGGGCCACGCCCGCGGCGGCCAGCACCGCCCGGCCGGCGTCGGCAAAGCGCCGCCCCAGTTCGACGTGGAGCAATGCCAGGTCGCGGGCGGTGCCACGAGTCATGGCCCCGCGCAGCTGCTCGCGGAACGCGTCGTCGTACGGCGCCGCGTGGAACGCGACCAACGTGACCCCGGGACGCTCCCCGTCGAACCGGACGAGCGCCGCATCCACGCCGTCGAGCGACGTGCCGGACATCAACCCGAGCGCGAGGTGACTCATGGGCGCACCGGCGGCGGATCGCCGATCACCCGGCGGATGACCCCGCCCGCGTCCGCGAGCAGGCGACGCCCGGCCGCGGCGTCCACGCCCCGCCGCAGCATCACGATGGCGAGCTTCACGCTGCCTTCCGCAGCCGCGATCGCCGTGCGGGCTGCGGCGCGATCCACCGCACAGATCTCCATGACGATCCGTTCCCCCCGATCGTGCAGCTTCGCGCTCCACGCCTGGAGATCGACCATCAGGTTGCCATAGGTCTTGCCCAGACGCACCAGCGCGCCCGTCGTGATCGTGTTGAGGACGAGCTTGGTGGCGGTGCCCGCCTTGAGGCGCGTGGAACCGGTGACGGCCTCCGGCCCCACCGGAACGACGATCACGTGACGGCAAAGGTCGCGAAGCTCGGTCGGCGGGCTGGCGCAGGTCACCACCACCGTCGCCGCGCCCAGGGCCTGCGCGCGTGCGAGGGCCGAGTGGACGAACGGCGTCGTCCCGCTGGCCGCGATCCCGATCACGACGTCGCGGGCGGTGACGTGGTGCTCGTCGACGGCGCGCTCCCCGGCGTGCGTGTCGTCCTCGGCCCCTTCCTGGCTGCGGATCAGCGCCTGGGGGCCCCCCGCGATGACGCCGAGGATCATCTCCGGTGGCGTGCCGAAGGTCGGCGGGCATTCGGCCGCATCGAGCACGCCGAGCCGGCCGCTGGTCCCGGCGCCCACGTACAGCAGACGCCCCCCGGCCCGGAACGCCGCCTCGACGAGCATGATGGTCGCCGCGATCGTGTCGCGCGCGCCGTGCACGGCGACCGGCACGGCCCGATCCTCCGCATTGAGCAAATCGACGATCTCCAGCGCCGTCGCCACGTCGATCGCGGTCGTGCGCGGGTTGCGGCGTTCCGTCTGGCGAGGGTCGAGGAAGTCGTGGTCCATGCGCTGCACGGTCAGAGTTGGGGAACCCGGAGCGGAGCGCCGCTGACGCACCGACCGGCCGGCGCGCTAAATTTCCGCGCGGACCCACCCCCGGTCAACGAGGAACTTCATGCAGTCCGGAATGCGTACGGTCGTCGCGGTCTCGCTCGTCGTCGCTGCCTGCGGCCCTTTCCCCGGCGCCTGGCCGCTCGACGCGCGGCGCGGCGCCGCCGCAGGCCGTGAGGCCATGGTCGTCACCGCGAGCCCGCTCGCCAGTGCGGTGGGCCGCGACATCCTGCGCGCGGGCGGGAATGCGGTGGACGCCGCGGTCGCGGTCGGCTTTGCGCTGGCGGTCGTGCACCCCAGCGCCGGCAACATCGGGGGCGGGGGCTTTCTGCTGGTCCGGCTCCCGTCCGGGGAGACCGCGGCCCTCGATTACCGCGAGACCGCGCCGGGCGGCGCGACGCCCGACATGTATCGCGACTCCACCGGTGCCGTCACCGACGCCGGGGTGGTGGGGCACCGGGCCGCCGGTGTGCCCGGCAGCGTGGCCGGGCTCGCCGAGGCGCACCGTCGCTACGGGCGGCTGCCGTTCGCGCGCCTCGTGGCCCCGGCGGTGGCGCTGGCACGGGACGGCTTCGTGCTCGACGAGGCGCGCGCCGACGGTCTGCGGGCGGCCGCCGACCGGCTGGCGCAGTTCCCGGCGTCCGCCCGTCAGTTCCTGCCGGGGGGTGAGCCGCCCGACGCCGGCAGTCGGTTGGTCCAGCCCGATCTCGCGCGGACGCTCGAGGCGATCGCCGACAGCGGTGCCCGCGTGTTCTATGCAGGCTCGATCGCCGAGCGCATCGTGGCCGAGATGGCACGGGGCGGCGGACTGATCACCCGGGCGGACCTCGCGCAGTACGAACCGCACTGGCGCGAGCCGGTGCAGTTCACCTACCGGGCGTACACCGTGCTCTCGATGCCACCGTCGAGCTCCGGTGGAGTGACGCTGGCGGAGATCCTCAACATGCTCGAGGGGCCGGAGCCCCTGCCCCCCTTCGGGAGCGCCGATCACGTCCACCGGCTCACCGAGGTGATGCGGCGCGCGTTCGCGGACCGGAACCACTACCTCGGCGACCCGGCGTTCGTGACGATGCCGGTGGCCACGCTCGTGTCGCAGGCCTATGCCGACGCCCGGCGCGCGGACATCGCGCCCGGCCGCGCCACACCCTCCATCGAGATCGGGTCGGGACGGGCCGAGGGCATGCACACGACGCACTATGCGGTGGTGGACGGCGAAGGTATGGCGGTGAGCGCCACGACGACGATCAACTCGGGTTTTGGCAGCGGGGTCACGGTGACGGGCGCGGGCTTTCTGCTCAATAACGAGATGGACGATTTCACGAGCGCTCCCGGCCAGCCCAACCAGTTCGGGCTCGTCCAGGGCGAGGCGAACGCGATTCGTCCCGGCAAACGGATGCTCTCGGCCATGACGCCGACGCTCGTGCTCGACCCCGCGGGACGGCTGTTCCTGTTGCTGGGAAGCCCCGGGGGTCCCACCATCATCACGACGGTGGCACAGGTCATTTCCAACGTGATCGATTACGGGATGACCCTGCCGCAGGCGGTGGCGGCGCCGCGGGTGCATCATCAACATCTGCCAGATACGCTGCGGTGGGAGCACCGCGGACTGCGGGCGAGCACGGTGCGCCGGCTGACCGCGATGGGGCATGCGCTCGCCGAGCGGCGGGACTACAGCGGCGAGGTGGCAGCCATCATGCGGACGGATCGCGGCTGGCTCGGCGTGCCGGACCCGCGCATGTACGGCGGCGCGGCAGGCTACTGACGGAACAACAGAAGGACGGAAGATGGCGATCTTCCGTCCTTCTGTCCTTCCCGTCCCGGCGTCTACTTCACCGTCAGTGGGGCGGTCAGCAGCAACCGGATCGGCGCGCCGGCCGCGAGGATGATGTCGATGTCGCGCGTGGCGGCCGCGATGCCGACCCCGGCCGCGGTGCCGGCGGCGGCCCCGACGATCGTGCCGGTCTTGTTGCCGCCGATCACGCGGCCGGCGACGGCCCCGACGACGGTCCCGGCCCCGACCTTCGCAGCGTCACCCGCCGTCACGCCGCGGCCCTTCATGTACGTGCCGAGGCTGTCGGTGCGGGCAGCCACCGCGTAGGCGTTCCCGCCGAACTCCACCCGATTGAATGTGAGCACCATGCGCCCCTGGCCACCGGGGCTCTCGGCCGGGGCGATGTCGGAGATGACCCCGGTGAACACGGCGCCGGCCGGGATGACAACGCGGCCGCGCTCATCCGTGATGTTGGCGGTCGCCGTCGCGACGACCGTCTCCCCCTTCTTGTTGTGCCGCGACGTCAGGGTGTCGGCGGCGGCGAGCATCAGCATGGCGCCCTCTTTGAGGGACAGCGCCGTACTGGTCGGTCCCGCCGGCGCCGCGGTCGGTGCGACCGTCCGCGGGGCGGTCTGCTGCGGCCGGGCGGTGGGGGTCTGGGTCCGTGGCTGTGGCTGCGCGGTCGTCGCGGGGGGCGCGTCGCTCAGCGTGGCCACCGACTCCGCGGGCGCGAGACTCAGATCGCGCACCGTCTCGTCGGCGGGGGGCTGTTCGCCCCCGCACGCGACCAGCAGGAGCGCCGCACCAGCGGTCAGTGTGGTGAGACGTGAGGCTATCATGAACCCTCCAGGGGGAGACTCGTCGTCAAGGGATCTAACCCTCAAGTTTCACCGGGATCCCCCTCCGCGCGCAAGCGGTCTGTGTGAATTGTGACCCCCGTCACAAGCGCGAGCGGAGGAACTCCGGTGTCAGGCCCTGGAGCCAGCTCGCCAGCAGCGTGAAGTATCCCGTGGCCAGGAGCACGCCCACGAGCACCAGGATGGCGCCGGCGGTCTTCGTGACGACGGGCATGACGCGGCGGTAGCGCTGGAACCACCCCAGGAAGCGCTCGATCGCCAGCGCGGCGATCAGGAACGGGAGGCCCAGCCCCAGCGAGTAGGCGAGCAGCAGGCCGATCCCCTGACCCAGCGTCGCCGTCGCGCTCGTGTACGTGAGGACGGCGCCCAGAATCGGGCCGATGCAGGGACTCCAGCCGGCCCCGAAGGCGAGCCCCACCAGGGCGCTGCCCAGGTATCCCACCGGCTTGTCCTGGAGGTGGAAGCGGCGCTCCCGCGCCAGGACGCCCCACTGGAACGCGCCAAGCAGATAGAACCCGAACACGACGATCAGCGCGCCTCCGAGGCGCTCGAGCCAGACCCGATGGTAGTTGAGGAGCGTCCCGAGGGCCGTGGCGGAGGCGCCGAGCAGGACGAAGATCACCGTGAATCCGAGCACGAACATGCTCGCGTGCGTGAGCGCCACCCACCGGCGCGCGCCCGCATCCTCGAGCGACAGGCCCGTGATGAATGAGACGTAGCTGGGAATGAGCGGCAGCACGCAGGGGGACAGGAAACTCAGCACCCCGGCGAAGAACGCGAGCGGCAGGCCAACGGATTCGGTCATCGTGACAGCGGAACCCCACCCATCGGGCGCGGGTTCCCCCTAGCGGGCCGCGCGGGCGCGCGCGTGGAACCCGATCAGCTTGTACACGAGCTTCGCCGCCAGAAAGTCGGGCGCGACGAGTCCGGGCAGCGGGGCAAGCTCGACGACGTCGGCCCCGACGACGCGACGCTCGCGAAAGACGCGATCCAGCAACTGGATCGTCGGGCCCCACGTCCCGCCGTCCGGCTCCGGCGTGCCCGTGGAAGGCATCAGGGCGGGGTCGAAATAGTCCACGTCGATCGTGATGTAGACGTTCGGCCCCAGGGCGGCAACGACCCGGTCAATCCAGCCCGGGGTCGCCAGCTCGTGCCCAAAGACCACCGTCATCCGGCGCTGCCGCTGCAGCGCCCGCTCGTCTGCCGTGAGCGAGCGGATCCCGACTTGCACGAGATCGACCCGCTCGTGGACGCGATGCATGACGCACGCGTGCGAGTACGGTGTGCCTTCGTACTCGGTGCGCAGATCGGCATGCGCGTCGAGCTGGAGCACGGTGAGCGGTTCGTTCCCGAGTGCGTCCGCATGCGCCAGTATGGGCGGCCCGGACACGCTGTGTTCGCCCCCGAGCAGGATGACGAGCTTCTCCGTCCCCACCAGCGCCTCCATGGCCGCGCGCAGCTCGGCCAGCGCGGTCTCGGGGCCGGCGCCCGAGAGCAGCAGCGGCGGCAGCGTGTGAATACCCAACGTGTACGGCTCGGTATCCAGCTCGTGGTCGAACAGTTCGACGAAGCGTGACGCGTGCAGGAGGGCGCGCGGCCCGAAGCGCGTGCCGCCCATGTACGACACCGTCGCCTCGTAGGGCACCGGCAGGATCACCACGCCCGCCGTCGCAAAGGCCGCGTGCCCTTCGGGGAGCCCGAGGAAGTTCTCCGGGGGTCCCCACGGGAGGTGTTCCAGCCCGGCGATCGGGTCGGTGGATCCCCCCGCGCGGAATTCGTTCATGGCCCTCGCCCGCCCGTCAGCCGCAGAAGATCAGCGCGCTGAGCGCTGTGACCCAGCGGCCGTCGTCCTGAGCCTCCGCGGTCGAGCTGATGTTCATGGTGCGCACGATGTCGCCCGAGAGCAGCCACTGCTCCTTGCGCTGGTCCCACGCCTGCTCGGGGTCGAACGGCACGCCGAGCACCGTGGCCAGCATGCTGGCGGCGAGATCCTCGGCGTAGTCGCCCGCCGACTGCTGGCGCTGCCCAAAGGCGTGATGCTCGGAGATGTAGCCGTGGTGCGACGGATCCGCCGGAATCGCCAACCCGATCGAGGCCGCGGCGAGGCGCGAGGGCTCGTTGGTCTGCGCCTCG
>JAOTWJ010000112.1 GCA_029862925.1 Gemmatimonadota bacterium
CACCACGGGCGTCGGCGGGCTCGCGCACGTCGTGTTGCCGGCGGCGGCCCTGTCCCGGGACCGCTCCAACCCCACGCGCTTCGCGGAGACGGCGGTGCCGTTCTTGATCGCGGAGATGGTCAAGGCCGGCGCGGTGCGGGGTCGCCTCCACGCCCGGCTCGTCGGGGGCGCTTCCATGTTCACCGCCCTGACGCCGGCCGGGGCGGTCCAGATCGGTCAGCGCAACGTGAGCGCGTGTCGGCAGGCGCTGGATCTGGAGAAGATCCCGCTCGTGGCCGAAGCCGTGGGCGGCGAGATCGGTCGGTCGGTGTGGTTCGCCGTCGAGTCCGGCGCGGTCACCGTCCGCTCGGTGGGACGTGCGCCCGAAGCGCTCTGACGCCGCACCGACGGTGCTCGTCGTGGACGACAGCGCGCTGATGCGCCGCGTCCTCACGGACGTCATCCAGGACTCGGGTCGCTATCGGGTGGTGGCGACCGCGCGCGACGGCATGGAGGCCCTGGAGCGGGTGCACCAGTTCCGGCCGGACGTCGTCACGATGGATCTGGAAATGCCGAAGCTCGATGGGCTCGGCGCCATCGGGTACATCATGAGTGAAGCGCCCCGGCCCGTGATCGTCGTGAGCGCGTACGCCGGTCCGGGGACGGCGACCGCCATCCGGGCCCTGGAACTCGGGGCGGTCGAGATCGTGGCCAAGCCGGCGGAGCAGGATCGGGCCCCCGGCGAGCAGATCGGGCCGGCGTTGCTGGCGGCGCTCGATGCGGCCGTCACGGCGGACCTCACGCGCGTGCCGATGCTCGCCCGCACCGCCGTCGCGCCGCCGGCCCCGGCCGTCTACGGGGTCCAGGGACGGGCCCGCGTCGCCGTGGCGATCGCCGCCAGCACGGGTGGCCCGCGAGCCCTCGCGGAACTCGTGCCGCAGCTCGCGCGCACGGGCACGGCGGGCGTCGTGATCGTCCAGCACATGCCGCCGCGCTTCACCCGCAGCCTGGCCGAACGGCTGGATCAGAGCAGCGCCCTGCGGGTCGTGGAGGCCGATGACGGCACCCCGTTCCTCTGCGACGCGGCGTACGTGGCCCCCGGGGATTATCATATGCGCGTGGAGCTCACGCCCGAGGGACCGCGCCTGCGGCTCGACAGCGGGCCGCCGGTCTGGGGCGTGCGTCCGGCTGCCGATCCCCTGTTTCGGTCGGTGGCCACGGCGTTCGGACGGCGCGCCATCGGCGTGGTGCTGACGGGCATGGGCCGGGATGGGGCGGAGGGGCTGCGGGCGATCCGGAACGGGGGGGGCGTGGGCATCGCGCAGGATCAGGCGACCTCGGTGATCTTCGGCATGCCTCAGGCGGCGATCCAGGCGGGCGGGGCCGGCACGGTGGCGGCCCTGAGCCAGATCGCCGGGCACGTCGACACGGCCATCCGGCGGCGGACCGACGCGTGAGCGGATGCCTGATCGTCCGCAGTGGTGGCGAGGCGCTCGCGTTGGCCGTCGCCGACGTGGAGGAAGTGCTCGAACTCGGCCCCCCGCTGCCGGCACCGGCGACGGCGCGCGGGGTCCGGGGCGTCGTGCCAGTGCGCGGGCGCCTCGTGCCCCTCGCGCATCTCGGCGCGCTGCTGCGGCGCCGCGCTGCGCCCGACGAGGCGGGCACCGTGGGCGTCGCAGTCCGCGCCGCCGGTCGGCGGCTCGTGCTCGAAGTCGACGAGGCGGTGGATCTCGTGCCCCGGCCGCCGGAGGCGCTGCCCGCGGGGTGGGGAACGGCCTGGGCCACGCAGGGGATTCGGCACGGCGGTCGGCTCGTGCCGGTGGTCGATCTCGACGCCGTGGCCGCCCGGCTGCTGGCCGGCGGAGAGGACGGATGACGACGGGAGACGAAGTCCAGCTCGTGCTGTTTCGCGTGGGCTCGCAGTCGTTCGCGCTCACCATCTTCCAGGTGGAGCGCGTGCTGCGGTACCAGGAGCCCACGCCTCTGCCCAACGCCCCCGCGTTTCTCGAGGGCGTCTTTCCCTACGGAGACCGGGCCGTCCCGCTGGTCGACCTGCGGCGACGACTCGGCGTGCCGGCCCCCGTCCGAGACGAGACGCGGGTGATCGTCGTGCAGCTCGATGTGGGCCTCGTGGGGCTGGCCGTGGACGCGGTGCTCACCGTACGCAAGGTGGCCGCGGGGGCGATCACCCCACCGACGCCCTTGGTGCAGGGGCTGGCCGCCGAGTTCATTCATGGACTCGTCGTCGTCGACACCCGCACGGTGGTCGTCCTGGCGGTGTCCCGGCTGCTCACGTCGCAGGAGCAGGTTGCGCTGCGGGACCTCACGGTGGAGGCTGCGCCATGACCGACTCGATCGTCACGCCGCTCCGCGCCCGGTATACCGCCATCGCCAACCGTCTGGACGAAGCCCGCGCGACGGAACAGCGCGAGGCGGTCAAGCGCGAGATCATCGCTCTGTTCAAGACCGTCGAGCAGGGGATCGCGGATCTGTCTGCCCTCAAGGAAGACATTCGAGAGCTGGTCGACCGCTACAAGCATCTGCAGCAGAGCCAATCGGGCGATCGCGCGCCGCAGTTCACCGGACAGGCGCCGGCGGTGCATACGAGCCACATCGACGCCTCCACGCTCATCGAGAAGGGCTGGCATCTCATCTCCCTCGGCGACTACGAGACGGCGATCCAGGCGTTGCACAAGGCGCTGGAGTACTCGCCCGGCGACAGCCAGGCCGAGTCGCTGCTCGGCTGGGCCCAGATGCGGAACGAGGAGTATGACGAGGCGCTGCAGAGCTTCCAGCGCGTGCTCATGAAGGAGCCGGCGAATTCCCTGGCCCGGATCAACGTCGGCTACATCTGCCTGAAGAAGCGGATCTTCGGCGAGGCCATCGAGCACCTGTCGAAGGCGATTCGCCTCGACAACGACAAGAAAGCGACGCTGTACGCGCACTACTATCTCGGTCTGGTGTATCTCGAACGGGAGATGTACGAGGACGCGCAGACGTTCTTCCGCAAGACGCTGACGCTCGGTCCCAATCTGATCGAAGCGTACTACGAATTGGGACGGTCGCAGTGGCTGGTGGGCGACGCGGAGGGCGCGAAGCAGACCTGGGACGAGGGGCACCGGGCAAACCGGTTCAATCCGTGGGGGAAACGGTGTCAGGAGGCGCTGGAGCTCGCGGCGCAGGGCCAAGATCCGCCGCCCATCTAGCCGGCGTCCTGCTCGTTCTCGTGGCCGTGCAGGGGCCCGCGGTGGTCCGGGTGGGGGACGTGCAGGCCGTCTATTGGCCCGGGGATGAGCTCGTCGCCACTGCGCTGGCGGAGTACGCCGAGCGCGCCCGGCCGTGGCCCGGGTTGCCGCCCCTCGAGCCGTTCCCTATCACCCTCATCGTGACACGCTCGGCCGCCCGGTTCGATTCGGTGACGCGTGCGCGGTTGCCGACCTGGACGGGGGCCGCTGCCTTCCCGCGGTCGAACACGATCGTGCTCAAGGTGGATGGCGGGGACCCGTTCCCCACGCTCCGCCACGAGCTGGCCCACCTGATGCTGGCGCACCACGCCGGCCGGCTCCCCCTCTGGTTCGCCGAGGGCTACGCCGCCCTCGCGGCGGGCGAATGGCAGCGGCTCGACGGCCTGACGGTGAACTGGGCCCTCGTGACGGGGCGACCACCCTCCTTCGCCGCGCTCGACCGGGAGCTGCGGGCGGGTCCCAGTCACGCCCGCGCCGCGTATGCTCTCGCGACCACGGCGGTCGTATACCTGGAGCGGATCGGGGGGGAGCGCGGGCTGGAACCGCTGATCGGCCGGCTCGCCGACGCCCCGGATTTCGAGACCGCCGTGCGGCAGACGCACCTCATCACCCTGGCGGACCTCGAAGCGGGGTGGCATGCCGACTTGCGGCGGCGCTACGGGTGGCTGCTCCTCGGCACGTCGCTCTCGCTCTTCTGGGGAGTGACGGCACTGGCCGTCGGGCTCGTGTGGTGGCGCCGCCGCCGCCGCGACCGGGTGCGGCGGGCGCAGCTGGACGTGGGCTGGGACGTGCCGGAAAACGCGACCGAAAACGGGGTAATTAACGATCCCGCTTGACGTTGCCGGAACTTCCGGTTAGCAATTGGTGTCTATGTCGGAAAAGGTCTCGTCGTCGGCCAAGCTGCGCTTCGGTCCGAGGAATTTCGTGCTTCTCGGGGCCGCGATCGTGGCGTTGACCGCGGGGTACTTGCTGCTCGCCGGCGGGTCGACGACCTTGGCCCCGATCCTGCTTGTGTTGGGGTACTGCGTGCTGTTTCCGCTCGGCTTGGCGCTGTAGCACGGGCGTGCACGGGCGAATAGCTCAGCGGTTCAGAGCGCCTGCCTTACACGCAGGAAGTCGGGGGTTCGAATCCCTCTTCGCCCACTGGTGGCGGTGACGAGTCCACGGGTGGCATCGGAGGTCGCAAGCGTGCAGCACATCGGATGGCTGGTCCGCCGCACGGCGTTGGTCGGCGCGGTTCTCGTAGCGGGCGCGACGTCGGAACCCGCGGAGGCGCAGTTGGCGCGCCGCGCGCCCGCCGAACGGATCCTCGTGCTCGCCCCGGTTCCGGCGAACGACGCCGACACCACGTACGCCGTGGAGTTCGCCAACGCGCTTCGGGACCGGATGACGTTCAAGTACCGGTTCCGGATGGGCGTCATCTCCAGCGAGAACATCTGCGAGGCGCTCGAAGCCTCCGGGTTCAGTTGCCGCGTCCCGCTCGCCCCCGATAACGCGCCGGCCCTTGCCCGCTTCATGCAGGCGTCTGGATACGTTGTCTCGTGGATGCACCGGACCAACGACAGCATCGTGCTGCGGGTGCGCATGGTCGACAATGCCGGGTCGGGCCTGGCGGGGTGGGAGCGGTTTGCCACGGTGAAGGGCACCACGGCCGCGAACTTCGGCAACCAGGTGTCCGACGGCCTCGACGACCGCATCAAGGCGGCGGAGCTCGCCCGCGAGTGCTCGGAGCGGCGCAGCCGCGGGGACCCCAAGGGAGCAGCGGAGCGCGCCGACCGGGTGTTCCAGATGTATCCCAACCACCCGTCGGCGGCGCAGTGTCTCGCGTTCGTGTACGAGGTGCAGCGGCAGCCCATCGACAGCTTGGTGTCCGCGCTGCGGCGCGCGGTGGCGGGAGACTCGCTCAACGGCCGCGCGTGGGAGGAACTGGGGCGCCGGCTGCAGGGGCAGGGTGACACGGCGGGCGCGCTGCGCGCCTTCCGCAGCCAGTTGCGGGCGGAGCCGGGTAACGGCCCGCTGCGGCTTGGGGTCGCGGCCGGGTTCGTGACGCAGAAGGACTACGAGCAGGCCGTCGAGGTGCTCGACGAGGGCTTGACGATGAACCCCGGCGACATCCCGATGCTCGCGCTCAAGGAGCGCGCTTGCCTCGAAGGATCGCTCTGGCGCTGCGCGCTGGAGACGCTGGCGCAGGAAGCCCAGATCGACACGACGCTCGCCCGGGACTCGATCTTCTATCAGAAGATCTTCGGCGCCGCGCAGTCCGTGCCGGACACCGCGGCCATGCTCGAGTGGTCCGAGCGCGGCGTTCGGGCGTTCCCGACTTCCGGCGCGCTGTGGCGGGCCCGGGCGGCGGCGCTCAAGGCGGCCGACCAGCGGGCCGAGGCCCTCGACGCGTACGACCGGATCCTGGCGCTGGACTCAAGCCAGGTCTCGAGCGCGCTGGGCGCCGCGCAGTACCTGCTCGACAGCTCGCTCGTGATCGACACCGGGGTCCCGCTCGACACGGCGCGGCTGTTCAAGGCAGAGCGCCTGCTCGAACTGGTCGGGCGTCACACGTCCGATACCGTCACGTCGATGAACCTGGCGGCGCTGTTCTACAATCCGGCGGCGAAGATCGCCCAGCTCCGGATCCGGCCGGGACTCCCCATCGCGTCGCGGTTTCTCGAGCGCGCGATCTACTACGATCTGCGTGGAAGTCTGCGCGTGCCGGCCAACTTCTTCCTGGGTCTCGCGCTGTTCTTCCAGGTGACGGAGCTCGATCAGCAGGTCCGTCAAACGAAGTCGTGCGACCTCGTGGACGTCGAAGCCGCGATGGCGCAGAAGGCCAAGACGGCACTGACGGTCGGTCGGTCCATCAGCCCGCAGGTGGCCAACCAGCTGCTGCCCTATGTCGACCAGATCGAGGCGGCCATCAAGACGTACAAACCCGCGTTCCGCTGCCCCGGCGCTTGAATCGGGTGGAGGTCGCGTCTACATTCCGACGCTGCATCGGAGCAGGGGGCTGTAGCTCAGCTGGTTAGAGTGCCGGTCTGTCACACCGGAGGCCGCGGGTTCGAGTCCCGTCAGCCCCGTATTCGAGCAGCGCGTGCGCGTCACGTGGCGGCCCCGCACAGCGTTTCGGCGGGGCCGTCGTCTTTTTGGGTGGTGAGCGACACCTATCACGTTCCCGTTCTCGTCGAGCCCGTCGCCCGCCTCGCGGCCGGTCGGCGTCGGGTGGTCGACGGCACCGTCGGCGGCGGGGGCCACACGGCCCTGTTTCGTGCGGCCGGCGCCGACGTGCTGGCCGTCGACCGCGACCCCGCCGCGCTCGCCGCCGCGCGTCGCCGCCTGGGCGACGACGGCGTCCGGTATCTCGCCGGGTCGTTTGCGTCCGAGGTCGTGTGGCAGGCGGCGGCCGACTTCCGGCCCGACGCCGTGCTCCTCGATCTCGGCGTCTCCTCCCATCAGTTGGACGCGGACGCTCGCGGCTTCTCTTTCCGACCGGGCGCCCCGCTCGACATGCGCATGACCGGCGAGGGGTCAACCGCGGCCGACGTGCTCAACACCCTGTCTGCCGCCGCCCTGGAGACGCTCTTCCGAACGAACGCGGACGAGCGCCGCGCCCGACGCCTGGCGCGAGCCATCGTCGAGCGCCGCGAGCGCCAGCCGTTCGCCACCAGTGACGATCTCGTCGGCGCCATCCGGCGCGCGCTCGGTCCCCGGTCGGGACCGGCGGATTTCGCCCGGCTGTTCCAGGCCGTCCGGATTGCGGTGAACGACGAGCTGGGGGCGCTGGCCGACGCGCTCCCCCACCTGCGCGACGCGCTCGTTCCGGGCGGTGTGCTGGCCGTCATCAGCTATCACTCGGGCGAGGATCGCCTGGTCAAGGTGGCGTTCCGCGCCTGGGCGCGGGCGTGCCACTGTCCCCCCCACCAGCCGGTGTGCACGTGCGGGGGCACGTCCCGGGGGACGGTACTCACGCGACGGGTGATCCGGCCGACGGCCGAGGAGATCGCCGCCAACCCGCGGGCACGGAGCGCCCGGCTGCGGGTGTTCGAGGTGGCCGATGGCCGCTAGGGGGCGGCACTGGCTCGTCCTGTGGCTGCTGTTCGCGCTCGCCATGCTGTTCTGGGTCAACGCCCGCCAGACGGCGAGCGTCGTACTGGCGAGCGAGCTCCGGGAGCTCCGCGCGGAGCGGATGGCCGCGGAGGCGCGGCGCGCGGCCCTGCAGCGGCGGTTCCGCGAGGCGGAGAGCCGCGCCGCGCTGATTCCCAAAGCCGAGGCGCTCGGGTTGCGGCTGCCGGTGGATAGCGAGATCGTGACGCTGCGGCGCCCGCCCGAGGAGCGCTGAGCCGTGGCGAAGCCGGCCGTGCGGCTCACGGTCATCGGGGCCGGGTTTGCCGTGGGGCTCGCCGCCCTCGGGGCGCGGGCCGCGCAGGTCCAGCTGGTGGACGGCGCGACGTACGCGGCTCGGGCCACCGCCCAGCGAACCGATTCGATCGTTCTCCCCGCGCGGCGCGGTGGCCTGTTCGACCGCGACGGCGTGCCGCTGGCCACGACGGAAGAGGTGTATCACGTCGGGCTGAACGCGAAGGAGTTTCGCGCCGGCCGCGGCGACGTGTCGGCCGTCGCCCGACGACTCGGCGTGGCCGAAGGGCAGGTGCGCCGCGCGCTGCGCCGCCCCTACGCCCATTTCGAAGGTCCCTATCCCGCCGACCGCGTCCACCCGTTGCGCGGCATGCGCGGCGTCTATCTCGAGAGCGAGCTGGTGCGCTCGCATCCCGACCCCGACTTCGCCCGACTGGTCCTGGGGCGTCCGGCCACGCCAGGCCGGCCGGCGAGTGGCCTGGAACGGGTGCTCGACTCGCTGCTGGCGGGAACCCCGGGCCGGGCAGTCGTCCTGCGGGACGGCCGGGGACGCCGCTACGAGTCGCCCGCCCGTCAGGGGGCGTTCCCCGTGTCCGGCCATGACGTCTATCTCACGCTCGACGCCACGATTCAGGACATCGTGGAGAACGCGCTGGCGGAAGCGATCGAGCGGCTCGACGCGGCGGGCGGCGACGTCGTTGTCCTCGAGCCGCACAGCGGGGAAATTCTGGCGCTGGCCTCCCGCGGCGCGCGCGGGGCACCGGGGACGGGTGTGTTCACGTCGGTGTTCGAGCCGGGGTCGACGGCGAAGGTGTTTGCCGCCGCCGCGCTCCTGGAACACGAGCTGGTGGAGCCGACCGACAGCGTCTACGCCGAGGCCGGGAAGTGGGTGCTGCCGTACCGCACGTTACGCGACGACCACGAGTTCTCCCATGCGTGGATGACCTTCGCGGACGCCATTCGCGTCTCCAGCAACATCGGCACGGTGAAATTCGCCCGGCGCCTGACCCCCAGGCAGCAGTACGAGATGCTGCGGGCGTTCGGGATCGGGGCGTATACGGGCGTGGAGTATCCGGCCGAGGCGCGTGGCCGCCTGCCGCGGCCGGACCGTTGGAGCGGCACGACCGCTCAGTCGCTGGCGATCGGCTACGAGCTGTCGGTGACCCCGCTCCACCTGGCGCAGGCGTATGCCGCCATCGCCACCGAAGGCGTGCTGATGCGGCCGACGCTGGTGCACCGCGTGCGGGATGCCGGTGGCCGGGTGGTGTACCGTCATCGCCCGGACCCGGTGCGACGCGTCGTGCAGCCGGCCACGGCGGCGCGGCTGCGGGAGCTGCTGCGCGAGGTGGTCACGGAAGGCGGCACCGGGCGGTCGGCCGCGTTGAGCACCTACGAGCTGGCGGGGAAGACCGGCACCGCCCGGGTGGCGGGCCCCCGGGGATACGTGCCCGGGGCGCACACCGCCGTGTTCGCGTCGCTCTTTCCGGCCGAGAACCCGCAGCTCGTGATGGTCGTGAAGCTCGATTCCCCGCGGGGAGCGTACGCGGCGCTCACGGCTGCCCCGCTCACGCGGAGCGTGCTCGAACAGGTCCTCGCCGCCCGCACCGGTGCCCTCGACCGCGGGCCCCTGGCCGTGGATGCGCCGCCGGAAGCGGCGCGCGCGGCGGAGGCAGACGATGAGCCGGCCCCGCGCCAGGTGTTCGCCTGGCCCCCGGTCGCCGAGACGACGCCGTCGGCGTCGCGGCGCGTGCCGAACGTGGTCGGACTCTCGCTGCGCGAGGCCGCTGCCCGCTTACACCGCGCGGGGCTGCAGGTCCGGGCGACCGGCT
>JAOTWJ010000287.1 GCA_029862925.1 Gemmatimonadota bacterium
CCGTGCTGCAAGCGCAGCCGCCGCAGCCGTACACGGTCATCGCATTCCTCACGGCGCGCGGCCGGACGGTGTTCGACGGGTTCGACGACCTGCAACGGGACATGGTCGCGCACGCGGCCAAACTGGGTGGCGAAGCGCTCATTTTGGGGCCGGCATCGACCGACAGCGAGTTCGTCCTGACGGGCGTCGCCATGATTCGATCCGATCGCCGGACCTTGACGGGGCTGGTGATCGTGTACCCGTAGGGTCGCGGTCGGCCGCGCTGCGTCCGTTTCCGGGTCCGGCGCATCAACCCACTGGGAGCCCCTCGCCCTGACCGGCCGTCCGGTTGCCCACCGCGGCTGGTCCGGAGGTGGGCATGCGAGAGTTAACCATCGCCACCGCCATCGCCACGCTCGCATGTGCGAGCGCGCCGCCGGAGGTGCCCGCGCCTGTCACCCGCGCGGCACCGGCGCCCGACAGCGAGGCGACGGTGGCGCCGGACACCGGAGAGATGCCCCACGTGCCCGACTCCGCCGGGCGCCCAGCGGACCGCGCCATCTGGTTCGGGTTCCGTCATCGCACGGAGCTGCGCTGCCCGATGCCCGTGGCGGTGCCGGATCCCGAGGCGTCCGTCCCCATGCCGACCGTCTGGCTCCTGCCCGGCCGCATGCCCGTGGTCCCGCCGGGATGCGTCAATCCGCTGTTCCCGGGGACGTGGCCCCGGCAGGCGCTCCCGCCCGACGCGCGTGACTCGCTGCTCGAGCGTCTGCGTCGGCGCCCCCGGCGGTAGCGGCGCACGCCGCCGGTTCGACGCGGGCCCCCGATGGGGCTAGATTGGCAGCTGCCCTCATGACCGCCGTCTTCCAGCCGCTCCTGGAGGCGCCGCGATGAAGCACGCCTACATAGCCCACGATCCCGTCGAGGCCCAGCTCGTGGCCGACCAGTTGCGCGCCGCCGGCATTGATGCGGTCGTTCGCGTCGACTCACTCGCCGCCCCCATGCTGCCGACCCCGTCCGTCTGGGTGGATGACGACGACCTGTCGTGGGCGGAGCTCCTGCTGCACGACCGGGGCGACCCCCTGGAGGGGACGCTCTGAGGCTCCGGCCAGGGGCCGCACCGCCTAGCCGGAGGTCGTGTACGCCCCAGATGCATCGGGTTCACGTGGTCCAAGGCGACATCACGGCGTTGGAGGTCGACGCAATCGTCAACGCTGCCAACGAGCGCATGCTCGGCGGTGGGGGTGTGGACGGGGCCATCCATCGCGCGGCGGGTCCCGCCCTGCTCGAGGCCTGCCGCGCCGTCCCCGAAGTCCGGCCCGGCGTCCGTTGCCCCACCGGCGAGAGCCGGATCACGCCCGCCGGCCGTCTGCCGGCGCGCTACGTCATCCATACCGTGGGCCCGGTCTGGCAAGGCGGCCGGCAGGGGGAAGCCGAGCTGCTCGCGAGCTGCTATCGTACCAGTCTGGAACTGGCGCGCCGGCACGGGCTACGCTCGATCGCCTTTCCCGCCATCAGTTGCGGTGTCTACGGCTATCCCCCCGAACGGGCGGCCGCCGTGGCGCATCGCGCGATCGCCGAGTTCTTGGCGGGCGATGACACGCTGGAGCGGGTGCTCCTCGTGGCCTTCGACGCAGGGATGCACGCGGTGCTCCGCGCCGCGGTTCCGGCTGAAGGAGACGAATGAACGGCCGTCAGGCGCGGCTCCGCCGCCGCGGCACGTACGGCGTCAGCGTCGAGAACATGCCGAAGCCCACCACCATCGACGAATACCTCGCCACCCGGCCCCCTGACCAGCGGGCCGCCCTCGAGCAGCTGCGCCGCACCATCAAGGCCGCGGCCCCCGGCGCCGAGGAGTGCATCAGCTATCAGTTGCCCGCCTTCCGCTACCACGGGATGCTCGTGGCGTTCGGCGCGACCACGAGCCACTGCGCGTTCTACCTGATGAGCGCGTCCACCGTGGCGGCGCATGCGACCGAGTTGCAGGGCTACGACACCAGCAAGGGCACCATCCGGTTCCAGCCGGAGCAGCCCTTGCCCGCGGCACTCGTCCGGAAGCTGGTCAAGGCGCGGGTGGCCGAGAACGAGGTCCGGCGCGGGTC
>JAOTWJ010000113.1 GCA_029862925.1 Gemmatimonadota bacterium
GCTGCCCCTCTACACGGCGGCCGCGACGAGCGTCGTGCTGGGTCTGTACAGCTTCTCGTTGCCCCACACGCCGCCGCCGGCCAGGGGGGTCAGGGTCTCGCTGCGCAGCATCGTCGGACTCGATGCCCTGCGGGCACTCGGCAGCACGCCGTTCTATGTCTTCCTTGGCGCCTCGCTGCTGATCTCGATCCCACTCGCGGCGTACTACAACTTCACGCAGCTCTTTCTCGAGTCCACGGGATTCGAGAACATCGCGGCGACGCAGACACTCGGGCAGATGTCGGAAGTGGTCTTCATGCTCCTGATGCCGCTGTTCTTCATCCGGCTCGGCGTGAAGTGGATGCTCGTGGCCGGGATGGGGGCGTGGGCGTTGCGCTACGTGTTCTTTGCCCTCGCGGCGCCAGGCGAGATCTTCTGGATGATCATCGTGGGCATCCTGCTGCACGGCATCTGCTACGATTTCTTCTTTGTCACGGGTCAGATCTACGTCGACAAGAAGTCGACCCCCGCGATTCGGGGACAGGCGCAGGGGATGCTGGTACTCGTCACCTACGGGCTCGGCATGCTGATCGGCGCGCAGACGGCGGGCAATCTCTTCAACACCTTCCTGGGTGACGCGACCGCGCTGACGCTCGGCCAGTGGCGGCAGTTCTGGTTCGTGCCGGCGGCCTTCGCGGCCGTGATCATGGTCGGCTTTGCCCTGCTGTTCAACGATCGCGGCGACCGGCGCGGGGCCACGGGTGCGGGCGACGGAGCCGGGTAGGACCGTGGGCACGAAAACTAGGACTCGACAGGCGCGAAAGGTGGCTGCGGGCATGACAGGGAAGCGGCTGGGCGTTGGCATCGTCGGCGGCGGGTTCGTCGGCCGGTTTCACATCCGTTCGTGGGTGGGTGTGCGCGGGGCCGATATCCTCGGCGTGGTGAGCCGGACACGGCGCTCAGCCGACGGCGCGGCGGCGCTCGCCCGCCAGCTCGGAGTCGGTGAGGCCAAGGCGTATGCGTCCATTACCGAGATGGTGGCCGATCCCGCGATCGACGCTCTCTGGATCTGCGCACCGAACTTCACCCGCATCCCGGTGATGGAGGAAATCGCGCGCGCCGTCCAGTCCGGCAAGGGGAAGCTCGTGGGGGTCGCCTGCGAGAAGCCGCTGGGTCGCACGGCGGCGGAAGCGCACCGTGTGCGGACGCTGGCGCAGGACGCCGGTCTGCTGGACGGCTATCTCGAGAACCAGGTGTTCTCGCCCGCGGTCACGCGGGGCAGGGACATTCTCTGGAGCCGGGGTGCCGCCCTGACCGGCCCCCCGTACCTGGCGCGGGCCGCCGAGGAGCACAGTGGACCTCACGAGCCGTGGTTCTGGGACGGTGAGCTGCAGGGTGGCGGGGTGCTCAATGACATGATGTGCCACTCGGTCGAGGTCGCGCGCTACCTGCTGACCCCGCCGGGAGCGCCCCGCGAGACGCTCACGCCGGTTCGCGTCGCGGCGCACACGTCCTGTCTCAAGTGGCGGCAGCCGCGCTATGCCGACCAGCTCAAGGCGGCGAGCGGCGGAAAGACCGACTACCGCAAGCGGCCGTCCGAAGACTTCGCTCGGGCGCTCGTGGAATACCGGGACGCGGACGGCAACGAGCGGATCGTGGAGGCGACGACGTCCTGGTGTTTCGTCGGGGCCGGCTTGCGACTCAGCATGGAGGTGCTGGGGCCCGAATACTCGATGGCGGTCAATACGTTGGACGCGGGCCCCAAGGTGTTCTTCAGCCGGCAGGTCACGGGCGAGTCGGGCGAAGACCTTGTCGAGAAGCAGAACGCGGAGATGGGACTCATGCCGGTCGTGAGCGACGAGGAGGCGGAATACGGCTACGTCGCGGAGAACCGGCACATGGTGCAGGCGTTCCTGACCGGGCGGCGACCCGCGGAGAATTTCGATGACGGGGTGGCAGTGACGGAGCTGCTCATGGCGGCGTACCTGAGCGCGGAGCAGGGCAAGACGATCGCCTTCCCGCCGGATGGCCTGGCGGCGTACGTTCCCGCGGTGGCGCGAGGGACCTGGCAGCCACGTCCGTGACTGGCGCCGCATCGTTCCGGACTCGATTCGGAGGACGCATGCATCGATCGGTCGCGACCCTCGCACTCCTGCTGGGAGCCCTGGTGGCGCCAGGCACGGCGTCGTGCCAGCGGACCGTCGAGTTGAAGCCGGGCTACGAGCAGATCCTGAGGCAGGTCAACGGGCGCTACACGAAGCACGGGTGGAACCACTACGGGCCGGGGTACTTCGACCTCGATCCGGAGACGGGCGTGCTCACCGCGCGCGGCGGCATGGGCCTCTTCTGGCATGCCGGGAAGGCCTACGGGGACTTCGTGCTGGAGCTCGAGTTCAAGACCCCGGACATCCAGGCCAACTCCGGGGTGTTCGTGCGGGTGCCGGGCGTGCCGGTGAGCGACGACTACATCTATCACAGTTTCGAGGTGCAGATCGACGACAAGAGTGAGGGCATCCACCACACGGGGGGCGTGTACGATGCGGAGGCGCCGAGCCACCATGCCTCGCGGCCGCCGGGCCAGTGGAACCACCTCGAGATCACGTTTCAGGGCAACCACGTTACCGTCGCCGTCAACGGGCAGACCGTGGTGAATTGGGACGCCGAGCCCCGCGGGAAGGTGCGCGATTTCGCGCCGCGCGGATACATCGGGCTCCAGAACCATGACGACCAGAGTGCCGTGCAGTTCCGGAACATCTATGTGAAGGAGTTGCCGGCTCCGTCGCGCTGACCGGTACTCCCGTGCGTCCCCGGCCGGCGCCGAATGCCGTCGGCTCGCTGGTAGGTTCCCCTTCCCGCCGCCACGGTCATGACCACTCCTGTTCGATCGGTCGTTGCTGTCGCTGGCGGTGTCCTGCTGGCCGGATGTGGTGCGCCGACGCCCGCGGAGCTCGTCTTCCAGCACGGCGCGGTCTACACCGTCGACTCCACACAGCCCTGGGCCGAGGCGGTGGCCGTCCACGATGGCCGCATCGTGTTCGTGGGGTCGGACACGGGGGTCGCTCGCTGGATCGGCGCCGCGACCCGCATCGTGGATCTCCAGGGGCACATGCTGCTCCCGGGGTTTCACGATACGCACGTCCACCCCGTGACGGGCGGCATCGAGCTGGGGGAGTGCGACCTGAACGAGATGACCACGCGCGCCGCACTTGTGGCGGCGGTGCGCGCCTGCGCCGGGCGGCTGACGGGTCCCTGGGTGCGCGGTGGGGGGTGGCAGCTCCCGCTGTTTCCCGGTGGCAACGCGTCGCGCCACCTGCTCGACAGCCTCGTGCCCGACCGCCCCGCCTACCTCTCGTCCGCCGACGGCCACTCGGCGTGGGTGAACTCCCGCGCGCTGGCAGCCGCGGGGATCGACCCAACCACGCCCGATCCCGAGAACGGGCGCATCATCCGCGACGCGAGCGGGGCGCCGTCAGGTACGCTGCGCGAGACGGCGATGGGTCTGGTCGCCGCCCGCCTGCCTCCCCGTACCGACGCGGAGTATCTCGACGGGTTGCGGCGCGGGCTCGCCAGGGCGGCGCAGTACGGCATCACGACCCTGCACGAGGCGAGTGCCAGCGAGGCCATCGTCCGGGCGTACCACGCGGCCGACACGAGCGGCGCCCTCACGGCACGCGCCATCGTGTCGCTGCGTGTGGATCTCCCGAAGGGCACGGCCGACATCCCACGGCTCGCGGAGCTGCGAGCACGCTACGGCGGCCGGCTCGTTCGGCCGGTGGCCGCCAAGATCTTCGCCGATGGCGTGATCGAAGGGCAAACGGCGGCGCTGCTCGAGGCCTATCTCGATCGTCCGGGGTATCGCGGAGAGTTGAACGTCCATCCGGACACGCTCATGGCGCTGGTGCACGCGCTCGACTCGGCGGGCTTCAAGGTGCACGTCCACGCCATCGGCGACCGCGCCATCCGCGTCGCGCTCGACGCGTTCGCCCGTCAGCGCGAGCGGGATGACGGGCGCGGACCGCGCCACATCCTGGCCCACATCCAGCTGATCGACCCCGCCGACATCCCGCGCTTCGCGGCACTCGGCGTGGTCGCGAGCTTCCAGCCGCTCTGGGCCTATGCGGATACGTACATCCGGGACCTCACCGAGCCACGCCTGGGGCCCGCCCGTTCGCGCTGGCTCTACCCCATCGGGAGCGTCGTGAGGACAGGCGCGATCGTCGCCGCGGGCAGCGACTGGTCGGTGACGTCCATGAATCCGCTCCGGGCGATGCAGGTGGCGATCACGCGTCGCGACCCCGACCTGACCGATGGGCCCGCCTGGATCCCCGACGAGCGGGTGGACCTCACGACCATCCTGCGAGCATATACGCTCGGCGGCGCCTACGCGGCGGACGCCGAAGCGACCTCGGGATCCATCGAGGTCGGCAAGGCGGCCGACCTCGTGGTGCTGGAGCGGAATCTGTTCGAGGTGCCCGTCGCGGAGCTGCACGCGGTGCGTGTCCTGCTCACGGTGCTGGCGGGGTGGGAGGTCTATCGGGATCCGGGGTGGCGCGACGAGTAGCGGAGGCGCCAAGCCCCGCCGCCGGGGCGGTCGCGGGGCTCGGGCGGCACGCCGAAGGGCGCGCCGCTACTTGAGCGGGCCGGTCACGATGTAGTCGTTGGCCTTCTTCTGCGCGTGACACCCGGCGCACATCGGCACCCGGCCCTGCGCCTCGACGGTGCCGTCTGCGTTCCGCTTCATCCAGAACCAGTTGTTGTTCGCCGCATCGTAGCCCGCGGCCGCCTTGTACATCACCGTTACCGCGGCCAGCGTGCTGTCCGGCATGTAGTTCTCCTTCACGACGATCGCACCGGCCGGCATGGTGCCCGCCTTGTTCGTGACGGCGTCCAGTCCGCGCGCGTTCACGTAGGTCGTGAGCAGCATTCCGTGGGGCTCCGTACCCTTGTAGAGCTTCCCCTTGCCGGGCCACATGGCCCAGGTCTGGTACCGTGCCTGCTCCAGGTGGGCCCACAGCGCGGCGGCGGTCGTGTCCGGCTGCGCCATCGGCGGCGCGGCGGGCTGCGCCGCCGGCATCTCTTCCTGGACCTGCTCGGCCCGCTGACAGGCGACGGTCGCCAGCGAGGCAACCACGAGGGCTGCGGGAATCATACGTCCGATCATCACTGCCTCCTGTTCCAACCCGAAAGAATCCTATTCTCGCAGATTACGGCCGGTGCTCCGCCCATGCAAACCCGGACTGCGGGCCGCGGGTTCCCGATCAGCCTGCGGCGGAGGCCGATCCCCAGCGGGCCGCGAGCCAGAACAGTGCGGTCATGACGACGGCCGACGTGAGACACCACAGGCACGTGGCGCCGATTACGAAGGGTTCCAGGAACGTGAGATAGATCGAGAAGAGGGTACCCCACAGGGTGGCGAAGAGCAGGGTGGTCCGGGCGACGTCAGCGGTGCGGCCGACGGCGCCCCGCGCCACGACCCAGAGGACGGCCATTGCGCCGTACCCCGCAAGCCCCAGCGTGCCGATGGGGACGCCGAACAGCATGGCGTAGGGGCTCTGCTGGACGGTATGGCAATCGCCCACCGGGCCACACACGGCGAGCGTGCCGCTCGTCTCGACGTACGTGAGGTAAGCCGACACGGCCGCCCCGACGATCGCGAGCGTGGGAAACGCGAGTCCGGGCGCTCGACCGCCTCCACGTGATGGCCTGCCGCTGAGGACCGCGATGACGATCGCGATCATCCCCACGAGCACCAGCACCGCCAGCCCGTTGCCGATGAGGTCGCGGCCGAACCGCTCGCGCAGGGACGCTGGCTCGTCGGCAATGAGATCGACGAAGGAGGGCCCGGCGGGACGCGCCGCCGTATCGGCTGTCGGCGGAGATGGGGGCGTCTCCCCAGGGCCGACCAGCGCCCCGATCAGGGAGTCGAGCCCCGGAACTCCCGGCCACGAGATGCCCCCGCCGGCGAGCCCAGATCTGATGATGCCGTGCAGGTTGGCGGGAATCTCGACCGCGCCCACGAGCACCGAGTCGGCAATGACCAGCCGCGGCACTCCGGATCGTCCCGGTGCCGTGGGGTGGCTCTCCAGCGACGCTTCATAGAGCGCGCCGCCGCTGCGCTGCGAGGCGTCCACGAGCAGCACCTCGAGCGTGCCGTTGGTGAGCAGGAGGGCCACGGGCCCGCGGCTACCCGGAGGCGCGCTCGAGACGACGCGCGGCTCTCCGCCGTAGACCTGGAAGACGCGGGGCAGATCTTCGCGGATCACCTGCCCGCAGTGCGGGCAGGTGGGGGAGAAGAACATCACGGCCCGCACCGTCTGGGCGGCGAGAGGTGCCGCCACCGGAAGGGCGGCGGCGCCGAGCGTCAGCGCCGCGCGCAGGACGGGGCGACTGCGGGCGTGGGGCATGGCCCCTCCGAGCCGTCGCCGCGAGGCTGGCACGCGAGCGCTAGCGCACGAGCCGGGCCAGGTGATACGCGATCGCGGCGACCCCCGCGCCGAGGACGCTACCCCAGGCCAGATCGATCGCGGCGACGAGAGTCGGGAAACCCCGCAGCGTTGCCAGGTTGGTGAGGTCGTACGCCGCATAGGCCGCGAAGCCGAACAGGCCGCCCAGCAGCGCCGCGCGGGTCAGGGACTGTCGCTCGACGGCGGGCACCACGGCAAGCACGAGCAGCGCCGCGACGTAGACTGCGTAGAAGAGCAGAGCGGCCCCCCATCGCACGTCGGGGCGGAGCAGGTCGCCCAGCTGCGACCGGTAGAACCCTCGAGCGACGATCCCAAGCCAGACGAGATCGATCGCCAGGAAGACCGGGAGCGTGAGCGCGTACAGCTTGAGGAACGCCGGAAGCGACATGTTACCCCCAACTACGCCAACCGATGACGCCCCACCATCCGAGGTAGGCCGCCACGACGACGTACACGGCGGATGTGACCAGCGCGAGCCACCGCACGCCGCGGCGTGCGTCGGGGTGACGCGGCCGCACCGCGGCGACCAACCCGAGGAGTGACGCGACGGGGAACGCGAGCGTGCACGTGAAGAGGGTCCACGCCCACGGCGTCCGGGTGCCGAAGCGCACGAACGCGTCGTCCACGGACACGGCGAGTGTCGCGACGAACACGACGACGGCCAGGGTGGCGAGCAGTGGCCAGACCCGCACGTGTAGCTGCGGGACGTTCCGCAGCCGACGCACCAGCCAGCGCGGGACCCAGATCAGGGCGAACGCGAGTGAGAGAAGCCCGCAGAGCAGGAACAGGCCGGCCACGATGAGCTCGAGCCAGACGACGGGCGCCCACACCCGGTGATACGACGTCGGGACGAGGTAGCCCATCACTTCGATGGCCTCAGCCCGCCCGTTGTCCGGGTCGTCCACGAGGGCGAGGGTCGGCACCGGGTCGGTCGCCGTCCGGAAGAGGCGTTCGGCGACGGGGGAATAGCGCGTCGGCTTCCCGACGAGCGGGCGCGCCACCAGCGTGCTGTCGTCGACAGTCACCCGGCCGAGTCCGAGCACCCGCTGCAGGAAATAGAGCCCCTGCACGCGCGGGTTGTCGGGCCGGTACCAACCGGTCCGCTCCCGCGCCAACGCCGGCATGGCGATCGGTGCCGGCGGCTCGGGCGCGGCGGCGTCGCGGGTGAGGTAGTCGCGCACGAGGCGGCCGATGCGCTCGTAGGCGTCCACGTTGCCGCTGTTGATCATGAAGGCGAATCCTACGCCCTGATCCGGCCGATAGGCCATGTTGGTGAGGCCGCCGTTCACGCCGCCGTCGTGCCCCACCCAGACCCAGCCACTGTCCACGTACGTGGCGAGGTGTAACCCGTAGCCAAGGGCGAGCCCGGACCGCGCGGTGAGCGAGCGCCGGGGCCGTTCCATGCGTTCAATGGCTGCAGCCGGCAGGAGTTGGCGCCCCCCCACCCGGCCGCGGTTCAACAGGAACCGGACGTACTGGGCCATGTCCCGAGCGGACGCGTTGATCGCGCCCGCCGGCCGCTGGAGGATGTGCCAGTAGAACTGCGGCGTCGTGCCGTCGCCGCCGTACAGCGTGGCGAGCCGCTCCGGAGGATCGGGCCGGAGGTAGGTGGCGGTCGTCATCCCGAGCGGCGCAAACAGTCGTTCCCGGACCACGTCTTCAAACGGCCGGCCCTCGAGCTTCTCGGCGATGTAGGCCGCCACCGCGGGACCGGAGTTGCAATACGCCACGCGGGTCCCCGGGCGCCAGCGCGAAGTCCGCGTGCCGGGGTTGTAATCCAGGCCCTGCCGCAGCGTGATGGTCGAGTCGTTGAGGGCGTAGTCGCGCAGGGCCAAGTCGTCCCACCCGGTCGCGTGCTCCAGGAGGTGGACGATCCGGACCGGATCCGTCTGCTCCCACCGGTTCTCGTATGCGATCTCCGGGGCGTGCGCCCAGATCGGATCCTCCAGCCGCAGCCGCCCCTCCTGCTCGAGCTGGAGCACCACCAGGGACACGAATGCCTTGGACGTGGACCCGATGCGGAACAACGTGGTCTCGGTGGCCGCGCGGCCCGCTGCCACGTCGGCGGTGCCCAGACCGGCCACCCACAGCAGGCTGTCCCGGCTCACGAGCGCGATGCCGATGGCCGGCGTGCGCGTCTCGGCCAGGACGTCGCGGATTCGGCTCTGCAACTCCGCGATGGTCGCGGGCGGCGGGAGCGAGTCGTCCTGCGCCCGGGCGCCGGGCGCGGTGATCAGGGTGAAGACCAGCAGTGGCGCCAGCGCGCGCATCACCATCTCCCGTCAGGACGCCGAAAGGTCGAGAATCGTCACGCGCAGGACAAGCGGGCCGTCTGGCGGTCTCGCCGAAATTCTGTCATTTCATTGCGCGCGTGAGCCAGGCGTTCACCGCACGGCCGGCCCGGTAGTGACGCATCAAGAACTCCCCGAGGTCACGCCGCAGCAGGAGGTCGGGATCCTCGTACTCCCGCCAGTAATAGAACTGCTTGTTGAACAGGAGCGGAAAATCCCCAGCCGCGGCCGTGAACTCGGGCTGCAGGCGGACATTGCGCTCGCCCTGCAGGGCGCCGTACACGCGCGCGAAGGCGCGGTTCCGCAGCAGCCGGTCCAGTGTGGCGCCGTCGTCCCGAATCGCCCGGCGGATCCGCAAGAGCGCGTCGCGGTCCGGCTGGTAGACACCGCCGGCGACGCCCAGCCCGTCGGCACCGAACTGGAAATAGAAGCTGGGGAGCGGCGACTTCCGGCCGCCCGGTCCGATCACGGCGGACGCGACCGTCTTGTACGGGGTCTTGTCTTTCGAAAAGCGCGTGTCCCGGGCGAGGCGGAAGATGGCAGCGCGC
>JAOTWJ010000114.1 GCA_029862925.1 Gemmatimonadota bacterium
CAGTTGGCCGATCACTTCGACCGCTCAAGCCGCAAGATCGTGACGCTCGCCCGCGCGGTCCCAGCGGAGCTCTACACCTGGCAGCCGGGTGACGGGGTGATGTCCGTCGCCCAGGTCTACACGCACATCGCGCGCTACAACTACCTGTATCTCGCGGAGTCGTTCGGCATCGACGCCCCGCCCGGGGTGGATTGGCCCAACTTCGAGTCGATCGCCGAGAAGACGCGCGTGCTCGAGCTGCTGGAGCGGTCCGTCCAACACGTGCGGACGTCCGTCGCCGCGCTGGACGAAGACGCCCTGACCCGCTCGACCCTGCTGTACGGCCGCCGCGTCGCCGGGTGGGCCGTGCTGGTCCAGCTCGTGGCCCACCTGAACGAGCACGTCGGCCAATCGGTGGCGTATGCGCGGGTGAACGGGATCGTGCCGCCGTGGTCCCGGTGACCGGCGCGTTTCCGTGCCCTTCCCCGACACGTTCACCACCAGTCGGCTGAAAGCGGAGCGCCTCACGGCGGCGCACCGTCCCGACGTGCAGCGCCTGCACGGCGACCCCGCGGTCATGGCGCTGCTGGGCGGCGTGCGCGACGCGGATCAGACGGCCGCCTATCTCGCCCGCAACCTGCGGCACTGGGAGGAGTACGGCTTCGGTGTGTGGATCCTGCGCGAGCGGGACGGCGCCGACGTGATCGGGCTCGCCGTGCTGCGCCACCTGCTCATCGACGACGTCGACGAGGTGGAAGTGGGCTACGCGTTCCATCCGGCCTCCTGGGGCCGAGGCCTCGCCACGGAGGTGGCCCAGGCGTGCGTGGGGTTCGCCCGGGACGCCCTGCACCTGCCATCCCTCGTCGCCCTCACCCATCGGGACAACCACCGCTCGCAACGCGTACTCCGCAAAGTGGGCCTCGAATACGAACGAGAGATCGTGCATGAGGACCTGCCCACCGCGCTGTTCCGCACGCTGCCGGGCTGGCGCGCGGCGCCGGTGCGTAGCAGTGTTGACGCCCCGGATCTCCTCACCCCCCGCCGGTGAACGGAGGACCCCGCGTGCGACGCATCCGATACCTCGTGGCCATGAGCCTGGACGGCTATATCGCCGGACCCAACGGCGAGGCCGACTGGATCATCATGGACCCCGACATCGATTTCGGGGCGATCTTTCAGCAGTTCGACACGCTGCTCATGGGCCGGCGCACGTACGAGGCGGCACAGGCCCAGGGTGGAGGCGGGGGCGGCATGCCCGGGATGACGTCGGTGGTCGTGTCGCGGACGCTCCGGCCGGCCGATCATCCCAAGGTCACGATCCTCGGCCAGGATGCCGACCGTCGGATCGCCGCGCTGCGCGAGCGCACCGGCAAGGACATCTGGCTGTTCGGGGGCGGCGACCTCTTCCGGAGCCTGCTCGCCGCCCGCCTCGTGGACACGGTCGAGGTCGCGGTGATTCCGGTCCTGCTGGGCAAGGGGATCCCCATGCTCCCTGCCCCGGGTGGCCAGACATCACTCCGTTTGACCGGGCATCGCGTGTACACGACCGGGATCGTGTCGCTCGAGTACGCTATCACCTAGCACGTCACACAGCCGCCGGAGTGGGAGCGCATGGAATCGTCGGATCGCCGCTACACGGATCAGGAAGTGGCGCTGGTGCTCCAGCGCGCGGCCGAGATCGAAGAACGGCGTGCGGAGAGCACGGCGGCCGCTCGCGGACTGAGCTTGCGCGAGCTGCACGAGATCGCCCGTGACGTGGGCCTCAGCCCCGCGGTGATCGACGAAGCCGTGATGGCGATCGAAGCCGGCGCCCGGCCCCGCGGCGCGTCCCTCCTCGGCGCACCCCTCTCCGGCAAGGCGGTCCGCGGCGTTCCGACCCGCCTCGACGACGACGCCGTGCGGCGGCTCGTCGGCATCGTCGAAGAACAGGTGGACGTGACCGGCACGGTCACCGAGGCGCTGGGGACCGTGCGATGGACCAGCATCCCGAGCGGGCACAAGTTCGCCGGTACTGTGCAGGTCTCGGTGTCGTCCGGCGGGCAGGAGACGCAGATTCAGGTCGTGCAGCGCTACCCCAGGGGCCTGCGCGCCATTCTGCACTTCCTGCCCGGGGCGTGGGGCGGGTTGCTGGGCGCGGGCCTGGCGGCGTCGGGGGCGCTCGCCCCACTCGCGGTGGTCGGCGTCGGCGCCGCCGCCGCGGCACTCGGCGTGGGGATTGGCCGTGCCGTGTGGCAGACGCTGGCGCGCCGTCGCGACCGGCTGGTCCACACGATCGCGACCGAGCTGGTCGCCGCCGCCGGTCCCGAGGAGCGGGCGTGACCGCCTCGGCGCCGCGCGGCCGTCCGACGATCACGGTGCGCCCTGCGGCCCCTGCCGACGCCGACGCCTGGCTCGTCATGCGCGTGGCGCTGTGGCCCGACGGCACCGCGGCTGAACACCGCCAGGAGATCGCGCGCTACTTCGCGGAGCAGGCGCGCGAGCCGGCCGCCGTGCTGTTGGCGATGCGCAGCACGGAACCCGTGGGGTTCGCCGAGCTCGCGATTCGCGCGTACGCGGAAGGATGCCGGAGTGACCGCGTGGCGTATCTCGAGGGCTGGTACGTGGTGCCGGACGCGCGGCGCCGCGGCGTCGGCCGGGCGCTGATCGCGGCGGCCGAACAGTGGGGGCGCGCGCAGGGCTGCAGCGAGTTTGCGTCCGACGCCCACCCCGACAACACCATCAGTGCGGCCGCGCACCGCGCCGCGGGCTTTGCCGACGTCGGCCTGGTGCGCTGCTTCCGCAAGACGCTGTAGGCCGATGCTGCGCGTTGCCGTCTGGACGCTCGCCGTGCTGGCCGCGGTCCTCGTGCTGGACCGGGTGCTGCTCGCCTGCGAAGCGCGCGGGTGGATCAACTATCGGCGGCGGGGCCTGAGTCGCAGCGGGGCGGCGTTCCACTCGCTCACCCTGCAGGCCATCTTCGATCCCGCCGCCGAGCATCTCCAACACGTCCAGTATGAGGAGGTCGAGGAGCGTGACGATTCGGGCGATCCACCACCCCCCGATGCCGCCACACCCTACATCCCGGAGGCCGCCGTGCGCGTAGCCGAAGCAGGAACCCTCCATCACACGTGCTTCGTGGTGCACGACGTCGAGCGGGCCGCCGCCGCGCTCGCGGCGTCACTCGGCCTCAAGCCGTGGAACGTCTGGACCATCGAGCCGGTCACCACGACCGTGCACGGACGCAACGTCCCGTACTCGTTCCGCGTGGCGCTCGCCCAGGTGGGCGATTCGAGCTACGAGCTGCTCGCGCCGCTCGCGGGTGCCAGCGTGTATGTCGAGCATCTCGCGACCAAGGGTGAGGGCTTTCACCACACCTGTCTCGCGTATCCGAGCCTGGCCGCGATGCGCGCGGCCAAGGACGAGCTCGCCCGTCAGGGCCGGGACATGATCCAGAGCGGCGGCCTGGGGGACGCCGGCGAGTTCTGCTACTTCGACATCGCCGAGACCGGTGCCGTGCTGGAGCTACTGTATCTCAAGGAACTGCCGCCGCCGGAGAAGACCATCGGATAGAACCCTTCCGGAGAACATCATGCGATGCACCAACGTTGTGCTCCCTGTTGCGCTGGCCGCCCTCGTGGCCGGCTGCGGCCTCTCCCCGAGTGCACGGCTCGAGGCCAACAAGACGCTCGTCCGTCAGTTCACCGAGACGGTCAACGCCGCGGACTGGGCTCGGCTCGAAGACCTGGTGGCCGACGATGTCGTTCGCCACAGCCAGGCGACCGCAGGGCCGCCCGTAACGTCGCGGGCCGCGTTCGTCGAACTCCAGCAGGCGTTCCTCCTCAGCATGCCCGACCAGCGCGTCACCATTCAACTGCTCGTCGCCGAGGGCGACAAGGTGGCTGCGCTCGCGACGTATACCGGCACCCAGACGGGGCCGATGGGCGACTTCCCCATCACCGGCAAGGCGGTCGACGCACCGTTCCTCGCGATCTTCCGTATCGCGGACACCAAGATCGCCGAGCTGTGGGTCGAGTGGGACAACCTGGCGATGCTCACCCAGCTGGGGTTGTTCCCGCCACCGAGCCCGACCGGCGGGTGACCGCCCGTCGCGTGGGCCCGCGCCTCCGCGCCTTTCGGCACCGCGTGCGATTGGGGCTGCTCGCCGCCTCGCTCGGTGGACTCGCCCTGGCCATCGGGGGATTCCGCACGGCCCTCTCCAGTCAGGGGGCGGCGCCCGACACGCTCCGCGTCGTAGCGTACAACATCCATCACGGCGAGGGCATGGATGGCGAGGTGGACCTCGCCCGAATCGCCGCGCTCGTCACCGCGCTCGAGCCCGATCTCGTGGCGCTCCAGGAGGTGGACCGCTCCGTGGAGCGCACGGGGGTCGTCGATCAGGCGGCCCGCCTCGGGACGCTCACGGGCATGGCGGTTGCGTTCGGGGCCTTCATGCCCCATCAGGGCGGCGACTATGGGATGGCCGTGCTGTCGCGCTGGCCGATCGTTGCCTCGCACAACCATCGGCTGCCGGATGGCGAAGAGCCGCGCTCCGCGCTCGCGGTACGCGTGCGCTCGCCCACCACCGGACGCGAGCTGGTATTCGTCGGCATTCACCTGTATCGCACCGAGCCGGAACGGGTGGCTCAAGCGGCACGCATCGCGGCGATCTTCGCCACCGTGGAGGTTCCCGTGATGCTGGCGGGCGATTTCAATTCCGAGCCCGGCTCTCCGGTGCTGGCGCTTCTGGCCCGGACGTGGCGGTTTGTCGAGAAGGGAGCCGATCGTCTCACGTTTCCGTCGACCGGCCCGGAGCGTGAGATCGACTTCGTGGCGTACCGCCCGGCGGACGCATTTACCGTCCTGCGCCAGCAGTTGCTCGACGAGCCGGTTGTCTCCGACCACCGACCGCTGTTCGTCGAGCTCGTGTGGCACGAGCCATGACGCGCGGGCAACCCAACGAGGCGCACGAGAGCCTTGAGTCTCAGGAGTTCCGGGATCGGTCTCGGGGAAGCGCGCGGTGCTGGCGTTTGTCGTCGCGCCGCCCACGGCCCCGGTTGCCCTGTGGCTATACCTGCTGACCAGCGATCTGCTCTTCGGAGCGAGACCGGACGTCGTCGAGTACGTCGTCACCCTGCCGTTCGTGGTCGCGCTCGGGGCGCCGGCGAGCTACGCCGCCGCCGCGCTCGCGGGCCTCCCGGCCTATCTGCTCCTCTCCCGGTTCGCCCGGGTCCGCGCCTGGCACATGGTGGTTGTCGGCGCCGCGGCGGGCATGGCCGTCGCGCCCTTCGCACTGGACCGCAACCTGGCCTTCTCGCCGATTCCCGCCGGGATGGGCGCCACCGCCGCATCCGTCTGGTGGATGATCTACCGGACTTCCCCTCGAAGGCGACGGACCCCGACGGCGTAACGCCGACGCTCCCCCACGGTCGATTCGGAGGTTAGTCTTCGCTCATGCGAGGGAAACCGACCATCGATCTGTCGGCCGGCGCGCGCACCCAGGCCCGTGCTTCGATCAAACGGTACTTCGCCGAGCACATGGACGAGGAGATCGGCGACCTCAAGGCCGATCTCCTGCTCGGCTACGTGCTCGAAGAGCTCGGACCGACCATCTACAACCGCGCCATCGCGGACGCGCGCGCGTTCTTCGAGGAACGGGCCGCTGACCTCGACGGGGTCTGCTATCGGGCTGAGTTCCCCTTCTGGACCAAGGGGTAGCACGCGAGGGACGTGCCGTGCCAACGATTCACGCTCCGACTGACCTGTGCACCGTGATCGTCACCCTCGATGCCGACCCCGGCCTGATGCCGGAGCTCGAGGCGCACGCCCGCGACGGGCTGGCGCGGTTTGGCGCGTTCGCCGGGTTTGTGGCGGGTGCCCTGCACCGCAGCGCGGACGGACGCCGTCTCGTGCAGTATCTGCAGTGGGCGCGGGAAGAGGACCATCTGGCGTGCGTGAACGCGCCCGTGTGGAATACCGTACCCTCCTCCCAGCGCTTCATGGAGATCGTCGAATCGGGCCGGGCGACGCTGGACGTGCGCACGTACACCGTCGTCGCCGCCGTGCCCGCCGGGTGAGCGCGGAGGACCGGGTGCCCGGGGCGTCATGAAATGGCGTGGCGGAATGTGGATACTCGGCGTGCTCGTCGGGATGCCGGTGGCGCTTGCCGCGCAGGAGCGGTCACTCCTCCCGCTCGGCGTGCGGATCCGCGTGACCACCGCGACGCCCGACACGACGGCCCGGGCCCGCGGGCCTACGCGGACCCGGTTCGTGGGCACCCTCGCCGATCTCCGCGCCGACGCGGTCGTCCTGGACGTCGATCCCCACGACCGGCGGGTGGTGCCCTTCGGCACGCTGCGCGAGCTGGAGGTGAGCCGCGGGCGCCAATCCCGCACGGGGCGCGGCGCCCTCATCGGACTCGCCGCGGGCGCGGCCGCCGGCGTGACGACGGTGCTCGCACTCTGCGCCGGGGGCGAGTGCGAATCCAGCGGTGGCAACTTCACCGGCTTTGGCGCGCTCGTCGTGGGAGCCGCCGGGGCGCTCGCCGGAACGGGCATCGGCGCCCTCGTCGGGGCGCTCATCCGCACGGAGCGGTGGGAGGGCGTGTCGCTGGACGGGGTGCGGCTGTATGGCGGGCCGGCGGGCCGGGCCGGGCTCGCGCTCTCGTGGTGGCTTCCTTGACTTGCGATCGCCGCAGCGGAATCCGAGGGGTGGACACATGACGACGCTTCCCGATCCGGTCGCCGCGTTCTTGAGCGGCAAACGATTCGCCGTCGCCGGCGTCTCCCGCACGGCGGCCCAGGCGGCCAACGCCATCTTCCGCAAGCTGCGCGACGCCGGCTATACGACCTATCCCGTCAACCCCAACGCCACCGAGGTGGAGGGCGTGCCGTGCTTTGCGGACCTCGCCGCGCTGCCGGAGCCGGTGGACGGCGTGGTCGTGGCCACCCATCCCGCCGTCGCGATGGACGTCGTCCGCCAGTGCGGCGCGCGCGGCGTGCCGCGCGTCTGGTTCCACCGGTCGTTTGGCCAGGGAAGCGTGTCGGACGCCGCTGTGCGTGCGTGCGCCGAGCTGGGGATCGACTGCATCGTCGGAGGCTGTCCCCTCATGTTTTGCGAGCCGGTGGACATCGGCCACAAGTGCATGCGCTGGTGGCTGCAGCGCCGTGGCCGCGTGCCGCGCTGACCGCGGCTGCGATGCCCGAGCTGGCGATTCACCTCACGAAGCGCGCGGACGGCGGCGCCGTGCTCCGGCTCGTGCGCGCGGACGGATCGGCCACCTGGCAGCGGCACGACGGCCACCGGGGGGGTTTCTTTCCGGCGCACGACCTGACTCACCTCGCCATCGAGACGGAGCTGGGATTCCGGCGCGGATTTTACGGACTCGTCGCCGAGGGGTGGTCCCTCGAGGAGACCGAGGGGAAGAGCGCGCGGGGGCCCCTGCCTCCCGAAACCGTGACGGTGGAGTACCTGGTGGGCGCGCTCGATCTCGAGCGGGCGGGCGGCGTGGAGTGGACGGCGGCGGAGTTCAACGAGCACGCCGCCCGGTTCGCCGACGGACGGAACCTCACGGTCCCGGCCCTGACGGACGCTGAGCTGGCGGGCGTGCGCGCGCGGGTGCGCGAGCTGCTCGGGCGCTGGGGCACGCTTCCGCGGGGCGGCACACTGGAGCTCACCTTCGACCGGCCGACGCCCGGACCCCCGTGATGCCCGCGGGTCGCCTATGGCTGCTCGCGACGGTCGCTTGGCCGGCCTGCGCGTCCCGGGCACCGCTTCCCGTGACGCTCACCGGCCCGTGCGATCCCCGGCAGATCTGCGTGACCGCCGACGTCCGGGACTCGGCGGGCATGCCGCTCCCCGGGGCGGCGGTCATCCTCGTGCCGACGAGCTGCTATGCCCTGACGGATTCGGCGGGACACGCGCCGCTGCGGTGCGACGCCGATCGCGCCGACGGGGTGCGGGTGCGCCGGCTCGGCTACGAGCCGTGGGCCGTCGAGTACACCCTGGTGCGCGGCCAGGGGTACGCGCTGCGGGTCACCATGCAGCCGGTCCCGCCGAACATCCGATTCGGACACGTCACTGATTCGTCCGGCCCAGCGACCGTCGCCGCCCGTGGCCTCTGGCGGGGCGCATGCACGACCGACGGGCGGGTAACCATCACTCACGCGGACACCGCTGCGGATCTTCCACCTCAACCGAAAACCGAACCCACCATGCCCCCATTCCCGACCATCGACCCGCGCGTCACGATCGGTCACGTCCACCTCAAGGTGGCCGACCTCGACCGCGCCCTCGCGTTCTACCACGACGTGCTCGGCTTCGCGATCACCCAGCGCATGGGCGGCCAGGCCGCGTTCCTGAGCGCCGGCGGCTATCACCACCACCTGGGCCTGAACACGTGGGAAAGCCGCGGCGGCTCGCCCCCGCCCCGGGGCGCAACCGGGCTGTACCACATCGCGATCCGCTATCCGGAACGGCGCGTGCTCGCGGACGCGTACCGGCGAGTGACCGCCGCGGGCATCGCGCTCCGCGGGGCCTCGGACCACGGGGTGAGCGAGGCGTTGTATCTCGACGACCCGGACGGGAACGGCGTGGAACTGTACTGGGACCGCCCGCGCGCCGCGTGGCCGCGCGCCGCCGACGGCACCTTGGCCATGGTCACGCAGCCGCTCGATCTCCGGTCGCTGCTGGCCGAACCCGGGGCCTCGGCACCCACGGTGCGGGACTAGCCGCGCCCCTGGACGCGCGGCAAGATATATGTATACTGCAATGTTACCATTGGTAGGCTGAACCGGTTCTTACTTCGAGACCCATGCCCCGATACGACTATACCTGTCAGACCTGCGCCAAGCCGTTCGGCGTGCGCATGAGCATCGCCGAGTACGGCGACGGCGTCACGCCTGCCTGTCCCACCTGTGGCTCGGCGGATGTCGCGCGGCACTTTGCGGCGGTGAACGTGCTCACGGGCTCCCGCGCCACCGGCGGAGGCGCCGCCTGCGGGCCGACGGGTTTCAGCTGAGCCGTGTAACCCGCCGCCCAGGTCTGGGCGGAGCGCACAACGCACACGGCCGGCGTCACGCCATCGCGCGACGCCGGCCGTCGAGCGTTCGACGGCGGGGTCAACCGGTAGCGGCCGCGCTGCCTTCCATGATCGTCACGGCAATTTGGGGCGTGTGCGTGAGCGTGTGATGCACGGTGCACCCCTCCGCCGTACGCTGGACGGCATCCCGATACTTCTCGGGCACGCCCCCGGGGATCTTCACCTCGAGGGCGAACCGGGCGAGCCGGTTT
>JAOTWJ010000115.1 GCA_029862925.1 Gemmatimonadota bacterium
ACGAGACCGTCACCACGGCGGGCTTCGTGGGGCTCGGCGGGCTCAAGGGCAACGTGGGCGACCAGAACTACGACATCCCCGCGGGCACCGATCTCACCCGGTACCGCACCGTGACCATCTGGTGCCGCCGGTTCTCCGTGAATTTCGGCTCGGCACCCCTGTCCTGAACCGGCGCTGACGCGCTTCCGGAGGATCGACTCCATGACTCGCGTACCGTTCCTGCTCCCCCTCGCGCTGGCGCTCGCCGCACCGGCCGTGGCGCAGCAGTCGTCCGCCATGAAGGACAAGGCGGTCGACTTCACCGTCCGGATCGAGAACGTCTCGACCCCGATGACGCTGAAGCTGTCGACCGGTGGCACCGCCCCGGCCCCGACGGCCCCGGTCCTCTGGGTCGTCCACACCGCCCCGGCACCGCTATTCACGTCCGGCCAGCCCGACCGAGGCGTGGGGCTCGAGACGCTCGCGGAAGAAGGCAACCCGGAGCCCCTCTCGCACGCGCTCGGGGGCACGCCCGGCGTCGTGGCGGTGGGCGCGATGGCCATTCCGGACGGCGACATGGCCGCGGGACCCATCACGCCCGGGAAGTCCTATACGGTCACGTTCAAGGCCGCGCCGGGGCAGCGACTGACGCTGGCCATGATGTTCGGCCAGTCGAACGATCTGTTCTACGCGCCGGATGCCGCGGGGATTCCACTGTTCGACGCGCAGGGCAAGCCGCTCACGGGCGACATCACGCCGCGGCTCGTCCTGTGGGACGCCGGGACCGAGGTCAACCAGGAGCCAGGCGTCGGCGCCGATCAGGCGCCACGCCAGAAGATGGCGAACACGGGGAAAGCCGAACACGGGACCGTGCGCCCCGTGAACGACGGCTACACGTACCCTCCCGTCGGCCAGGTCGTGCGGGTGACCGTGACCCCCGGCATGATGGGCATGAACCACTGAGCACGACGGGGCCGTGGCACGGCGGGCGGGGCGCATAGCAAAGCGCCGCTCCGCCCACGTGCGACGGCCGCTGGTGCCCGCGCTCTCTTTCGATCGAGTCGAACGATGCACTACGACGTCATCATCATCGGCAGCGGCGCGGGCGGCGGGACGCTCGCCCACCGGCTCGCCCCGTCGGGCAAACGGATCCTGCTGCTCGAGCGCGGGAACTACGTACCGCGCGAGAAAGACAACTGGCGTCCCCGCGCGGTGAACGTGGAGGGCAAGTACCAGGCGAAGGAGGTCTGGTACGACCGCGACGGCAAGCCGCTGCACCCGCACACGAACTACAACGTGGGCGGCAACACCAAGTTCTACGGCGCCGCGCTGTTCCGGCTGCGGCGCGAGGACTTCGGCGAGCTGCGGCACCACGGGGGGATCTCCCCCGCCTGGCCCATCAGCTACGACGAGCTGGAGCCGTACTACACGGAGGCCGAGCGCCTCTATCAGGTGCGGGGCCAGCGCAGCGAGGATCCCACCGAGCCCAAGGCCTCGGCCCCGTATCCGTTCCCCGCGATCCGGCACGAGCCGCGGATCCAGCAACTGGCCGAGGACTTCGCCGGCCTCGGGCTCAAACCGTTCCACACGCCGCTCGGTGTCATGTTGAACGAAGCGAGCCCGCGGACGAGCCCGTGCATCCGCTGCGAGACGTGTGACGGCTTCCCCTGCCTCGTGTCCGCCAAGGCGGACGCGCAGGTCTGCTGCGTGGATCCCGCACTCGCGAATCCCAACGTCACGCTCCTCACCGGCGCCTTGGTCCGGAAGCTCCAGACCAACGGCACGGGCGGGGAGGTAAAGTCCGTCGTCGTGGAGCGGAACGGCGGCACGGAGGAATACGGCGCGGACGTCGTCGTCGTCTCGTGCGGCGCCATCAATTCGGCGGCCCTGCTGCTGCGGTCGGCCAACGACCGGCATCCGCAGGGGCTGGCGAACGGCTCGGGCGTGGTGGGGCGCCATTACATGGGCCACCTCAACTCCGTGATGATGGCCATCGCCAAGTGCCCCAACCCGACGGTGTTCCAGAAGACGCTGTCGGTGAACGACTACTACTTCGGCTCGCCGGACTGGGCCCATCCGATGGGGCACATCTCGTTCGTCGGGAAGCTGGACGGCGAGACACTCGCCACCGGCGCGCCGCCGCTCACGCCCGGCTGGACGCTCGACCAGATGGCGCGGCACTCGCTCGACTTCTGGCTCACGTCGGAAGACCTGCCCGATCCGGAGAACCGCGTCACCCTCGACCGGAACGGCAACATCGTGCTCGCGTACCGGCCGAACAACGAGGACGGCCACAAGCGGCTCATCGCCCAGCTCAAGCACCTCATGCAGCAGCAGCGGACATGTGCCGTGCATGGCCATGAGTGCCACCAGGGGCTCTTCAGCCGGAACCTGTTCGTGGGCCAGCGTGTTCCCCTGGCAGGCGTCGCGCATCAGAACGGCACCGTCCGCTTCGGTCGTGACGCGCAGTCCTCGGCCCTGAACCCCGACTGCCGCGCGTGGGAAGTCGACAACCTCTACGTGGTGGACGGCAGCTTCTTCCCGTCGTGCGGCGCGGTCAATCCGGCGCTCACCATCGCGGCTAACGCGCTGCGGGTGGGCGACCACCTGCTCGAGAGGCTCAAGTGATGAAAGCCATCGCCGTGCGTCCCGGTATCGCGAACAGCATTCACCTGGCGGACATCCCGGCGCCCAGCGTGGCGGACGTACCCGACGGTCGCGGGGTGCTGGCCCGGATCCTCCAGGTGGGGGTCGACGCCACCGACCGCGAGATCAACGCCGCCGAGTATGGGACGGCGCCCGACGGGTCGAACATCCTGGTCCTGGGCCATGAGAGCTTCGGCCTGGTGGAAGCAGTCGGGCCCAACGTCACCGAGCTGGTGCCCGGCGACTACGTGGTGTTCATGGTGCGGCGACCGGGCACCTCGGTATACGACCGGATCGGCTATCAGGACATGACGACGGACGATGTCTACTACGAGCGCGGCATCAGTCGGCGGCACGGCTATCTCACCGAGCGCGTGGTGGACAGCGCCGATTACGCCATCAAGATCCCGCAGGCGCTGCGGCACGTAGCCGTGCTGCTCGAGCCCACGTCGGTCGCCGAGAAGGCGATTCGCCAGGCGTACCTGATCCAGAACCGGCTGGGCGTGTGGCGGCCGCGGAAGGCCGTCGTGCTGGGGGCGGGCCCCCTGGGCCTGCTCGCCACCATGGCGCTCCGGACCCGCGGGCTGGACGTCGTGACCTACGCGCTCGCCCCCAAGCCCAACCGCAACGCGGAGCTGGCGGAAGCGCTCGGCGCCACCTACGTGAGCGCCGAGGATCGGCCGCTCAAGGACGTCGCCGCGTCGCTCGGCAACGTGGATCTCATGATCGAGGCCACGGGGTTCAGCCCGCTCGTGTTCGAGGCCATGGAACGGCTCGGCACCAACGGCGTGCTCGTGCTCACCGGGATTGCCGGCGGCAACCGCGAGGCGGACCACGTTCATGCGGATCACATCCTCCAGCGCTTCGTGCTGGGGAACAAGGTCGTGGTGGGCAGCGTCAACGCCGCCCGCGCCGACTTCGAGCGCGGGGTGGCCGATTTCGCCATCGCGGAAGCAACCTGGCCGGGCTGGCTGTCGCAGCTCCTGACGCACCCCGTCGCGGGGCTCGACCGCTACGCCGACATGATCCGGCTGCTCACGGACGCCAAGGACGCGATCAAGATCTACGTGAACGTGGCCGCCGACGCGGCGGCCCGGACGCGCGCGGCGTGACCGTGCGCCAGGCGCTGGCCCACCATTGGCCAGAGTACCTCATGGAGGCGGCCGGCTTGGGCGCGTTCATGATTTCCGCCGGCGTCTTTGGCGTGGTGCTCGAGCATCCGGGCTCGCCGGTGCGTGACGCCATTGCCGATCCGGCGGTGCGGCGTGGTCTGATGGGATTGGCGATGGGTTTGACGGCGGTGGGCATCATCTACTCGCCCTGGGGTCGGCGCTCCGGCGCCCACATCAATCCCGCCGTGACGCTCACGTTCTTCCGACTTGGCAAGGTGCAGACGTGGGACGCGGTGTTCTACGTCCTCGCCCAGTTCGGCGGCGGCCTGGCCGGCGTCGGGCTGGTCGCGCTGGCCGTAGGCGTACCCTTCGCCGAACCGCCGGTGCACTACGTCGTCACGCTCCCGGGAGCGGACGGGATCCCGGTCGCGTTCACCGCCGAGGTCGCGATCTCGTTCCTGCTGATGCTGACCATCCTGCTCGCCACCAACTCGCGCAGCGTCGCCCGGTACACGGGGCTTCTCGCCGGACTGCTCGTGGCGCTCTACATCGCCATCGAGGCCCCCTTGTCGGGCATGAGCATGAATCCGGCGCGCACGTTCGCGTCGGCCCTGCCGGCCCGGCTGTGGACCGCACTCTGGCTCTACTTCCTGGCGCCGCCCCTCGGGATGCTGGCGGCGGCCGAGTTGTACACGCGGCTCCGCGGCGCGAGCCGCGTCGTCTGCGCCAAGCTCCACCACGACCATTCGTCGCGCTGCATCTTCCGCTGCGGGTACGCGGCCGCGGCGCAGCCCGGCGCTCCCGTCTAGAGGACCCAGCCCATGCCCCTGCCGCTTCGCCGCCGTCCAACCGCGCCGGTCCAGCTGCTGCTCCTCCTGGCGCTGCTCGCCGGCACCGCGCCCGCCGCCCATCTCCGGGCACAGGTCGCGACGGTCCGGTCCGTGGACGCCGTGGGGTTCACCGTGAGCGACATGGACCGGTCCGTGGCCTTCTTCACCCACGTGCTCACGTTCGCCAAGGTGTCCGACGTGGAGGTCACGGGCGACACGTTCGATCGCCTCGTCGGCGTCTTTGGGACGCGCGCGCGCATCGTACGGCTGCGTCTAGGCGATGAGACCGTCGAGCTGACGCAGTTCCTGGCGCCCGGCGGCCGTCCCATTCCCATGGACGCCCGTAGCAACGACCGCACGTTTCAGCATATCGCTATCGTCGTGCGCAACATCGACAGCGCCTACGCCCACCTGCGACAGCACCGCGTGACGCACGTCTCGTCCGGTCCCCAGCGCCTCCCCGACTGGAATCCCAACGCCGGGGGCATCAGCGCGTTCTACTTCAAGGATCCCGACGGGCACGCGCTCGAGATCATCCACTTCCCCGCGGGCAAGGGCGATCCGCGCTGGCAGGCGCCGACGGCCCGGCTGTTCCTGGGCATCGACCATACGGCGATCGTCGTGGGCGAGACCGACGCGAGCCTGGCGTTCTACCGGGACGTGCTGGGGATGCGCGTGGCGGGCGAGAGCGAGAACTACGGACCCGAGCAGGAACGGCTCAATGCCGTGTTCGGCGCGCGGCTCCGGATCACCGCGCTCCGCGCACCCGTGGGCCCGGGCATCGAGTTCCTCGAGTATCTCACGCCGCGGGACGGGCGGCCGGCGCCGGCGGACGCGCGCGCCACCGATCTCGCGCATTGGCAGACGACGCTCACCACCGCCGACGTGGCGGCGGTGCGCGGGCGGCTGCGGGCGGCGGGCTACCAGCTCGTGTCGCCGATCGTGGTGGCGGATCTCGATCCGGCGCTCGGCGTGGCACGGGGCACCCAGGTTCGCGATCCGGACGGCCACGTGCTGCAGCTCGTCGAACCGGCCGGCGGCGAAGCCCCACCGGCGAAGCCGAGGGCGCGATGAGCGCCGCGCCGATCCGGTTCGACGTCATCATCGTCGGCGCGGGGCAGGCGGGGGTGCCCCTGGCCGCCCGGTTCGCTGAAGCGGGCCGTCGCGTGGCGCTGATCGAGCGCGCCCACGTCGGCGGGACCTGTGTCAACTACGGTTGCACCCCCACCAAGACCATGGTGGCGAGCGCGCGGGCCGCGCACATGGTTCGCACCGCCGGCCGGCTGGGCGTGCATGTGGGCGACGTGCAGGTGGATCTCGCCGCCGTCGTGGAGCGCAAGAACCGTATCGTGACGGAGTGGCGGGCCGGCGTGGAACGACGGCTCGAGCGGGCGGGCGACCGGCTCACGCTCGTCCGGGGGAACGCGCGCTTCGTGGGCGAGCGGCTCATCGGCGTCAACGGCACGCGGTACACCGCCGACACGATCGTGCTCAACGTCGGCGCCCGGCCCGCGACGCCGAACGTCCCCGGTCTGGACCGCGTGCCGACCCTCGACAGCACCGGCATCATGGAGCTGCGTGCGCTGCCCGAGCACCTCATCGTGCTCGGCGGCGGTTACATCGGGTGCGAGTTCGGCCAGATGTTCCGGCGGTTCGGCGCCCCCGTCACGATCGTCCACCGCGGGCAGCACCTGCTCGACCGCGAGGACAGCGACGTCTCGGTCGCGATCGAGGACGTGTTCCGCCGCGAGGGGATCGACCTGCGCCTCGGCGTGTCCGCCAGCACCGCCTCCGCGGACCAGGGGGGCGTCCGATTGCAGCTGACGGACGGCACCGCCGTGACGGGCTCCCACGCGCTGGTGGCGGTGGGTCGTGTGCCGAACACGGGGGACCTCGGGTGCGCCGCGGCCAACATTGCCCTCGACCGCCGCGGCTTCGTGACCGTGGACGACGCCTACCGCACCAGCGCCGCCGGTGTCTATGCGGTGGGCGACGTCACCGGCGGCCCGCAATTCACGCACACATCGTGGGACGATCACCGGATCCTGTTCGACCGGCTGACGCGCGACGGCGACGGCTCCCCGGCCCGCACGCGAGCCGGCCGCCTGATCCCGTACTGCGTCTTCACCGACCCGCAGGTCGCTCGCGTGGGCCTGTCCGAGCGGGAGGCCGCCGACCGGGGGATCGCCTGCGAGGTGGCGTCGATGCCGTTCGGTGCCATCGCCCGCGCCAGCGAGTTGGACGAAACCGCCGGGCTCCTGAAGGTGCTCCTGGATCCCGCTACCGAGCGGGTGCTCGGTGCCGCGATCGTCGGGATCGAGGCCGGCGAGCTGATTCACATCTTCTCGACGCTGATGCAGGCTGGTGCGAGCCCGCGGGCCATCGTGGACGCGCAGGCGGTGCACCCCACCCTCGCGGAAGGCGTGCAGTCCCTGGTCATGCGACTGGACCGGTTCGCGCTCACCTAGGCCCTTAAGCGTGGCCTCGCCGCCCGCCCTGGAACCCCATATCTTTTGCGGCGTGCCTCCCTCCCCGTCGCCGGCGCGCCCGGATCTCGCGATTCGCCACCGCGAGAGCGGCGAGGTTCTGCTGCGCGTGGCGGCCGGGGAGCCCATCCCGGCGGGCAGCCGTCTGTCGTACGCCGACTTGCGCGGCGTCTCGCTGGCGCGCGAGGACCTGCGCGGCTGCGACCTCTGTCAGGGCGACCTGCGGAACGCGGATCTCCGCGCCGCCGATCTGTCCAGCGCGGACCTGAGCGGCGCCGACCTGACCGGGGCCGCGCTCGACGAGGCAGGCGCGGCGGACCTGCGACTCCTGGGCGTCATCCTCGCCCGCGCGTCGCTCCAGCGCGCCCGGCTGCCGCGGCTCAGCGCCCTGTTCGCCACGCTGAGCGACGCCGCCTGCCAGGGGGCCGAGCTCCAGCGCGCCGACCTGCGGCATACGACCTGCCAGGACACGGACTTCTCCGGCGCGGATCTCTCCGATGGGAATCTGAGCTTCGCGATGCTGCGGGGAGCGAGGCTGCGAGGCACGAGCCTGACGGGAGCGCTGTTCGTCTCCGCCGATCTCGCGGGCGCCGACCTGCGTGACGCCGATCTGACGTACGCGACGTTCAACGGCAGCAATCTCACCGGCGCCGATTTCGCCGGGGCATTGGTGGCCAAGACGGTCTTCGTGGGGTGCGGCAGCCTCGCCGAAGCGCGTGGGCTGCCGGAGGCGCGCGTGCGGGACCGGGTGTCGCTCGACCCGGAGACGCTGCGACGCTGCGGGGCGCGCCTCCCGGCCTCGTGGCTGGCCGCCTGCGGCGTGGATCCGGACGTGGCACGCGCTCTCGCGCGCCCGCCTGCCTGACCGTCAGGCGACCTGCCTGCGGCTCACTCGCATTCCCGCCGGGCTTCCTCCAGGCGGCGCGTGATCCGCGCCAGCATGTCTTCCGGGATGTCGATCCGGCTGAGCTTGGCCCGCAGGTTGTCCAGCAGGCTCATCTCGAACCGGAACTCGCGGGCGCAGCCCGCGCAGGTCTCGAGATGCTCTTCGACGAGGCGCTTCTCCTCAGGACTCAGCGCCCGATCCAGGTAGTCATTGAGACGCCGGAACGTCTCTTCGCACGTCAATCGGTTCGGCGTCATCACGCGCTCCCTCGGGAAAGCTCCTGCACAATGCCCGCTTCCTCGGCGATCAGCCACAGTGCCTTCTGCAGCATCCGGCGTCCTCGATGGAGCCGGGAACGGACCGTGCCCACTGGAATGCCCAGCATGTCCGCGATCTCCTCGTACGTGAGATCGTCGAGGAAGAACATCGTGGCCACCACCCGATACTCCGCTGGCAGGGCGTCGATGGCCGCGCGGACCTGCTCGAGGCTCATCTTCTCCATCAGCAGCGCCGCGGGGTCGCTGCTCACGGTATGCAAGCCTGATGCCGCGGTGCGGGCATAGAGATACAGGTCCGGCACATCGTCGAGGTCCACGGCCGCCGGGCGCCGCTTCTCCTGTCGGTGGCGCCCAAAGCAGCAGTTGGTCAGGATCTTGTAGAACCACGCCTTGAAATTCGTGCCCGGCTGGAACGAGTCGAACCCGCGCAGGGCACGCAGCGCCGCGTCCTGCACCGCGTCTTCGGCATCCGCGGCGTTGCCGACGAGACTCATGGCGATGCCGAATGCCGGGCTGAGCAACGGCGTCAGCAGCTGCTCGAAGGACATCGAGTCCGGCGTCACGCCGCTACCCGCCGACGCGGCGGCGCCATACGTCGCCGCGGTCTCGACCTGGACGGCACCATCCATGATACTGCCCCCCGCCGCACTCCGCGGCAACCACACGTCCACCACCGGCGCACCGGGAATCCCCCCAGGGCGCCGTGCCCATGTGCACCCGTCAACGGTCGCGCATGATTGCGGCCATGAACGTTGCACCGCCGACGCCGAGTCGTAAGCGATAGAGGCCGGTCCGCGCCGTGAGATAGAGCGTTCGCCCGTCCGCGTCCCCCCATGCGAAATTCGCGGCCAGCTCGGGCCCACGCACCGTGCCCAGATGTTTCCCCTCGGGTGAGATGATCCACAGCCCGCCGGGCCCGGACACGTACAGGTTGCCGCGCTCGTCCAGCTTGATGCCGTCCAGCGCTTCTTCGCCCGGCGCCTCGGTCATGTCGAAGAACACGCGCCCGTCGGTGAGACCCCCGTCCG
>JAOTWJ010000288.1 GCA_029862925.1 Gemmatimonadota bacterium
TGCTCACCCTGGCCATCGCCGCCCTCGCGTCGCTGGTGATGAGCGGGGCGTCGGCCTTCTACACGCACGTCGCGCGACGGGCGCCCGGGACGACCTTCTTCTACGCCCAGGCGATGTACGATCTCGTGCTCGTGACCACGGTCGTGCACGTGACCGGCGGCCCCGAGAGCGATTTCATCCCATTGTACATCCTGGTCATTGCGGCGACCGCGGTGCTGGTGCCGCTGGGATCGGGCCTGCTGGTGACGGTTCTGGCGTGCGTCCTGCTGGTGGCCGACGCGGTGTTCGGACACCCGACGCGGATCGGTCTGGCCCTCTGGCTGCAGCTCGCCGTCTTCGTCACGGTCGCGCTGGCGACCGGGTGGGTGGCGACCCGGGTGCGCGTGATCGGGCGCGAGCGCGAGGTGCTGCAACGGGAGGTCCGGCGGCTGCGGCTCGAAGCCGGCGACATTCTCCGCAACATCGGGAGCGGGGTGCTCACGGTGGATGGGGAGGGGGCGCTGGTCTATGCCAACCCCGCCGCCGAGGGCCTGCTCGCCTTCTCGGCGGGCGAGCATCTGGGTCGGCCTGTCATGGAGCTGCTCGCCGGGCGGTCGCCGGAGCTGGCACGCGCGATCACCGCCACGCAGCAGGAGGGCCGGCGGCGCCAGCGAGTGGAAGGGCGAGTCCATACCGACGGGGAATCCCACGTCATCGGGCTCACGACGACGCTGCTCGACGGGCCCGACGGCGCCACGCCGTCGGTCACCGCCATCTTCACCGACATTTCCGATCAGAAGCGGGTGGAAGCGCTGCGGCTCCGGACGCAACGGCTCGAGGCCGTCGCCGAGCTGTCGGCGTCGCTGGCGCACGAGATCAAGAATCCGCTGGCCTCGATCCGGTCGTCGGTCGAGCAGCTGGCGCGGGCGGCGACGGCCGACGACGACGAGCGACTGCTCGCCCAACTCGTGCTGCGTGAAAGCGACCGGCTCAGTCGGTTGTTGAACGAGTTTCTCGAATTCGCCCGCGTACGCGTCTCCCTCGCGCGGCCGGTGGATCTCCGGGCGGTGGCGGAGGCCGCGGTGGAGGTGATCCGGCGCCACCCGTCGTGCGGGCCGAACGTCGCCATCGGCGTGACCGGGCACTGCGCTCCCGTCGAAGGCGACGAGGATCTCCTGCACCGCGTCGTCGTCAACCTCCTGCTGAATGCCGTCCAGGCCGGGGGCGGCGAGGCGGAGGTGGAGGTCACCGTCGCCGACACGACGGACGACCAGCTGCTTGCCGGCACCGAGCTGACCCGGGCGGCGTTGCTCCGCGTGCGGGACGGCGGCCCCGGCATTCCGGCGACACTGCGTGACCGCCTGTTCGAGCCCTTCGTCTCCGGCCGGGTCGGCGGGTCGGGGCTCGGCCTGGCGATCGTGCACCGCGCCATCGAGGCACACCGTGGCACCGTCCTGGTCGAGAGTGCGCCGGGGCACGGCACCACGTTCACGATTCTCCTGCCGGCGCCCGCGCGCGCCGCTGCGAGCCGCCCATGACCGACCAGCTGCCCTCCGTGCTCGTGATCGACGACGAATCGGGCATCCTCGACACGCTGCGGATTCTCCTCAAGAACTCCGGCTTCGCAGTCGAGACCGCGCAGGGCGGGCGCGCCGGCCTGCAGGCCATCCGCACGGGCAATCCGGACATCGTGCTCACGGACATCCGGATGCCGCAGACCTCCGGGATCGACATTCTCGAGGCCGTGAAGCAACAGGACCCCCAGACGCCGGTGATCCTGATGACGGCGCAGGCCGAGCTCAAGACCGCCATCCAGGCGGTGAATCAGGGCGCCTTCTACTACGTCCAGAAGCCGTTCTCGAACGACGACCTGTTGGCCATTCTGCGGCGGGCGGCCGAAACGCGGCAGCTGCGCTCCGAGAATCGGGATCTCAAGCGCGAGATCCGGCGGCGGGACCGGAGCGGGTGGGTGGCGCCGATCGGCAAGGCGCGGCGGTTCCTCGAAGTCATTCAGCTCGCCGAGCAGGTGGCGCCCACCGACTCGACCGTGCTGATCCAGGGCGAGAGCGGGACCGGCAAGGAGGTGGTC
>JAOTWJ010000116.1 GCA_029862925.1 Gemmatimonadota bacterium
GACGATCGTCTCCCCCGCTGCGGTCGTGGCGCTCGATCTCGACACGCTGCTCCGTATCGACAGCGTGCAGTCGCCCGCCGGGTCCTCCCCCACCCTGCCATTCACGCGGTGTGGTGGCCGGGTGCGCGTGGAGCTGCCGCGCACGCTCCAGCCTGGCGAGGCACTGCGGTTGCGGGTGACCTACGGTGGCCGCCCGCGGGTCGCCCCACGGCCCCCGTGGGACGGCGGCTTCCAGTGGGCCCGGACGCCGTCGGGCGCCCCCTGGATCGCGACCTCCAACCAGATGCTCGGCGCCGACGTGTGGTGGCCGGTCAAGGACCACGTGTCCGACAAGCCCGACTCCATGGCGATCCGCGTGACGGTGCCCGCCGGCCTCGTGGTCGCCTCCAACGGACGCCTCCGCGGCGTGGACCGCGGGCGGGACGGTCTGGACACCTGGTGCTGGTTCGTTTCGACGCCCATCAGCGCGTACAACGTGGCGCTCAACATCGCGCCCTATCGCACCCTCGACACGACGATCGCGAGCGTCGCGGGTGACTCGATTCCGGTCGTGTTCTACGTGCTGCGGGAAGACGTCGACAAGGCGCGCGCGCTGTTCCCCGAGATCCTCTCACACCTCACCTGGTACGAGCATCGCCTGGGCCCCTACCCGTTTCGGAGGGACAAGTACGGCATCGCGCAAACGCCCCATCTGGGGATGGAACACCAATCGATCATCGCCTACGGCGCGAACTTCAACAACCGCGCCATGACGATGGGCGTGGACTGGGGCTTCGACGCCCTCCACCACCACGAACTCGCGCATGAGTGGTGGGGGAACCTCGTGACCAACGCCGACTGGAAGGACATGTGGCTGCACGAAGGGTTCGGCACGTACATGCAGGGGCTGTGGCTCGAGGACACGCAGGGGGCCGCCCGCGCGCGGGCGTACTTCCAGAGCATTCGCCGTTCCGTGAGCAATCGTTCCCCCGTCGCTCCACTGGAGTCGCAGTCGGCGCGCGAGATCTACCGGCACGACATCTACTTCAAGGGCGCCTGGGTACTCCATACGCTCCGGTGGATCGTGGGTGACGACGCGTTCTTCCGGGCGCTCCGCCGCATGGCGTACCCCGACAGCGCGCTCGCGCGGAGGCGGGACGGCCGGGCCGTCCGCTTTGCCGGCACCCGGGATTTCCAGACCATCGCCGAAGCCGAGAGCGGACGCGAGCTGGGATGGTTCTTCGACGTGTACGTGCACCGGGCCGCCCTGCCGCGACTCGTGGTCACCCATGTGGGCGACACGCTCACGCTCACCTGGAAGCTCGAGCGCGGCGGGCCGTTCCCCGTGCCCGTCGAGCTCACGGTGGGGGACACGACCCGCGTGGTCGAGCTGCGGGACGGGCACGCCACGCTGCGCGTGCCGGCGGGCACCGCGGTCACGATCGACCCGTTCGCCCGCATCTTGTTCGTGGAGGATCGGCCCGAAGGCTGACGAACCCGCGCGCGAATCTCCCCGGCGCCCGGGCACGTAGCCCCTAGGAAGGACCGCCCATGCCCCAGCCTCCGTCCGCCGAGTTCGTCGCGCTGCAGCGCGTGGTCGCCGGCCGCTATTCGCTCGACCGCGAGCTTGGCCGCGGCGGCATGGGCATCGTGTTCCTCGCGCGCGACGTGGCGCTCGACCGGCTGATCGCCATCAAGCTGCTGCCGCCGACGCTCGCGGCCCTGCCCGGCCTGCGCGCGCGGTTCCTGCGCGAGGCGCGGACCGCCGCCCGGCTCTCGCATCCCAACATCGTGCCGATTCACGCGGTCGAGGAGCACGGCGACCTCGTGTTCTTCGTCATGAGCTACGTGGACGGCGAGACGCTGGGGGCGCGCGTCCGTCGGGCCGGCCCGCTGCCGCCGGGCGAGGCGCTGCGCGTCGTGCAACAGGTCGCGTGGGCGCTGGGACACGCGCACGCGCACGGCGTGATCCACCGGGACGTGAAGCCGGACAACGTGCTGCTGGAACGCGGCACCGGCCGCGCGCTGGTGGCCGACTTCGGCATCGCGGCGGGCGGCGCGGACGGCGGGGAGGCGGCGGCGGGCACGCCCCAGTACATGAGTCCCGAACAGGCGCGCGGCGAGCCGACGGACGCGCGCAGCGATCTCTACTCGCTCGGCGTAACGTCGTTCTTTGCGCTCACGGGGCGGCTGCCGTTCGAGAGCGCGACGGTCGCCGGCCTCCTCGCCCAGCATGCGGGTGCGGCCCCGCCCGCGGTCGCGACCCTGACCCCCAGGGTCCCCGTCCGGCTCGCGACGGCCATCGACCGCTGCCTGGTGAAAGACCCGGCCGGACGATTCCCGTCGGCGGAGGCGCTGGCCGCCGAGCTGGATGCGGCGCGCGGCGCGTTCGCCGACGTCGCCGCTCCGGTCCGCGGGTTCCTGCGGGACGCCGACGCGGCCAGCGGCGAGATCGGCACGGCCTTGCTCGTGAGCGGGGGAGCGCTGGGGCTCTACTTCGGATTGTTCCAGGGGGACCTGTTCGGGGCGGCCGTGTTCATCCCGGCGAGCGCGTTGGCGGTCGGGCTCGCCGGCGCGCGCTTCACGCAGCTCATGAGCCGCGCGCGCCAACTCGCCCGGCAGGGGTACGACTACGCCAGCGTGCGGCCCGCCGCGGTCCTGGAGCAGCGCCACGTGGACGCCGAGACCGCGCTCGCCCCCGGCGCGGTGCGCGGCATGCGGCGCGAGACGTGGTGGCTCACCGGCGTCGGGGCCGCGAAAACCGCGCTGTTCGTGTGGCTCACGACCATCGACGCACCCATCGCCCTCAACTTCCTCGCCGCGGCCGGCGCCGTGATGGTGCCGGTGGTGACCGTGCGCATACTGTGGGGCGACCTGCGGCACGGCAAACCCTCCGTGTGGAGCCGTGTGCTCCAGTCGCGGGTCGGCCGCTGGCTGTTCGGCGTGGCGGGCATCGGTCTGCGGCGCGAGGCCACCCGACCGGTGGCCGGGGAACCCACGGCCCTCGCGCTCGGCAAGGCGGCCGGCGACCTGTTCCGCGCGCTTCCCCCCGGCCAGCAGGCGCGGCTCGCGGACGTGCCCTCGCTGATTCGACGACTCGAAGCCGACGCCCTGGCCCTGCGCGCCGACGCCACCGATCCGGAAACGAACGGCCGGCTCGCCACCGCGGTCGCGGCGCTCGAGACCCTGCGCCTCGACTTGCTCCGCCTCCACGCGGGTACCGGGACGCTGGACGAACTAACGCGCAACCTCGAAGCAGCCCGGCGGATCGGCGACGAGGTCGACGCGGCACTGGCGGGACAGCGGGAGACGCGGGATACGTGACACCCGCTGCAGCCCGCGGTGAACGCGGACACCGCGCGCATGTTCGCTTCGCCTCTCGGTTCACGTTGCTCGGTTCACGAGCATCGACCTTGACCCGTCTCCCCGCGCTCGCCATCGTCCCCCATGCCTTCCGGGCCTGACGCCGAGTTTCTGCCTCTACAGGAAGCGTTGGCGGGTCGCTACTCCATCGAGCGGGAGCTGGGGCGCGGCGGCATGGGAATCGTCTACCTCGCGTACGAGGTGGCGCTCGATCGGCCGGTGGCGCTGAAGCTGCTGCCGGGGCGTCATGCCGCCGAACCCGCACTGCGCGAGCGGTTCCTGCGCGAGGCGCGCATGGCGGCGAAGCTCTCGCACCCGCACATCGTGCCGATCTACGCGGTCGACCAGATCGACAACTTCGTCTTCTTCGCCATGGCGTTCGTGGATGGCGAAACGCTCGGCCACCGGGTCCGAACGCGCGGCCCCGTGCCGGCCTCGGACGCCGTGCGCGTGCTGCGGGAGGTGGCCTGGGCGCTCGCGTACGCCCACGCCCAGGGCGTGATTCACCGCGACATCAAGCCGGACAACATCCTGCTCGAGACGAACACCGGCCGCGCCATGGTGACGGACTTCGGCATCGCGCGCCCGGCGGAGGGCGGCGGCCTCACGTCCGAGGGCGAAGTGCTCGGCACGGCGGAGTTCATGAGCCCGGAGCAGGCGTCCGGCGAGGCGGTGGACGGGCGCAGCGATCTCTACTCGCTGGGCTGCGTGGCCTACTATCTGATGTCCGGCCGACTCCCGCTCGAAGGCGCCACCGTGGCCGCGACGCTGGCCAAGCACATCACCCAGGTGCCGGCCCCGCTGGCGGGCGTGGCGCCCGACGTCCCCTCCCGCGTGGGGCGCGCCATCGACAAGTGCCTCGCGAAGAGCCCCGAGGATCGGTTCCCGACGGGCGAGGCGCTGGCCGAGGCGCTGGCGGAAGGGGCGATCGTGCGGCGGGAGCTGCCCGCCCCGCTCCGTGTGTTCCTCAAGCGGAGCCGCGAGGCCTACGGGTCGGCCGGCGCGGTCGCTTTGGTAGGCTTCTTCCTCGTGCCGTGGTTCTTCGGCACCCTGGCGAGCGGCGCGTGGGGGGCCTCGCTCATCGTGGGTGCATTGGGCGGTGCCATCCTCTTTGGGCCGGCCGTCTCCGTCGGCTTCCAGTTGCGGAAGCTCGCCAAGGCGGGGTTCGGACTGGAGGATCTGCGGCTCGCGTTGCGCGAGGACGCCGCCCGGCGACAGGAGGAGCTGCGGTTCGAGTACGGTGGCTCGAGCGGCTTGCTGGCCCGCGTTGCACGCCCGGTGTTCTTCACCTCGCTGATCACCCTCGTCGGGTCGGTCGCCACCGTGCTGCTGGTCCCGGGGCTTCGCGGCTCGTCCGCGTTATGGTCCACCTTCGGCATCTCGCTGGGGACGTTCGGCGTGAGCGGCGCCATCGTCGCGCGCCATCACGAGCGCACCCGCGACGTCTGGGGGCGACGGCTGCTCAAGTTCTGGAACAGCCGCGTGGGCGGGTGGTTCTTCCGCCTGTTCGCGCGCGGCGTGCACGGTGGAATCTCGGCCGGGGGCGCGACGCATCGCCCCACCGAACTCGCCATCGGGCTCGCCGCCGACCGGCTGTATGAGGATCTCCCCAAAGCGGTGCGGGCCCAGTTCCCGGCCCTGCCGACCGTGGTGCGCCGGCTCGAAGCCGACGCGCACGCGATGCGCGCGCGCGTGGAGGAGCTGAACGTCCTCCTGGCCGAGGCGGGCGGCGGCCGGACCTCGGCCGCCGCCGACCGCCGCGCCGACCTCACGGATCGTCTCGCGCGGCTGCGCGACGATGCCCAGGCGCGACTCAAGGACGCAGTTACGGCGCTCGAAACGGTGCGGCTCAACCTGCTCCGGATGCATGCGGGCGTTGGGACCGCCGCCAGCGTGACCGCCGACCTCGCCGCGGCCCGGGAGGTCTCGGACGCGGTCGCCCGACTGGCGGCCGGGCGGGCGGAAGTGGAAGCGATGTTGCAGGACGGGCGGAAGGACGGAAAGACGGAAGGACGGATGGTGGGCGGGCCGTGAGCCCCTCCACGTTCCGCCCTTCCGCCCGTCTTCCAGTCAGTTCGTCTTTCCGACCTGCCGTTCGAAGACCAGCTGCGTGGTTCCCCACCGCACGCTGTCCTCGGTGGCCGCCGTAAGACGCGCCTGCCGGAGCCGGAAGGTCACGTCGGTCGTCACCGCGCCCAAACCTCCGCGGGCGAGCACCACACGCACCTGATGACCGGGTGCCACCGTCCACGTGCCGGTTTCCACCACTGGCACCCCCGGCGCCGACACACTCATCAGATCCGCCACGTTACCGGGAGCCAGCGTGAGGGTGAAGTCCCGCGGCGCGCCCGAGGGCCCCGGGAAGGTGGCGCTGTACGCGCCAACCACGTCCGCTTCCTGCAGCATCCCGCGCTCGGCGCCACAGCCCGCCAGCACGACCGCCACTCCCACCACCAGCACTCGCATCGCCATCCTCGCTCGTCGAAGCGCGCCCTTGCGAATGCTACTGCGACAGCGCCGCGTCGGGCAGGGGCGCCGCCTCACCCCCCACCACGAGCACCCCCACCCGCCCACCGAAGTCATCGGGCACGGTGGCGGCCCCGTCCGGCACGACCCATTCGCCGTCGGCGACGAGCGCGTACTTGTAGGCGCCGGGCGCCAGCGGCAGCGCAATCGACCAGAGGCGTTCGCCGTCGGGGAGCAGCGACACGGGCGTCCAGCCGTTCCAGTCGCCCGCGATCGCGAGTGCGCGGACCGGCTGCGCGTAGCGCACATGAATCTCCACCCGCCCGTCGCCGAGCGGATGCGCCGTGACCGGCGCGGGGCGGGCGGGGCTCGGGCGCGGAGCGGGGGGGGGGCCGCGCCAGGCGTAGAGCCGGAGGCCCGCCTGGGCGTAGAGCCCCTCGGCGAAGCCGGTGAGATCTTGTGGATATCGACCGGCCGCCACTTCGAACGCGAGGCGCGGCAGGGGTTCCCACACGATCTCCGCCGCGCCCCAGGGACCGTCGAGATCGCCCACCCGCAGGCCCGCGCTGGCCGCGCCGCGCACGGCGCCTGCCTGCACGCGCAGCGCCACGGACATGTCGGCCAGCCGCAGCGTGTCGGCCGCGGTCCCGTTCACCCCGGCGTCGAGGGCAACGGACGCCGCTGGCGTCCACTGCCAGCGGAGCGACGCCGAGCCGAGCGCGCTCCACACGCCCTTTACAGTGCGCACCGCGCCACCGGCGGCGCCGACCACCAGCGACGACGCCCCGAGCGGGAACGCGGCGAGCGGGCCAACGGCGGCGGTGCCGCTCGCCCGCCCGTTCTGGAAGTCGCTGAGCGCGGCGCCTGCGGCCACCCCGGCGACCGTGGCGCCGCTCCCCACCTGCCAGACGGCGGTGCCCTGGGCCCCCAGCTGCAGCGCCCACCCGCCGTCGACGAACCGGGCCACCGACGCGTCCACCTGCCCGGCCCGCGGCCCCCGACCGGACCCCAGCCGCGCGGCGACGAATCCGGCGGTCCCCGCCACGCTGTCGCCATAGCGCGCTCGCGCGCCGCCCAGAAACACGGAAGCCTCCTGCGCATGCAGGAGGCTCGACAAACAGACGAGCAGCGCGCCGGCGACGCGAAGGCCGGTCACTGCTGCTTGCCGATGGCCTTCCCGGGTGGGGTGACGGGCGGGCCGCGCGGCACGCCGCTCGGCGGCCCCTGCCCTTTCCCTTGTCCGCCGACCATGGGCGGCAGGGGCAGGCCCCCGCCCTGCAGGATGCGCCGTGCGACGTCGGACATGGGCACGCCGCGGGCCGCCAGATCGGCCACCGCCGAGGGCAGCTCGAACAGGTGCGTCGGACCGCGCCCGCGTCCATACGCCTGTTGCACCGCCCGCACGGCCGCGCGCATTTCGAGTCCCTGCGCGGCGAGGGACGCCGCGACCGAGAGCCCCGCCGCCGCGTCGTCCGCGGTGGGCGCCGTGCGGATCAGCTCCTGAATGGCACCGGGGGTCATCCCCCGGCCCAGCGCCTCGCCCGCGGCAGCGATCACCGGCCCCGGCGGATCGGCGAGCCCGGCCCCGCGCGCGGCCTGCCGGCCGTCGGCGAGACGGGTGCGCACCTGCTCCAGCGCAAGCACGACCCGCTCCGGCGGCACGTGCTTGGCCCACCCCTCGAGCGCCTTGTCGGCCAGCGGGCCGGGGGGCAGCCCCTGCGCGCGCGCCTGATCGACCAGCACCCCGACCTGCTCGACGAAGACGGCGGGCGCGCCGCGCGCGCCGAGTTCGGCCCGGACGTCGCGCTCCTGCGCCGCCGCCCCGGTCGCCCACGCGGCGGCGACCACGCCTGCGACCGCGAGTCGCTTCCCGATCATGAGCGCACCACTCCTCTCGGACCGACGACGAGCAGACTGTTGGTCTGACCGAACTCATCCTGCACCTGCGCGTGCGCGGCCGGATCCGGCATCCACCGCTCACCGTCCACCACGAACAGATACTGGTATTCGCCGGGTCGCAGCGCCACGGTGACGGTCCACAACCCGGCCTCGGCGGCCTGGCTGAACACGACGGTGGAATCGTTCCACCCATTGAAGGACCCGGCGAGCGCGACGTGCCGGGCGTCGGGCGCACGGAGCTCGAAGCGCACGAGAATCGTCCCCGCGTTCGTTCCGGTGGCCATCGGCACCGGCGTAGGATCGGGGGCATCGAGCAGGAACGCCACGGCGGAGGACACCGCGATCAGCGCCACCGCCGCGGCGGCGGCGAACGCCGGGCGCACGGCGATCTGATGAGGCTCGACGAACCAGCGCCACCAGGCGCGCTGCGTCGCGGGCGCGCCGGCCGCGGCCCGTGCCCGGACCGTCTCCATCAGCCGCGCGTCCAGCGCGGCGTCCGGGGCGCGTACCGTGCCGGCCCAGTCGTCGACGGCGGCCTGGAACGCCGCGACCCGCGCCGCCTCGCCCGCGTCCGCGGGGAGGGCGCCGTCGCCGTCCAGATACCGTTGCGCCTCGGGGCTCCAGTCGCGCGTGCCGCTCATCGCCAATCCTCCAGCCGCCGTCGCATCGTCTCGCGCGCCCGATGGACGCGCATCCGGAGGGCGTCCTCCCGTTCCCCGGTCAAGGCGGCCATCTCCGGATACGGCCGCCCTTCCACGTGACGCAGCACGAACGCCTCGCGCTGCTCCGCACTCAATTCCTCCAGGGCCGCCGTGATCGCGTCCCGCAGGGCACCCCGCTCCACCCGGTCGTCCGCCCGTTCCGTGGCGACCGCCCCGCCCAGCCCATCCTTCAGCGGAGCATGCGGTCGGCGTCGATCGCGGTGATTGCGGCACTGGTTCGTGAGAATCCGGTGGAACCAGGCCCCGAACCGCTCGGGCGTGCGGCAGGAGTCGAGGGCGTCGTACGCCCGAATGAACGCCTCCTGCATCGCGTCGGCCGCGACGTCGGGATCGCCGCACACCGCCGACGCGTACCGGCCGAACGCCTCACGGTATCGCGTCACCAGCATCCCGAACGCGGCGACATCCCCCTCCCGCACGCGCCGCACTACGTCGCCGTCCGACCACCCCGCCCGCGTCTCCGCCATCCCACCTCCGCGAGAGTCCGTGCGCGTCGCGGACGAACCCGGGCGGTTGCCCGTACCGGCCCGTCGGCGACGGACGGGCCGGCACGATCCCGCGAACCGTCAGGACGGGAGCTGGAAGTCCACGTCCGTGATCGCCTCGTTCGCCCCCACCGTCACGGTGACGGGCGTGACCGTGGACCCGTCCACACTCACTTCATAGGTCCCCGGCGAAAGGTACCAAATCTTGTACGCGCCGGCGTCGTCGGTCACCGCCGTCGCTTCGGCCGTCTGCAGCTCGGGCAGAACCGGCGAGTCGAGCAGGGTGGCCCGCACG
>JAOTWJ010000117.1 GCA_029862925.1 Gemmatimonadota bacterium
CGTGATCTGCGCTTCGCCCATGAGCCACCGAAGCGTGTTCTTCAGTTTGGTGTGCTGAATGAACAGATCATGCTCGGGCGGCACCGTCGGCGCGGCCATGGGGCTCTTGAAGTAGAAGGACAGCCACTCCTGAATGCCCGACAGGCGGGCGCGCTGTGCCAGATCGAGGAACAACGCGAGGTCGTGCACCAGCGGGGCGGCGAGGATGGAGTCGCGGCAGAGGAAGTCCACCTTGATCTGCATCGGATAGCCGAGCCACCCGACGATGTCGATGTTGTCCCACCCTTCCTTGTTGTCGCCGCGCGGTGGGTAGTAGTTGATCCGCACCTTGTGGTAGATCTTGCCATACAGCTCGGGGTAGAGCGCGGGCTGCAGGATGTGCTCGAGCACGCCGAGCTTGGATTCCTCTTTCGTCTTGAACGACTCGGGATCGTCCAGCACCTCGCCATCCCGGTTCCCCAGGATGTTCGTCGAATACCACCCGGCCAGCCCGAGCATGCGGGCTTTGAGCATGGGAGAGATCACGGTCTTCACCATGGTCTGCCCCGTCTTGAAGTCCTTCCCGCAGATTGCCACGCCCTGTTTGGCGGCCAGCTCCTGAATGGCGGGCGTGTCCACCGTGAGGTTGGGAGCCCCGTTGGCGAACGGCACCCCTTCTTGGAGCGCCGCCCAGGCGTACAACATCGACGGCGCGATGCCCGGATCGTTGGCCGCCATGCCCTTCTCGAAGGCGGCCAGGCTCTGGTGGACGGGGCCGGGCTGGAGGAACACCTCGGTGGACGCGCACCAGACCATGACGAGCCGGGTGCAGCGCCGCTCCTGCTTGAAGCGCCGGATGTCCTCGCGCAGCTGCTCCGCCAGGTCGCGCTTGGTCTTCGCCTGCTTGACGTTGGTCCCGGTGAGCCGCTTGACGTACTGCTGGTCGAACACGGCGGGCATCGGCCGGATGCCCCTGAGGAACTCCGCGACGGGCTCGATGTGCCGCTCCTCGAGCACGCCCGCCACCTTGCACGACTGGTAGGCGTCGTCGGGAATCGGATCCCACGCGCCGAACACGAGGTCGTCGAGCGCCGCGAGGGAGGCGAACTCCCGGATCTTCGGCGCCCGGTGCTCCGTACGTTTGCCGAGCCGGACCGTGCCCAGCTCGCAAAGGGAACCGATCGGCACGGCGCCCCGCCGGCGGACGTTCTCGACTCCGGCGATGTACGTCGTGGCGACCGCTCCTAGGCCCACGAGGAGCACGCCGAGTTTGCCGTCAGCCGGGGCGATGGCCCGGGCGTCCTTATCCGTCACGACCCGATCCTTTCGAGAGATACTCGCCGATCTCCGGCGAGCGTTGGCGCGCCTGGGTCTGCCGGGCCGGGCCCGTCCGCGTGGCGCGATAGACATGGTGGATGCGCTGCACGACCGTCACGACCGCCGCGAGGGCAAGCAGGCCGACGATGGCGAACAGCAGCAACCCGTCCGGCCCGGCTGCGAACAGCAGCGTGGGGATCCCGAGTCCCAAAATGCGCTCGGCCCGCTGCGCCATCCCGACCTTGCAGTCGAGCCCGAGCCCTTCGGCCCGCGCTCGCGCGTACGACACGATCAAGCCGGCCGCGAGGGCGACGAAGCTGAGCACGAGCGCAGTGATCACGAGCCGGTCGGGGACCCCGCCCAGCACGAAGTAGAGCGCGATCCCCCCGAACAGCGCACTCTCGCCCACCCGATCCAAGGTCGAGTCGTAGAACGCGCCAAACTTGGTGACGCCCGCCCCGCCCCGCGCCACGCGCCCGTCGAGCATGTCGCACACGCCGCTGGCCAGCAGCAGGCCGGCCCCGATTCGGACCTCCCCGAATCCGTAGGCGACCCCCGATCCGACCAGGACGGCCGTGCCGACGGTCGTGATCGAGTTGGGGTTGACCCGGGCCGCAATCAGGCGTTCCACGAGCGGATTCAGCAGCCGCTCGAACCCGCGGCGAATCGGGGCGGGAATGAGACTCATACACGTTCCTGCCGGAAACGGCTAAGAATAGCGGTGACTTGCAACTACAGCAATTCTCGGGTTACCGGCGGTCACGGGGAGTCGTACAGCCCGTACCGAGCGCGAACGGCCTGGAACGCCGCCAGCTGCCCGGCCCAGGAGGCGAGGATCGCCGCCACCGGCTGGCCGGCCATCACATCCCGGCGCAGGGCGTCGGTGCCGGCCAGCTGGTCGAACCGCCGGGCGTTGACCCGCAGGGAGTCCCCCTGCCGCGTTCGGATCTCGGCCGCCAGCCGGACCGCGAGCCGCACCGGGTGGTAGCGCGTCCGGTCGGTCACGCGGAACCGCACGGCCGCCAGCGTTTGGCCGTCGTACTTGCCATCCGTCGGGGACCGGGGCGCGATCACCGTGTCGGTCACGGCCACTCCGGGCTCGTCGGCTACCGCGGCCGCCAGGCTCGTGGCATCCAGCCATGGCGCCCCAATCACCTGAAAGGCGATAGGGGTCCCGCGCCCGACCGAGAGGTTCGTCGCCTCGAACAGGACGATGCCCGGATAATGGGTCGCGCTCTCCAGATCGGGCATGTTGGGTGACGGCCGCACCCAGGGCAGGCCGGTCGCGTCGAACCAGCGGTCGCGGGTCCACCCGGCCACGGGCACGACCGTGAGACGCCCGCCGAGCTGCAGCGTGTCGTTCCCCAGGCGGACGAGCTCACCGATAGTCATCCCGTGCCGCAGCGGAACGGGCAGCAGCCCCGCCGAGGGGGTGGCGTACGCGGGGTCGAGCACCGGCCCCTGCATGAGGCCGCCGATCGGGTTCGGGCGGTCGAGCACCACCACCGGGACGCCGGCCCGGGCCGCCGCACCGAGCGCGAGCAGTGCCGTGGAGACGTAGGTGTACGTACGACTGCCGATATCCTGGAGATCCACGAGCAGCACATCGATGCGTGCCAGCATGTCCGGCGTCGGCTCCCGCACTGCGCCGTAGAGGCTGAACACCGGCAGGCCGGTAGCGGAATCGACCCCGTGCCCGATATTCTCCATGTCGAGCGCCCCGCGGAAGCCGTGCTCGGGGCTGAAGAGCGCGGCGACCGCGACGCCGGCGTCGCGCAGACGCGTCAGGTCGTCCTGCCCGGTGCGGTCCACGCCGGTCTGATTGGTCAGCAGACCCACGCGCCGATCGCGGACCAGATGGAGTGAGTCGGTCAGCAGCACGTCAACGCCCGGACGCGTCGCCTCCTGCGCGGGGGCAGCGCAGGATCCGCTGAGCAATCCCAGAAGCAAGGAGAGCACGTCGTGCGAGCGCATGTTGGTCCGTTGGTCTTAATGGGATTCGCGTTGGCGGCCTGCGCCGCTCGGCCCGAGCCGCCGGCGCCCCTGCCGGCGCCCGTGCTCATCCCCGACCCCTACGCCGTGCTGCCGGAGGTGACGGTCGAGCGCCTGCCCCCAAAGGTAACCGTGGACTCGGTCCTGCGGACGCTCAGTTCCCGGGAGAAGATCGGCCAGCTCGTCTTCCCCTGGCTGCTGGGCGACTACAGCGCGTTCGACGGACCGGCGCTCGCGAGTGTGCTCGCGGCCGTCGATTCGTTCGGGGTCGGGGGCATCATCATCTCGATCGGATCGCCCCTGGACGTCGCATCCAAGCTCAATGCGCTGCAGCGCCGCTCCCGCCTCCCGCTCCTCATCACTGCCGATCTCGAATACGGCTCGGGCATGCGGCTCGTGGGGGGCACGGCGTTCCCAGCCGTCATGGCGATTGGCGCGACGGGGCGGGAGCTCGACGCCTACGAGCTGGGCCGCGTCACGGCGCTCGAAGCCCGGGCCGTGGGGATCCACCTCACGTTCTCCCCCGTGGCTGACGTCAACAACAACCCCACGAACCCGATCATCAACACGCGCTCGTGGGGCGAGGACCCCGCCGCCGTGGGCCGGCTGATTGCGGCCTACGTGCGCGGGGCGGAGGAGCACGGGCTCTTCACGACCGCCAAGCACTTTCCCGGTCACGGCGACACGGGCATCGACTCGCACATTTCGGTTCCGGTCGCCACGGGATGCTGGGATCGTCTCGATTCGCTCGAGCTGGAGCCTTTCCGCGCGGCGATCAGGGCCGAGGTCACCGCGGTCATGACGGCGCATATCGCCCTGCCCTGCCTGGATGGCGCCGACCCCGTCCCGGCCACGTTCAACTCGCGGGTGATGACCGAGATTCTGCGGGACTCCCTCGGGTTCACGGGGCTCGTCGTGACCGATGCGCTCGTGATGGGCGCGATCGTCGAGCGGTTCGGCCCGGGCGAGAGCGCCGTGCGGGCGTTCCTCGCCGGCGCCGACCTGTTGATCATGCCGGCCGACATCGGCGCCGCGGTCGCGGCCATGCAGGCCGCGCTCGAGTCCGGCCGCATCAGCCCAGCACGGCTCGACGCCTCGGTCCGCCGCGTGCTGACCCTGAAACAGCGGGCCAACCTGTTCACGCGGCGCCTGGTGCCGCTCGACGAGGTGCCGCAGACGGTCGGCCAGCAAGCGTTCCAGGCGATCGCGGACGACATCGCCCAGCGCGCGCTGACGCTGGTCGCGCGCGGCCCCCTGGACGACTTCCGGTCGTCCCGCGGCCGGACCGCGGTCATCAGCTACGCCGAAGAGACCAACCTGTCGATCGGAAACGAGCTGCTGCGCGAACTCCGGGCCCACGGCGAGACCGTGACGGAATTCCGCCTCTACCCCGCGTCGGGCTCGGCGTCGTACGATTCCGCGCGCACTGCCATCGCCCGCGCCGGGCGCGTGGTGTTCGCGAGCAGTGTCCGCCCCATCGCCTGGCGCGGCCACATCGCCCTGCCCGACTCGCTGGCGGCCCTCATTGGTGCCACGGCGGCGACTCGACCGACCATGCTCGTGTCGTTCGGCAGTCCCTACCTGCTCGGTCAGCTCCCGAGGTTCGCGGGCGGGTACCTCATCGCCTGGAGCAACAATCTCGCCACCGAGCGGGCGACGGCGCGGGCACTGACCGGCCGCGCCCCCATCACCGGACGACTGCCTATCACCCTGGAGGCAGGACATCCGATCGGGAGCGGGATCGTCGTGGGCGGGCAGACGGAAAACCGGAAGGGCGCGCGGTAGCTCCCCCGCATGCGAGCCTCCCTGCGCCTCGTCGTCCTCCCGGCCGCGGCCGCCTTCTGGTCGGCGTGCGCGAGCGGCCAGGCGCGCCCTCCCACCCCACTAACCGATCCGTTCGCGGCCACTAAGACCTACCTGGAGGAGCAGGTGGCCGCGGGCGCGTTTCCCGGCGGCGTCCTCGTGGTCGGGCACCGTGGACAGGTCGTGCGGTCGCAGGCATTCGGCCGCTATGGAGCGGACGATCCCCGCCCGGTCGCCGATTCGACGGTGTACGATCTGGCGAGCCTCACCAAGGTCGTCGGGCTCACGAGCGCCGTCATGTTGCTGGTGGCCGATGGGCGGCTCGCGCTCGAGGACTCGGTCCAGCACCACGTGCCAGCGTTCGCCGGCACCCCCGACAAAGCTGCGGTCGAGCTCCGGCATCTGCTGCTCCATTCCGCGGGCCTCCCGGCCTGGCGGCCCCTGCATCTGGAAACGCCCGACGCCGCGCAGGCCCGCGCTCTCGCGTACGCCACACCGCTCGACACCCCGGCCGGGCTGCGCTACACGTATTCCGACCTCGGCGCGATCCTGCTCACCGCCGTCGTGGAGCGGGCGGCCGGCTCGTCTCTCGACGCGCTGCTCGCCGACCGGCTGTTCGAGCCACTCGGCATGTCCCGCACGCGGTTTCGCCCGCCACCCGCGTGGACCGCCTTCATCGCCCCCACCGAGCGCGACCCGTGGCGGGGGCGGGTCCTCCGGGGCGAGGTGCACGACGAAAACGCGGCGCGGCTGGACGGCGTGTCCGGCCATGCCGGCCTGTTTTCGACCGCCGGCGACCTGGCCCGCTTCGCGTTCTGGCTGCTCGACGCGTGGCATGGCCGGTTGCCTGCCGGCGCGGCGCCCTGGCTTCCGCAAGACCTCGTGCGCGAGTTCACCCGGCGTCAGGACGCGCCGGCCGGATCGAGCCGGGCGCTGGGCTGGGACACGCCGTCGGACGGCAGCTCAGCCGGGCACTGCCTCTCCCCGGGCAGTTTCGGCCACACGGGGTTCACCGGCACGTCCATCTGGGTCGACCCCGAGCGCGAGCTCGTCGTCATCCTGCTGACCAACCGCGTGCACCCGACGCGGGAGAACCGCGCCATCCTCCGCGTCCGGCCGGCGGTCGCAGACCTGGTGGTGCGGGCGGTCGCCGGGGAGGCGGCGTGCCCGGCCGATCGTTGACAGCGGTCCTCGGGGTTCCTAACTTCCGGTCCTGCGGGAGGTTGGCACATGAGCACGACACAACAGCCGCAATTCACCCTCGAGGTGCGTCTCTCCGAGACCGCGGTCGAGCAGGTGCGCGGCTTCATGGATCAGGAAGGCGTGTCCCGGGAGACCGGCGGCCTGCGGGTTTCGGTGCTGCCGGGCGGCTGCTCGGGATTCAAGTACAGCCTGAACATCGAGGATGCCCCGCTCGACGACGACGTCGTGCAGGAGGTCCAGGGGGTCCGCCTGTTCGTGGACGCGTTCAGCGCGCAGTATCTGAACGGCGTCACGATCGGCTATCACTCCTCGATGCAGGGCTCGGGATTCACCTTCGAGAACCCCAACGCCACCGGCGGCTGCGGCTGCGGGAGCTCGTTCACCGCCTGAGCCGGGTGCCGATGGCAGCACGCAGGGCGGGGGGCCGGCACACGGCGCGGCCCCCCGCCCTGCTTCATCCCCGCACCCCACCCACGCCCGCGTGACGCCGCTCGATTTCGCGGTCATGGCCGCGTACTTCCTGGTCGTCGTGGCGATCGGTGCGCACTTCGCGCGGCGCCAGGGCGATGCCGTGGACTACTTCCTGGGCCATCGCAGCCTGCCGTGGTGGGCGGTGATGCTCTCCATCGTCGCCACCGAGACGTCCGCCCTCACGGTCATTTCGGTGCCCGGACTCGGCGCGCGCGGCGACTTCACGTTCCTGCAGCTTGCCTTCGGGTACCTAGTGGGACGCATCGGTGTCGCGGTGTGGCTGCTGCCGGGGTACTTCTCGTCCGAGCAGGAAACCGCGTACGCACGGCTCGAGTCCCGCTTCGGACCGCAAACCCGCCGCGCCGCCTCGGCGATCTTCATGGTGATCCGGGCGCTCGGCGACAGCGTCCGCGTGTTTGCCACCGCCATCCCCCTTTCCGTGGTCACGGGCTGGGACGTGTGGGTGAGCGTTCTGATCGTGTGCGCCGTCACGCTGCTCTACACGTGGCGAGGGGGTCTCCAGGCGGTCGTGGGGGTCGATGTCCTCCAGCTCGGGCTGTACGTGATCGGCGGCGTCGCCACGATCGTCGTGGCCGCCAAGCTCACGGGCGGCCTCGGTGACGCGTTCCAGGCCGCGGACGCCGCCGGCAAGCTCCGCGTCTTCGACTGGCGGCTCTCGCTGTCTGCCCCGTACACGGTGCTGAGCGGGCTCATCGGGGGTGCCCTGCTCTCGGCCGCCTCCCACGGAACCGATCACCTGATCGTCCAGCGGCTGCTCGCGACCCGCTCCCTGCGCGACGCGCGGCGCGCGCTGGTCGGCTCGGGCATCCTGGTCATCAGCCAATTCGCCCTCTTCCTGTTCGTAGGCACCATGCTGTGGGCCGCCGGGACCGACGCCGGTACGGGCTCGAGCGACGCCCTGTACCCGCGGTTCATGGTCGAGGGATTGCCGGCTGGACTCTCGGGGCTCGTGATCGCCGGCGTGCTCGCCGCCGCCATGAGCACCGTGAGCTCGTCACTCAACTCCCTCGCGTCCGCGGCCACCCATGACTTCTACGCGCCGCTCACGGGCCGGCGCGATCCGCGCCACTTGCTCGTCGTCGGCCGTTGGGCGACCGTCGTCTGGGCCATCGTGCTCGCGACCGGCGCCCTCTCCTTCCGCCGCAGCGACACTCCCGTCGTCGAGCTCGCGCTGGCCATCGCCTCCATCACCTACGGCGCGCTGCTCGGAACGTTCGTCCTCGGTGGCGTGGTGCGCCGCGCCCGGCAGCGCGACGCCATGGTCGCGCTCGCCGCGGCCACGGTCACGATGCTCGTGGTCGTCCTGGGCAAGCCTGGCCCGTTGAGTCAGCTTGCCTGGCCCTGGTACGTTCCGCTCGGGTTCACGCTCACCTTGGCGTTTGGGTGGGCGTCGACGCTGATAGGCGAATCGGGGGATCGACGGATCGCGACGAGTGATCGGAGGGAGCCGTGACCGTGCTGTTCGCCGGGGCGGACGCTGGCGCCTCGCACACGGAAGTCGTCATCGCGGACGGTACCTTGCGCGTGCTGGGGCGTGCCAGGGGAGCGGCCGGAGCGGTCACGCCCGGGCACGCCGCGGTCGCGGGGCGAGCCATCGTCGCAACGGTGCGGGAGGCACTGACCGACGCCAAGCGGTCCGATCGCCCGGCGGTGCTGGTGGTCGGGGCGGCGGGTACGGGACGCGAGGCGGAGCGGCGCGCGCTGTTCGGCGCGCTCGAGGAAGCGCGCGTCGCCGAACGCGTGGAAATCACGACCGACGCCGCCATCGCGCTGGAAAGCGTCTTCCACCAGGAGCCCGGAATGCTGCTGAACGCCGGGTCCGGCTCGATCGCCTACGCGCGGGATCGCTCCGGCGTGGTCTGGCGCGCAGGCGGGCTCGGCTGGCAGTTCGGGGACGAGGGGAGCGGCTATGCCCTAGGGCGCGCGGCCTTGGGTGCCGTGAGCCGGGCCGCGGACGGCCGCGGACCACCTACCGGCCTGTCCGACGCCGTGGCGCGGGAAGTGGGAGGGGAGTCGCTCGACGATCTCGTGCGCTGGACGAGCGCCGCCGGCCCGGGGGCGATTGCCGGGCTGGCGCATGTCGTGCAGCAGGCGGCCCGGGCGGGGGACGCCGTGGCAGTCGAGTTGGTGCGGACGGCCGGGCGTGACCTCGCCGACCACGTCGTCACCTTGCTCGGACGATTCCCGCCCGAGATGGTCGTGCCGCTCGCCCTGGCCGGTGGGATTCTCACTCCTGGGAACCCGGTGCGGGAGGAACTGCTCGCCCTGCTGACCGAACGGGCGCCCCGCGTCAGCGTCGCGAATCAGGCCGTCGATCCGCCGCGCGGGGCGCTCGCCCTCGCCGCCCGGCTCCAGGCGGCGCAATGACGGCGCGTTCCGCTTCCTGCCGAACGAAGATCA
>JAOTWJ010000118.1 GCA_029862925.1 Gemmatimonadota bacterium
CGTGTCCACGACCACCACGCGTTCCGGCGGGCAGTAGGCCGGGCAGGTGCCGTCTCCCGGGGCGAGCAGATCCTCGCCGCACGCCAGGACGGCGGCGCCCGCCACCAGCAGCGCCGCCACGGCCGTTCGTCCCTGGGACCGCCTCATGCCCACACGCCGCTCCTATTCCTTCCGTCGGCCCGCGCGCGCGGCGCGGGAGGTCGCCAAGTCCTCCGGGCCGAACCGGTCGGGCAGCAAGTCTGCCATCGTCCAACGCCGCCGGCCGTCCGGCCCCACAGCGTCGACCACCAGCCCATCGCCAAACTCCGCCAGCACCTGCCGGCACGCGCCGCACGGCGCGGCGGGCGGGTTCACCGTGGTGACCACGACCAGCCGCGTGAACCGCCGCCGGCCCGCCGCCACCGCCGCGCCCACCGCCACACGCTCGGCGCAGTTGGTGAGCCCGAACGACGCGTTTTCCACGTTCGCGCCCACGAACACCGCGCCGTCCTCCGCCTCGAGCGCCGCACCGACGGGAAACCCGCTGTACGGCGCGTGCGCGTTGGCCTGCGCGGCTCGCGCCGCGGCAATCAGCGCATCGTCCACGGCGCCACCTCCGCGAGCAGGGACGTCCCAGCCGGTACCGTGACCGAAAAGTAATCGGCCACGGTCGCGCCGACGTCGGCGAACGCGCGGGTGCCAAGCGCGACCGGGGTGACCCGGGGTCCCACCACCAGCACGGGCACGGCCTCCCGGGAATGGTCCGTCGAGGGCGTGGTCGGGTCGTTGCCGTGATCGGCCGTGAGGATCATGAGGTCGTCCGGCCGCAGCAGCCCGACCAGTTCGGGCAGGGCGCGATCCAGCGCCTGCAGTCCCTCATGGAACCCCACAACGTCGTTTCGGTGCCCCCAGGATTGGTCGAACTCGATCACGTTCACGAACAGGAACCCCTCGTCCATCGAGCCGAGCGCTTCGGCGATCAACGCGTACGCCTCGGCATTGGTCGCGGTGTGGCGGCTGGTGATGTGCCGACCGGCGAAGAGGTCGTCCACCTTGCCCACGCCAACCCGCGGCACGCCCGCCGCGGCGAGTTGATCGAGCAGCGTCGCGGCCGGGGGCGCGAGCGAGAAGTCGCGCCGGTGGGGCGTGCGCCGAAAGCTACCCGGCGTGCCGACGAACGGCCGGGCGATGACCCGGGACACCCCGTGCGCGCCCGTGAGCTGCGCCCGCGCCGTGCGGCAGGCCGCGTATAACGCGTCGAGCGGCACGACGTCTTCGTGCGCCGCCACCTGGAAGACGCTGTCGGCCGAGGTGTACACGATCCAGTCGCCGCTCGCGAGGTGGCGGGCCCCGTATTCCTCGATCACCGCCGTGCCCGACGCCGGCTTGTTGGCCAGCACGCCGCGGCCGGTCGCCGACGCGAACGCGTCGATCACCGCCGCCGGAAACCCGGCCGGATACGTCGGGAAGGCCTCCCGCAACACGACGCCACACAACTCCCAGTGACCGGTCGTGGAGTCCTTCCCCGGGGATCGGGGGAGGGCAACGCCCGCCGCCGCCGTCGGGTGCGCACATGAGAGGCCGGCGACGGGACGACAACATCCCAGCCCGAGTGCCGCGAGATACGGCAGCTCCAGGCCGCCGACGGCGCGCGCCACGTTCCCCAGCGTATCGCTCCCCGCGTCCCCGTAGCGGTCCTGGTCCGGACAGGCGCCGATTCCAAGGCCGTCAAGCACGACGATCGCCACTCGCCCCCGGCGACGCGTCACGCGGCGCCCGTGTAGATGCGGGGAACCCGCGGTCCCAGACGCGCGAGGATCTCGTAGGCTATCGTGCCCGCCCACCCCGCGACCTCGTCGACGGTGATGGCCTCCTCGCCGTCCGCTCCGATCAGGGTGGCGGCCTCGCCGATCGCGAGCGCCGGCGGTGCCGCGCCCACGTCGAGCATGATGAAGTCCATCGCGATCCGTCCGACAACCGGATACCGCCGCCCGTGCAGCAGGGCCGCGGCCTTCCCCTGAACGGCCCGCGGCAGCCCGTCGGCGTACCCGATGCCGAGCGTCGCGATCGTGGTCGGCGCCGGCGCGCGCCAATCGGCGCCGTAGCTCACACCATCTCCCGCGGCGACGCGGCGTACGCTCACGACCGGAGCGCGCACGGCTGCCACCGGGAGCGGGGGGGGCAGATCGGGCGCATGCTGCCCGCCGTAGACGTAGATCCCGGGCCGTACCAGGTCGAGTTGATCGTGGAGCCGCCATACGCCGGCGCTGTTGGCGACGTGCAGCAGCGCCGGCCGCCGTCCCAGCCGTGCGACCGCTTCCGTGAACCGCTGCCATTGCGCGTCCACGCTCTCGGGCGACGTGTCGGCGGCGAAGAAGTGGGTGAACGCCCCTTCCAGCTGCGGGGACGCGCACGCCGCGAGCGCGCTCGCGTCATCCCAGCGCACCCCGCAGCGTGCCATGCCCGTGTCCACCTCGAGATGGAACGGCCCGTCCCAGCGGTCGGCCACCTCGGGTCGGTCGAGCACGGCCCGGAGGTCGTAGCGGCGAAATGCCGCTCGCTGCGCGCCAACCGCAGGCGTCAACACGAGCAGCGGGCGCGTGATGCCCGCGTCCCGCAATTCGATGCCCTCTTCGACCGTCGCCACGCCGAATCCCCACGGGTCGAGGCGCTCCAGGGCACGGGCGCACGGAACGGCGCCGAGTCCGTAGGCGTTGGCCTTGACCATGGGGAGCAGTCGGGCACGCGGCGCGCGCGCGAGCACGGCACGCGCGTTCGCGAGGAGATGCTCGAGATTGACGTCGACCCACGCGCGGCCGGAATTCACTCGCGTTGACATGTCCGATCGAGGGCCGGTATTGTAATCGGCGCGAGGAGCCAAATGCAAGAACCATCAGGGCTTGGACGCATCGTCGAGCTGGTCCGCGACCTTCGGCAGCGCTGTCCGTGGGATGGGGCGCAGACCCCCCAGACCCTGCGACCGTACCTGATCGAGGAAGTGTTCGAGCTCGACCACGCGCTGGGATTGAACGACCGCGGGGCGATCCGCGTCGAACTCGGCGACCTGCTGCTGCACCTGGCGTTTCAGGTCGTGCTGGCCGAGGAGCGGGGCGACTTCGGGCCGGAAGACCTCACCCGTCAGGTCGAGGAGAAGATGTGGCGCCGGCATCCGCATCTGTTCCCCGCTCCCTCCCCGTCCACCCCAGCGGATGGGCGGATGGGCGGACGGGCGGACGGAGGAGTCGACGGATCGGGTAATCGACAAGTCGACGGATCGACGGATCGGGAAGCGGATGAGTCGACACAGGTGCCAGCCGCCCACCCGCCCACCCGCCCAACCGCTGACGAAGTGAAAGCCCGCTGGGAGCGGCTCAAGCTCGCCGAACGCGACGACGAGCATCGGCCGAGCGTGCTCGATGGGCTGCCCCCGGGGATGCCGGCCTTGATCATGGCCTTTCGCCTCCAGGAGCGGGCCGCGGGGATCGGCTTCGACTGGCCCGACTGGGCCGGGCCGCTGGAAAAGGTGCGGGAAGAGACCGGTGAGCTCGCGCACGAGCTCGCCGCAGGCGCGCGGGCCTCACGACTGGAGCACGAGGTCGGCGATCTGCTGTTTGCCGTCGTGAACCTCGCCCGCAAGGCGGAGATCGATCCGCGCGCCGCGCTCGAGGGCGCGAACCGCCGGTTTGCCGAACGGTTCGGCGCCGTCGAACACCTCGCCGCAGAGCGCGGCGTGGACATTCACTCGGCCGGGCTGGAGGTGCTGGACGGGTTGTGGGAGGAAGTGAAGAACAGCGAGCACGGACGGACGTGAGAACGTGAGAACGTGAGAATCGACGCCGTCCTTCCGTCAGGGATACAACCGATACATCATCCGCGGGAACGCGATGCACTCCCGGATGTGCGGCACCCCGCAGATCCAGGCGACGGTGCGTTCGACGCCCAGCCCGAAGCCCGAATGGACGAAGGTGCCGTACTTGCGGAGGTCGAGGTACCACCCGTACGCCTCCTCGGGAAGGCCCTGCTCCCGAATCCGGGCCAGTAGGAGATCGTGGTCGTCCTCCCGCTGGCTGCCCCCGATGATCTCTCCGTATCCTTCGGACGCGAGGCAGTCGTTGTTCAGCACGGTGCGGGGATCGGCGGCGTTCTGCTTCATGTAGAACGCCTTGACCGCCCGCGGGTAGTTGTAGACGAACACGGGGCGGTCGTAGTCCTGGGACAGTTGGTTTTCAGCCTCGGCACCGAGATCGGCGCCCCACGAGATGTCGGTGCCAAGCTGCTGGAGCCTGGTCACCGCATCGGTGTAGGAGATCCTCGGGAACGGCGGGGTGACCCGCTCGAGCGGCCCGGTGTCCCGCTCCAGTTCCTGGAGCTCGTCGCGCCGCCGCTCGAGGCACCGACCGACGATGTACGAGACGAAGTCCTCCTGGAGCCGCATGTTATCGTCCGAGTCGTTCCAGGCCACCTCCGGCTCGACCATCCAGAACTCCGCCAGATGCCGGCGGGTCTTGGACTTCTCGGCACGGAACGTCGGCCCGAAGCAGTACACGCGTCCAAGCGCGGCCGCGGCCGCCTCGAGATACAGCTGGCCCGTCTGCGCCAGATAGGCCGACCCGAGGTCGAAGTACTCGGTCTCGAACAGCGTCCCGGCGGTTTCGCCGATGGCCCCGGTGAGGATGGGTGTATCGACGAGGTAGAAGTCCTGCTGGTGGAAGAAATCGCGGATCGCCTGGATCACTTCGTGCCGCACGCGCATGATGGCGACCTGGCGCCGGCTGCGCAGCCAGAGGTGGCGATGCTCGAACAGAAAGGCGGTGCCGTGCTCTTTGGGGGTGATGGGGAAGTCCGTGCTGGGGCCGAGCACGGTGACGTCGCTGGCCGTCAACTCGACGCCGCCCGGCGCGCGCGGATCGGCGCGGACGCTGCCCGCGACCGCCACGGCCGTCTCCTGCGACAGCGCCTTGAACCGCTCCCACACCGCGGGCGGGACGTCGGCCTTGAGGAAGACGGCCTGCAGGTAGCCGCTCCCGTCCCGCAGCACCACGAAGCCGATCTTCCCGCTCGACCGGGTCGTGCCGACCCACCCGAGCACCGTCACCGCGTCGCCGATGCGACCCGGCAGATCCGCAATGCGCACCGATGCAGCCATGGCGCGCGTATCCTAGTCCTCGTCCTGATGGGTGTCAACGCGACGGCGTGCGCCCCGTCGACGCTGCGCGGCCCGGAGCGGGATCGCGGCGGATGGAGCGAGCCGCTCGGTGCGGCGCACCGCGCGCCGTCGGCCGACCAGACCGTTCCGGCCGAGCTCGCCGCCGTGTGGCGCACGGGAGTGGGACGCGCGGCCGCGGGCCAACCGGCCCTCGGCGATTCCGTCATCGCCGTGCTGGTGCTCGATCGCACGCTGTCGCTCCTCGTGCGGAGCACCGGGGAACGCATCTGGCGCGCCCGCCTCGACGCCCCGGGCAGCGGCGCCCCGCTCATCGTCGGCGATCGCGTCTACGCGTCCACCGGCGGCCGCCAGGGACGGGTCTCTGCCTTCGCGCTCCGCACCGGCCGGCGGCTCTGGCGGCAGACCCTCCCGTTCGCGACGGGGTCCATCGCGGCCACACCGGGCACCGTCCTCGCCGCCACCGAGTCGGGCCGCATCGTGGGGCTCGACGCCTCCGACGGGAAGGTGCGCTGGACCCGGCGCCTCGCCGGCTCCGTGCGGTCGGGCGTCGTGTTGCTGGGCGACGAGGCCTTCGTGGCGACCGACGACTCGCTCTACGTGCTCGACCTCGCGGAGGGCTCCGTCCGCCGCCACGCGGCGGCCCCGGTCATCGTGACCGCCATGCCCGCCGTGCTCGGCGATACCCTGGTGGCCACATCCCCCGACGGCCGGATCGTCGGCCTCGACCTCCGTGGCCCGACGCTGGTGTGGACGGTGCCGACGGGCGCCCCCATCTTCGGGGGGCCGGCCGTGGCCCACGACACGGTCTTCGCCGTGACCCTCGCTGGCGCGTTATGGCGGGTCCCGCTCGACGACCCCACCGCGGCGGTCGCCGACTCCCTGCAGGTCGCCGTGCGGGCGACACCGGCGCCAACGCGGAGCGGCGTGCTGGTGGGGACGCTGGCGGGCGAGCTCCTGCTGGTGCGCGGCGCGAGCGTGGAACGCAAAGCCCGTGTCGACGGTCCCATCGAGCAGGCGCCGGTGGTGGACCGGGGGATCCTGTACGTGATTGACGGCAAGGGGAGGTTGCACGCATGGCGGTGACCATGCCGCGCGCGCTCACGCTGATCACGCTCGCCGCTTCCGTGGGCCCGCTGGCGGCCGCGGGTCAACAGCCGTCGGTTCCCGACACCCGCCCGTGGTACGCCAGCGTGTCCCACTGGGCGAAGTGGCCGGCGCTCGCCGGCGCGATTGGTCTCACGGCCGCGGCGATCTTGAAGAAGGACGATGCGGATCAGGTGTACGACGGCCTCCTGAGCCTCTGTCGCGCCGACAGCGCGACCTGCATTCAGGACCCGACCGGCGTCTATCTGGATCCCGGGGCCGAGGCGCTGTACCGGGAGACCCTGCGGTTGGACGCGCAGGCGCGGCGCTGGATGGTGGGCGGCCAGGCGGTCCTGGCGCTCACGGGCGGGATGTTCCTCATCGATCTGGTGACGGGACGTCAGAAGCCAAAGAACATCCCGTACACGCCGCTGGAGTTCTTCGGCGGTGGCGAACGCGTGGGCCTGCGGTGGCGCTTCTGAGTTCCGCCGGACCGACAGTCAGGGCTTGCGCGGTGGGGTGACCGAGACCGACAGGCGGCGTAACACGTTCGTCTTCCCGACCGAGTACTGCTGGTCGGCCTCCCGCTGCACGCGCAGCGCCACGATCCGCCCGCTCGCCAGATCCCGCGCGAAATAGACCACGCCGGCCCAATCCGCCCGCCCCATCTCGCCGAGGATCTCGTACCGGCCGCGCGCCGCTTCCTGCACGGCGTTCGCGAGCTCCTCCCGCGACCGCGTGGCATCGCCGCCGGCGTCGCCCCACACGTTGGCGCCGCAGCGTCCGCAGAACCGCGCCCAGTCGGTGAATGGGGCGCCGCAGCGCGCACATGCCCCGTCGGGCGCGGGCACCGAGGCGTCCAGGTGGTGCACGACATCGAGGAGATACTCGTCCGGCGGACCGGCCGGCGCCGCGCGCAGGGCTACCAGGGAGGCGTGGGTCAGGTCCCGGGCAAGATAGAGCACCGCGCCGGCCGGATCGCGCGCGACCTCGCCGAACACCTCGAAGCCGGCCCCCGCCGTCTCGCGGACCGCATCGAGCAGGTCGTCGTGCAACCCCTCCGGACCGCCGCCGAGCGCCGGCAGGTCGAGCCGTGTACCGCCCGTCTGCTGCGGCCGCTCAGCCACGCGTCCGCCGACGGCGGGGCCTCGTCACGCTACCGGCAGTCTGCCGCGCGATCGCGCCGCTCCGACCACGTCACCTGCCGGGCACTGCGCGCGACCCGGACAATCTCCAGCGGGTAGGCGGGCGTCGGGAATTGGCGGCAGGCGGTGATCGTGCGTACGATCGCGACGTACACGTCTTGGCGCACGCCCACGCTGTCGACATGGATCTGATCGCCGGGATGCATCTGACCGGCTCCCACGACCAGCACCATCTCGCGCCCGAAGTCCACCTCCGGCAGGGGCGGCGGCGCACCCTGCGTGGACGTGGCTTGGCTCCACACCTGCTGCCATGTGGTGACGTCGCGAACCACCAGGCGGACGGAATCGGTGTACGCGGGACCGTCGTCGTAGTAGAGCCGTGCACTCGAGAGCACCGGCGCTAACGGGGCCGGCAGTCGCCCGCCGCCACGCCCACACCCCACCCCCACCGCCACCACCATCCCCAAGACCGCTATCGAGAATCGCATGCGCATCGTTCACCCGGGTCGAGCGTTGAAAAGGAGTCTCACCGCAGATACTTACCGCGCCACGCGGCTCACGCAACTGAGTCCGGCGAAGAACCCGCGCTGCAGCACCGAGGCCCCGGCCAGCACGACCTCGGCTTCCAGCGTGACGGGCTCCCCTTGCGCATCGAGCTGCCACCGGGCCACACCTCCCGCGCCACTGGATCGCCAGTCCGCCTGCTGGAACAGCTTGAACAGGCCCCAGGTGCCCCGGTACCGCAGGGTCACCTCACGGCCCCGCACCTGGGCCGAGAGCTGGACGTCGTTCGCGCGGGGTCCGACCCAGGAGAACGGTCGCTGGGCCGTGACCGTGCGCGTCCAGCGCCCGGTATAGCCGTCCACGCTCAGGGTCGCCATGGGAACGGCGTCGGACAGCTGCGGCTTGAACACGAAATCCACGCGGGCCGTGTCCCCAGCCGGCCACAGCGCGCGCGAGATCGTGGCCGCCTGATTGAAGAAGGCCACGAACTCGCCCGTCAGCGGCATCGACGCGCCAACCCGTGGCGCGTAGCGAGAGCCCTGCAAAGCGAGCGAGCCCTGGAGATACTCATCGTAGAAGGCCCACAGCCGGCCCGTCCCAGGCTGGAGCAGCCCGGCGACCTCGTCGTACGGGGCCTCCACGGACGCGTTCGGACTGAAGGGGTACTTGCTGGTGAGCTGGCGAAAGGGCCCGCAGAACGCCGCCCCGCGGCTGTTGATGGCCGTCGTGGGCAGGCGTCCCACCATGCCCTCGATACGCGTGATTGGCGCCTCCATCAGCCGCTGGACGGCCGTGCTCACTATGCCCGCCTCGCCCTCGGGCGGGAATGCCAGTGCGAGCTGCCGCACCGCGTCCTTGGCGGTGCGCGCCGCCTGAAGGGTCTGGTCGCTCAGCCCCTCCGCCTCGCCGGGGGAGGCGCCCGCCGCCTGCTCCACGAGGTTGCCCAGCCCGATCAGCGCGTTCATGTACGCCTGGTTGGCTTCGCCGATGTACGTGTCGGCCGTCCCCGGAGGCACGACTTGGTGCAACGCGCGGAAGGTTCGGCCCACGGTCGCGGAATCCGCGCCCGTGTTGGCCGACGCGAGCGCGAACAGCTGTAGCAGCGGCGATTCGTTGCCGCTCAACTGGCGCAGCTTGCGGGCGGCATCGGACAGGCCGCGGAACTCGGCCACCGACGCCGACGTGAGGAACGTCGTCCAGTGCCGGACGTAGTCCTGCGCGTACAGGGTGCGCAGCTGGTCGGTGAGGCCCGCGCGATCGAGTTGCAACGGCGCGCTCTCGCCCACGACCCAAT
>JAOTWJ010000119.1 GCA_029862925.1 Gemmatimonadota bacterium
GCGCTGGCCCTGTTCGTGGCCTGGGTGGCGCAGCGGCCCGCCACCGCCACCAAGACGTACGGCTATCTGCGGCTCGAGATCTTCGCCGCCCTCGCGAACGGCACGGCGCTGCTCGGCATCGCCGCCCTCATCGTGTGGCAAGCCGTGCGGCGCCTCGGCCAGCCGGCGGCAGTCGAGTCGGGACTCATGCTGGTCGTGGCCGCCGTGGGGCTCGTGGCGAACGTCGCGGCCCTGCGCCTGCTCCACGGCGGCCACCGGCATTCCCTCAATGTGCGCGGCGCGTACCTGCACGTGGTGGGAGATCTGCTCGGCTCCGTCGGCACACTCACCGCCGGGACGATCATCGCGCTCACCGGGTGGACCACCGCCGATCCGCTCATCTCCATCGGCATCGCGCTGCTGATCCTCGCCGGCGCGTGGCGGCTGGTGAGGGACAGCGTGGACGTGCTGCTCGAGGCCACGCCGCGCCACATCTCGCTGCCCGCGGTCGAGCGCGAGGTGCGCGCCATTCCGGGCGTCGCCGACGTGCACGACCTGCACGTCTGGACGGTCACGAGCGGCGTCGTGGCCATGACCGGCCACGCCGTCGTGCCGGATGCGACCCGCTCCCAACGGGTTCTGCAGGAGCTACAGGACCGGATGGCCGGGTTCGGCATCCATCATGTCACGTTCCAGCTGGAGTCCGAACGCCTCCGTCATGGCACGGCTGGCGACCCCTCGTAAGGAACCTCAGCCAAGTCGGGGGGGGCGAAGGCCGCGTCAGCTAGGTACTTGCCCGGGCGATGGCGTCGCCGCCCGCGCTCGCTGCGGCGGCCGCAGTGACCCGCCGCTCGACCGGTGCAGACGTTCCGCAGAACCGTCGGGCGTCCGGCCGGGCGCGCTCCCCTGTCGGGAGCGCTTGCGCTCCACCCGGGGGCCCGGTATGTTGCGCCACCCCGCGGGGGCAGAAGATTCCTAAATTATTGTAGAACAAGAGTTTACTGTGAAGTTACGCAACATCGCCATCATCGCGCACGTGGACCACGGCAAGACCACGCTGGTGGACAAGATGCTCCGCCAGGCGGGGGTGTTCCGCGCCAATCAGCAGGTCGAAGAGCGCGTGATGGATTCCAACCCGCTCGAGCGCGAGCGCGGCATTACGATCCTCGCCAAGAACACGGCGGTCCGGTGGGAGGACACGAAGATCAATATCGTGGACACGCCCGGACATGCCGATTTCGGTGGGGAGGTCGAGCGCATTCTGCGGATGGTGGACGGGGTGCTCCTGCTAGTGGATGCGGCCGAGGGGCCGATGCCGCAGACGCGCTTCGTGACGCGGAAGGCCCTGGAGCTCGGGCTGCAGCCCATCGTGGTGATCAACAAGATCGACCGCCCCGATGAGCGCGCTCTCGAGGTGCACGACGAGGTGCTCGAGCTGTTCATGGATCTCGAGGCGACCGACGCGCAGCTCAACGCGCCGTTCCTCTACGCGTCGTCGCGCTTCGGCGTGGCGTATCGGGAGATGACGGACGGAAGGACGGAAGGACGGAAGGACCGAAAGACGGAAGGGGAGCCACCTTCCGTCATTCCGTCATTCCGTCATTCCGCCGGGGCGGGGGAGGGCTGGGAGGGCGATCTCTCCCCCCTGTTCGAGACGATCCTGACCGCGATCCCGGCGCCGTTGTGTGCGCCGGACGGGCCGTTGCAGATGCTGATCTCGACGGTGGATTTCTCGTCGTATCTGGGCCGGATTGCGATCGGCCGCGTCGAGCGTGGCGTGATGCGCGTGGGACAGGACGTCCTGCTGCTCCCGTTGGGGGTCCCGGGGCTGTGCGCGCCGGATGACGGCGAGCGGGCGCGGATCGCGCGGCTGTACGCCTTCGACGGGCTCCAGCGGGTCGAGGTCGCGCAGGCGGCCGCGGGGGACATCGTCGCTCTCGCCGGGCTCGACGGCATCGAGATCGGCAAGACGGTCACCGATCCCGACGTCCCGGAGCGGCTCGCGGGCATCGCCGTCGAGGAGCCCACGATCTCCGTGGACTTTTCGGTGAGCACGTCGCCGTTCTCGGGACGGTCCGGCAAGTACGTGACGTCGCGCCAGGTGCGGGACCGGCTGTTCCGGGAGCTGGAGCGCAACGTCGCGCTGCGGGTGGACGAGACCGACCGGCCCGACACGCTCACGGTCTCGGGGCGCGGCGAGCTGCACCTGTCGATCCTGATGGAGACGATGCGCCGCGAGGGTTACGAGTTCCAGGTGAGCCGGCCGCGGGTGATTACGCGCGCCGGCCCCGCGGGGCAGCTGCTCGAGCCGTACGAGGAACTCGCGGTCGAGGTGCCCGATGCGATGGTGGGCACGGTCATGGAGCAGATGGGTCCCCGGCGGGCCGAGATCGTCGAGATGAAGCCCACCGGGCACGGCAAGACCCGGATGCGGTTCGTGCTGCCCAGCCGGGGCCTGTTCGGGTTCCGGTCGGACTTCTTGACGGAGACGCGCGGGGAGGGAATCATGCACCACAGATTCCTGCGCTACGGTCCCTGGGCCGGCGCTCTGGCGGGGCGGCAGCGGGGCGTGCTCGTGGCGGATCGGGAGGGGGAGGCGGTCGCGTACGCGATCTTCAACCTCCAGGAGCGGGCCACGATGTTCGTGCGGCCGGGCGACCCGGTCTACGCCGGGATGATCGTGGGCGAGAGTGCGCGCACCGGCGACCTGGACGTCAACGTGACGAAGGAGAAGAAGCTCAGCAACATTCGCACGACGGCCACGGACGAGGCGCTGCGGCTGGAGTCGCCCCGGGACATCACGCTCGAGCTGGCGCTGGAGTACATCGAGGAAGACGAGCTGATCGAGGTCACGCCCGCGGCGGTGCGGTTGCGCAAGCGGGCGCTCGACGCCTCAGAGCGTCGCAAAGCCCAACGGGCGGCCAAGGCGGCCGCCGAAGTGTAGCACGGTTCTGATCGATCGCAGGTGGAACCCTTAGCGTCAGTGTGGAGGAACGACAATGCTGCCCTGGGATCCGTCGGTGTCATTGACCATCCGCGCCGCGCGAGATGACGACGAGGACGACATCGACGACTTCGAGGACGACCTCGATGAGGACGACCTCGACGACGACGAGCTGGATGAGGACGACGCCGACGAGGACGAGTACGACGACTTCGAGGCGGACTGGGACGAGGACGGCGACGGGCCCCGGCACGGCAAGCGGAAGAACGACTGGGAGTGAGCGCGCCCGGCCGCCGGCGGGCGCGGGTGCCATGCGGCGTCCGGATCGCCTACATTCGAGAGGGACGGGGCCTGTAGCTCAGGTGGTTAGAGCGCACGCCTGATAAGCGTGAGGTCGGTGGTTCAACTCCACCCAGGCCCATGGAAGTCCGGCGGTTGGGCGGCGGAGCGGTTAGGCGGTCAGACAGAACAACTTACGAGGCCTCGTTGGGTGTGCACGCCCGGCGGGGCGTTCTCTTCTGGTACCGCCTCCCACCAGTGCAGCCGGGGAGACGACTGCAGCAGTCCTCAGGTCACCTGGCCGATCGGCAGCTTGCGGATCCGCTTGCCCGTGGCGGCGAAGATCGCGTTGCACACCGCGGGCGCGATCGGCGGCGTGCCGGGCTCACCCACCCCGCCCTGACTGTCGGTGCTCGGCACGATGTGCACCTCGACGCGCGGCATCTCCGCCATGCGCAGCATCGGGTAGTCGTGGAAGTTGCCCTGCACCACGCGGCCCCGGTCGATGCCGATCTCGCCGTAGAGCGCCGCGGTGAGGCCGTACACGATCCCGCTCTGCATCTGTGCCTCGACGGTGTCCGGGTTCACCACCGGCCCGCAGTCCACGGCACACACCACGCGGTGCACCCGCACCGCGCCCTCGGACCCCACGGAAACCTCGGCCACCTGCGCCACGTACGCCTCGAACGACTTGTGCACCGCGATCCCGCGGAACACGCCCGCCGGTAACGGCGATCCCCATCCCGCCTGGGTCGCCGCCAGCTCGAGCACTCGGCGGTAGCGGGGCGCGTTCCCCAGCAACCCGCGCCGATACTCGTACGGATCCTGCCCCGCGGCGTGCGCCAGCTCGTCAATGAAGCTCTCGACCACGAAGGCGTTAAAGGAGTGGTTCACCGAGCGCCAGAACCCCACCGGAATACCGGTGTCGGTCAGGACGTAGTCCACGTGCACGTTCGGGACGCCATACGGCATCTCGACGGCGCCCTCCACCGCCTCGCCGTCGAGCCCGTTCTGCACCGTGTCGGGGAAGATCCGCGCCATGATCGACGGCGCCACGACCCGATGCGTCCATGCGGCTGGGCGGCCGGTGCCGTCGAGACCCGCGCGCAGCCGATGATACGAGGCCGGCCGGTAGAACTCGTGCCGGGTGTCGTCTTCGCGCGACCACACCACCTTCACGGGCGCACCCACGGCCTTGGACGTTTCGAGGGCTTCCTGGATGAAGTCCAACTCGAAACGCCGGCCGAATCCGCCGCCAAGGTAGGTCGTATGCACCTTCACCTGCTCGGGTGGCACGCCGCCGATGCCCGCACCGACCTGGTGGGCGGCGCCCTGGAACTGGGTCGGGGCCCAGATGTCGACGCCGTCGGGCCGCACGTGGGCCGTGCAGTTCATCGGCTCCATCGTGGCGTGGGCCAGAAACGGCGCCTCGTACGCCGCGTCGAGCCGGGACGCCGCACCGGACAGCGCCCGGTCCGCGTTCCCGTCGTTACGAGCGACGGCGCCGGCGCGGGCTGCTCGCTGGGCGAACAGCCGCCCGATGCTCGCGCTCGAGATCCCGGCCGTGGGGCCCTCGTCCCACGTCACCGCGAGCGCGTCCCGGCCGGTCTTGGCCGGCCAGTAGCCGTCTGCCACCACGGCGATGCCGCTGGAGATCTGCACCACGTGGCGCACGCCCGGCACGGCCTCCGCCTTGGCCGCGTCGAAGCTCGCCACCTTGCCACCAAAGACCGGGCAGCGGGCCACGACGGCCACCAACATGCCCGGCACCGTCACGTCGATGCCGAACTGCGCGGTGCCGTCCACCTTGGGGGGCGTGTCCAGCCGTGGGACGCGGGTGCCGAGGATCTTCCAGTCCTTCGGCTCCTTGAGCGGCGGCTCGGTGGGCACGGGCAGCGTCCGCGCCGTGGCGACCAGATGCCCGTACGTGAGGCGACGACCTCCCGAGTGGATGACGGCGCCGTTCTCCGCGCGGCAGGCCGCGCGGTCGACCTCCCAGGTCTGGGCAGCGGCGTCGATCAGGACCTCGCGTGCGGCGGCCCCGGCCTGGCGCAGCGGCATCCAGGCGGCGCGGATGCTGGCGCTGCCCCCGGTTGCCTGCATGCCGAACAGACGATGGTTGTAGACCGGGTCCGCGGGCGCGAACTCGATCCGGATCTTCGACCAGTCGGCTTCCAGCTCTTCGGCCAGGAGCATCGGGAGGGCCGTGGCGATGCCCTGACCCATCTCGGAGCGGTCGACGATCACCAGAATGCTCTCGTCGGTACCGATCTTGAGCCACGCGTTGGGCTCGAGCGGCGGCCCTGCCGGCGCGCCGGGGGTGGCACAGCCGGGGAGCGTGAACCCGATGACCAGGGTCGCGCCGGCCGCCGAGGCGACCTGAAGGAACTCGCGGCGGGTGACGTCCACGTGCGCGGTCATGTTACACCCCCTCCGCGGCGCGATGAATGGCGGTGCGGATCCGCTGGTAGGTGCCGCAGCGGCAGATGTTGGTCATCGCCGCGTCGATGTCCGCGTCGGTCGGGTTGGGGGTCGTCTCGAGCAGCGCGACGGCCGCCATGATCTGGCCCGACTGGCAATAGCCGCATTGCGGGACGTCCTCCGCGATCCACGCCCGCTGGACTGGATGGCTGCGGTCGCGGGACAGCCCCTCGATGGTCGTGACGCGCTTGCCCGCTACCGTGCTGATGCCGATGACACAGGACCGTGTGGGAGCGCCGTCGATGTGAACGGTGCAGGACCCGCATTGCGCGATTCCGCAGCCGAATTTCGTGCCCGTGAGGCCCAGGTTGTCCCGTAACACCCACAGGAGCGGGGTATCGGGCGCGACGTCCACCGACTGTCGCCTGCCGTTCACGGTGAATTCGATCGGGGCCATGCGTCACTCCATCCGGGGGTGGTCGAAGGTGCTCCCCGTGCGTCGCACCGGGAAGGCGGTGACCGGCGGGGCCCCTGCTAGGCGGGGCCGCCCTTCCGGGTCGAGATCTTGAACGGCAGGTATCCCGGGCAGACCCCGACGAAGCTCGTGAGCAGAAAGACGACGGCGACGACGAGCAGCACCAGCCCGAGCGTGCCGGCGACGCGGTCCGTAAAGTACAACCAGCCGATGACCACCGCGAGCAGCGTCCGGATCGTGCGATCGGCGGTCCCCATGTTGAGTTTCATCGGATCTCCCTGAAGTGCGGGTCAGCCCAGCACGCGCCGCGCGAGCAGCACCGCGCCGACGATCACGCCGAGACACAGCACGCATGCCAGCACGAACTTGAGGACCGTGGTGGGGCGACCGGCCGCGGGCGAGTGCATTCTTGAGGATGCGCGCCGCCGGGCGCGAGCGCAAGCCGCGGTGTCCGGGGCCGAGCGTCGCAGGTTAGTTTTTCCGGCACCCGGCATGACCGCCATCCTGCTGCTCCTGCTCCTCGGCGCCTGCTTCGTCACGGGCCTGGCGCTCGTGCCCCTCGGCCTGCCCGGTTTGTGGCTCATGGTCCTCGGCGTGATCGGCTACGGGTGGCTCACGGACTTCCAGGCGGTCGGACTCGTGACGATCGTGCTGGCGCTCGGGCTCGCGTTCGTGGGCGAGATCCTGGAGGCGGTGGTGGGATTCCGCTTCACCCAGCGGTACGGCGGCTCGAAGCGGGCCGGGTGGGGCGCGCTGGTGGGCGGGATCGCCGGCGCGATCGTGGGGGTGCCGGTACCGCTCGTGGGGAGCGTGATCGGCGCCATCGTCGGTTCCTTCGCCGGGGCCGCGCTGTTCGAGTACCTGCGCTCGCGCCGCGCTCGGGTGGCGGTCGGCGCCGGCTGGGGTGCGGTGCTGGGGCGCGCGGCGGCCGCGGCGCTCAAGATCGCGCTCGGGCTCGTGATCGCCGTGGCAACCGCGGTCGCGATCTGGCAGGGCTGACGGTCGATGCGACCGCACGGCTGTGAACGCCGCAGGTGGTCATTGAGGGAGACGCATCCATGACGGTGCACGGCATCCATCACGTCACGGCCATCGCCGCCGATCCGCAGGAGAATCTCGACTTCTACGTCGGCCTCCTGGGGATGCGGCTCGTCAAGCGCAGCGTCAACCAGGACGATCCGGGTACCTATCACTTCTTCTTTGCCGACGGCACCGGGCATCCCGGCACCGACCTGACGTTCTTCCCGTGGCCCCACCTCGCCCCGGGTCGCCCTGGCACCGGGCTCACCACGGAGGTCGCGCTCGCGGTCCCCGCTGAGACGCTGCCGTACTGGAGCGAGCGGCTGGCCGCGGTCGGCGTGGCCACGGATGCCCCGGAAGAACGGTTCGGCGAGCGCGTCCTGCCGTTCAGCGATCCGCACGGCTTGCGGCTGGTCCTGGCTGAGACCGGCGACGCGCGCGAGTTCACACCATGGGACGAGAGCCCGGTGCCGCCGGCGCAGCAGATCCGCGGGCTCCACGCGGTGCGACTGACCGAGCCGGCCCGTGAGGCCACGGAGGGGGTGCTGCGCGACGTGCTGGGGTTCACACACGTGGCCGAGGACGCCGGGTGGCAGCGGTATGGCGTCGAGGGTGGGGGGTCGGGGAAGATTCTGGAGCTTCGCGTGGCACCGGACACGCCGCGCGGGCGCATGGGCACGGGCACCGTGCACCATGTGGCGTTTCGCGTGCCCGACGATGCGACCCAGGCGGGCGTGCGCGCGAAGGCCGAGGCGGCGAGCCTGCGGCCCACGCCGGTCATCGACCGCTTCTGGTTCCGGTCGGTCTACTTTCTGGAGCCGGGCGGCGCACTGTTCGAGCTGGCGACCGACGGGCCGGGGTTTGCCGTCGACGAGGATGCGCGCCACCTCGGCGAGCGCCTGATTCTGCCGCCGTGGCTCGAGCCCAACCGCGCAGGGATCGAGGCAGCCCTGCCGCCGGTCGCTGCGCCGCGGGTCCGGGCGTAGGAGTTCGGTGAAGGCGATCCCGATACGCGCACCGACGTACCCTGGCATCTCGACGCGCGCATCGGGCGCGGCTGCGGGGTGCGACCTCCCTAGAACGGCGTCGGCCGGAAGATCGAGTGTCCCCAGAGCGGCCGGATCAGTGAGCTGGGCGACCTTCCCATGAGCACCGTCGCGCCGGCCCAGCGGTCGCCCGGCTCGCCAGACTCGAGCGTGACGACCACCAGGAACTGATTCCAGTCCACGCGGCCCGTGAGCGGCGTCTCCTGCTGCACCGGGCCAAGGCGGCGCACCCGGTCCAGATTGGGCGTCGCGAGCCAGGCGACGAACGTCTGGCCGACCTCCGCGCGGGGAAGACCAGCCACGGTGACCGTCAGGTCGTAGACGAGCACGCCGTCGCGTGTCAGTGCGATGTCGAACGGGGACCACGCGCGCCGCAGCGCCACCTCGCCGGACGCACCCGGGAACTGCGTCGCCGGGACGAGCGGGAAGGTCGGGGTGGCGGCCACCCCGACCCAGAGCAGGGCGGCGAGCTGGATCACGGCACCACGCGCGGCTTGGGGCCCGCGTCCCAATCCTGGACGCTCGAGATGCTCGGCATGTTCCAGTCCTTCCCGTTCCAGCCCTTGAACTCGTCCACCCGGAACACCCAGAGGCCGGTCATCATGTCGCTCGCCACGACGAGGCCGTCATAGTTCCGCACGTCGACCCCGAACGCGCCGTTGAACACGCTCTCCCCCACGCCGTCGGGGTTGGTGAACGTCATGTCGAGGCCGGCGTCCGGCGGGCCCGTGTACGTGTCGAACAACGCGACCGTCTTGGGATTCTCGGGGTCGCGGATGTCGAACATCTGAATGCCGTCCTTGTACGCGGACACGAACACGTAGGGCCAGCGCATCTCGTTGTTGTGCGAGATTCCGCGCCAGTTCTCGGTCCAGACGCCGACTTCCTGCGAGATCGTGCGTGTCTTCCCGTCCAGCGCCGGCTTGAGATCGTAGATGCGCACCGGGGAGTAGTTGTACTCG
>JAOTWJ010000120.1 GCA_029862925.1 Gemmatimonadota bacterium
CCATGGCCGATCCCCAACCGGCGTCCCCCCCCAACCCGAGGCCCTTCAGGCGCGGTTGCGCGATCTGGAGCGCGAGCGCGGCCAGCTCGTCACGCTGGTCGAGATTCTGCAGGACGTGGCCGGGACGCTCAATTACGTGGACATCCTCCAGACCATCACGCAGAAGCTCGGCGAGCGGTTCGGCCTCGACCGCTGCTCCATCTTCCTCGCGGAGCGGGGGTCGCGCACGGCGCGCCTGGTGGCGTCGTACGAGGATCCGAGCATCCGCAACTACGTCGTGGATCTGGGCCGGTATCCCGAGCTCAAGCGGTCGCTCGATTCCGGGGAGACCGTCTTCATCCCCGACGCGCAGCTCGACCCGGAGCTGATGCACATCCGCGCGACCCTGGAAAGCCGCAAGGTCAAGACCATCACCGTGGTGCCGATCACGTGGCGACGCGTGGCCATCGGAGCGATTTTCCTCCGCACCTTCCGCGACGGCGCCGCGTTTTCCGAGAGCGACGTGGCCTTCACGCAGGCCGTCGCGTCGCTCGCCGCCAAGAGCCTGCGGGTGGTGCATCGGTACGAACGCGTGATGCGCCGCCAGAGCGAACAGGCCGAGGCGGCACAGCGGGCCGAACGGGAGCGCCTGGTGTTGGTCGAGTACTTCCGCCGGCTCATGGCGGCGGTCACCGAGCGCCTCGGACGGCAACATGAGGAGCAACTCGGCCAGGCGACGGCGGAGGAGCTCGACCGGCTGGTCGACATCGCCATGGCGGTCGTGGTCGAGGAAGGAAAGGGACGATGACGGCGTTCGACGGGAGTGTGCTCGGCATCGGGAGTCGGATGCTCCATCGCCTGCGCGTCGTGCTGCAGCGCGATTTCGGGGAGCAGGCCGGACCGGCGCTGCAGGAGGCCGGGTACGCCGCGGGCGATGAGCTGTACGAGGCGTGGTCCGGCTGGCTCGCAGAGCGGACCGGCGTCATGGATCCGGGCGAGCTCGACGCGCGGCATTTGGCGACGATGCTGAACGACTTCTTCGTGTCGCTGGGCTGGGGGCACGTGGCCGTGCAGCGCCTCGGGGCCACGTTGGCGGTGGATTCGACCGACTGGGCCGAAGCGGATGCCACCGCCGGCGCCGTCGCGCCGTCCTGCCACGTCACGGCCGGGCTGCTCGCCGGCTTTCTCGGCCGGCTGGCCGACCACCACGTCGCCGTGATTGAAATCGAGTGTCGTAGCCGCAACGATGCGCACTGCCGGTTTCTCGCCGGGTCGCCGGACACGCTCCAGGCGGTGTACGACGGCGTGACGGCGGGGCGGGACTACCGCGACGTATTGACCGCCTGACCGGCGGCCCGGCGCCAGGCGGCGTATTCAGGCCGCATCACCAATTCCCCACCGGACACGATTTCCCGGTCCCACGGCAGAATGATGGCGCTCTCGGTGGCGAGCGCGTGGAAATCCGGCTCGTACGCCCCCGTCTTGAACGACACGGCGGTCTTCACGGCGGCGGGCCGCAGCTCCCGCACGCTCGCGAGCGCCAGCTTGAGCGTGTCGCCCGAATCGCACGTCTCGTCGACGATCAGGACCCGGCGGCCTTGGACGGACACGAGCGGGGGCGCCGTGACGAGCGTGGGGCGCACGTCGGCCGCCGAGCGGGTCACGTTCATCGACACGAAGTCCCGCTGGAGGATCGACGCCACGACGGCCCCCGGAATCACACCGGCCTTGGCGATCCCGACGACGATCTCCGGATCGAACTGGGTCGCGACCCGCAACGCGAGCGCGCGACAGAGCTCACCAAAGAACGTCCAGTCGACTTCGAGGACTTCCCGCGGCGGGCCCCCGGATGCACGCGCCATCATGGGGGGAACGTACGGCCCGGTCCGCCGGCGGGCAAGACTGTAAGCGCCGCGTTGCCAAGGCCTTGGGGCGACCGTATCTTGTCGCAGCATGGGCTTCTGGAAACGCCTCTTCGGCCGCCGCGATGTGGAGCTGCTGCCGCAACGGCTCGATTACCTCAATGAGGCGCTCGCGCTGGAGCGGCAGGGCGACTACGATGCCGCGCTGACCTCGTACCGTCTGGCGTTGCGGGATCATCCCAACGACTTGCGCGTGCTCCAGAACATGGCGATCGCGTACACCAAGACCAATCGCCTGGAAGAGGCGATTCGCGTGTATCGGCGGGCACTCGAAGTGGACGGCACGTCGCCGGGCGCGCACTATGGACTGGCGTTCCTGCTGGCCCGGCGGGGCGACCGCGAGAGCGCCGCGCAACACCTGAAGGCATTCCTGGGGCACCCGCCGCGCGGGCCGGACGCGGCCAAGTGGATCGAACACGCCGAGCAGGCGCTCGCCGACCTCGACGCCGGGGGCTCGTCCTGAGCCGACTCATGCCGCTCCTCGTGATCGTCCTGGGGTGTACGGCGATCACGGGCGACTTCAGTGCCGTCGTCGCGATTCGGTACACCGGACCCAGTGCCCCGCTGGTGGAGGAGGGGGACACCGTCCGCCTCACCGCGGTGGCCCTGGGGATCGACGGAGTGCCGATCGCCGACGTCCCGGTGATCTGGCGTGTCCTCGAGGTCGACCCCGCCGCGGTGGGCCTGACCCTCGACTCGCTCACCGGCTTGGTGACGGGAACGACGCCCGGTGGGCCGTGGCGCGTGCAAGGGGAGGCCGACGGGTTGCGCACCAACCCGCCGATTCAGGTCACCGTGGTCGCCGCCCCCGACACGCTGGTAGCCCTCGATCCGCCGTCGGTCTCCACCCCAGCGGGGGTGACGGAATCGCCGGCGATCACGGCCGGCGTCTACGATCTCACGACGACGCCGGGGGAACAGCGGGCCCTGGCGAACAAACGGATCGTGTTCCGGGTCGTGGAGCCCGCGGCGGGATCCGGCACGGCGGCCGGGCTGGCGATTGCGCGGGCCGGCAGTCAGCCGGGCGCCGACTCCCTCGTGGCGGAAGTGCTCACGTCCGTCTCGGGGCTGGCGAGCCTGACCGCTCGACGGGTCGGCCCAGTCCAGCCCGATAGCGCGATCATCGAGGCGGTGGCGCTCACCGCCCGGGGCGACACGGTGCCGGGCTCGCCGGTGCGGTTCGTTGTCTTTTTCGAGCAGATCTAGGCGGACGTCCGCCAAGGAGGTAGCCGTGCAATCGCCGCAGACGTTGACCGAGCTGTTCTTCAACGCCGTTGACCGGTTCAGCTCGAAGCAGGCGGCTGTCCGGTACAAGGCCGGCGGCACGTGGCACGATATCACGCACCAGGAACTCGCGCGCCGCGTGAAGCAGACCGCGCTGGGCCTGCGGGAGCTCGGTGTCCAGCCGGGCGACCGTGTGGCCATTCTGTCGCCGAACTGTCCGGAGTGGGCGATCGCCGATTTCGCCTGTCTCACGGCCCGGTGTGCCGACGTGCCGGTGTACCCCACCCTGCCCGCGAAGCAGGTGGCGTACGTCCTGCGGGATTCCGGCGCGGTGGGGATCTTCGTCTCGGACGCGACCCAATACGCGAAGGTGGCGGCGACCCGCGCCGAGTGCCCCGCGCTCAAGCACGTCATCCTCTCCGAGGGCGCGGCGGACGGACCCGGTGTCATGACGCTGCAGGCCCTCCAACAGCTCGGCGCGGCGGCGGAAGGCAAGTACGCGCACTACGACCGGGACGCGCGGACGGTGAAGCCCGACGACCTGGCCACGTTGATCTACACGTCGGGGACGACGGGCGACCCCAAGGGCGTGATGCTCACGCACGGCAACTTCACGACCAACGTCCTGTCGGCCATTCAGCTGCTGCCCGTCACGCCGGAGGACTCGGCGCTCTCGCTCCTGCCGCTTTCCCACAGCTTCGAGCGCATGGCGGGCCACTACACGCTGTTCCACGGCGGCGTCACGATCAACTACGCGGAGAGCATCGACCTGGTGGCCGCGAACATGGGTGAGGTGCGCCCGACCGTCATGCTGGCCGTGCCCCGGCTGTACGAGAAGATCTACGCGCGCGTGCTGGAGAACGCTCTGCAGGGCTCCGGGCTCAAGCGGAAGATCTTCTTCTGGGCCAAGGAGGCCGGCGAGACGTGGGCCGAGTTGACGCTCGCCAAACGTCCGATCCCGACCGGCCTCGCGCTGCGCCGTGCGATCGCCGACCGGCTCGTGTTCTCCAAGCTGCGGGCCCGGACCGGCGGCCGGATCCGGTTCTTCGTGTCCGGCGGCGCTCCGCTCTCCGCCGACATCGCGAAGTTCTTCTTCGCGGCCGGTCTCCCCATCCTGGAGGGCTACGGCCTCACCGAAAGCTCACCCGTCATCACGGTGAACCCCGTCGGCGCCCCGCGACTCGGCGCCGTCGGTAAGCCCATCCCGGGCGTGGAAGTCCGGATCGCGGAGGATGGCGAGGTCCTGGCCCGCGGCCCGAACATCATGAAGGGCTACTACAACAAGCCGGAGGCCACGCGCGAAGCGGTCGATGCCGACGGCTGGCTGCACACCGGGGACATCGGCGAGCTGGACCCCGACGGCTACCTGCGCATCACCGACCGCAAGAAGGACATCATCGTCACGGCCGGCGGAAAGAACATCGCGCCGCAGCCGATCGAGAACTTGATCAAGACCAACAAGTTCATCCTGAACGGCGTGATGATCGGCGACAAGCAGAAGTTCCCGCTCATGCTGATCGTGCCGAATCCGGACGCGCTCGCGGGCTGGGCGAAGGAGCGCAACCTGCCGACGGAAGACTACGCGACGCTCCTCGAGCACCCGGACGTCGTGGCCAAGGTCGAGCGGGAAGTGATGGGCAATCTGCGGGATCTGGCCAGCTACGAGACGCCGAAGAAGTTCATCCTGCTGAAGGACGACTTCACGATCGAAAGCGGCGAGCTCACGCCGACGATGAAGGTGAAGCGCCGGGTTGTGGAGAAGAAGTACGCCGCGGCGATCGCGCGGGCCTATACCGAGGACTGACGCTCAGCGCTTGGTGCCAACCCACATCCCCTCGCCGGCCACCATCCGCTCCAGCGCGGGTGGCGGCTGCGGCGTCTCGCTGAGCACGACCGCACGCTGACCCCGCAGGACGACGCGCGCCGCGTCGGTCAGCCACCCCGTTTCCCCGTATTCCCCACCCACCACGATCCCGCGCGCCATCGTGGCGAGCGGGATCCCCTGCGCGCACTCGAGCACACTCCATCCCGGGGCCGGCAGCGGCGCGGGAACGGGATTCACGAGCACGAAGTGCACCCCCGGCATCAGCCCGCTCAGCGCCTCGGTGAGGGCGGCCGCCGAGCCCACGAGCACCACGTACCCGCCGGGACTCTCGAGGGCCAGCAGCGCCTGCACCGTCGCCGGGGCGGGCGGCGCGCGCGTCGGCCCGGCGGGCGCGGGCGGCGGACCGAACCGCGCCACGCCATCCAGAATCACGTACTCCGCCTGACACACCGGGCAGCCGATCGTCCCGATGCGGATCGACCGTCCGGCCATGGCCCCGGTCGCGAGCACGAGGTAGGCATCCTCATGCGCGACGGGACATCTCAGATGCTCGGCGAGCTCGATGAACATCGTTGCCTCATCGGAACTCCACCCACGTCACCTTGCCCGGCGAGACCCGCACGCGTCGCACCACCGGCCGGCCGTCGATCTCCACGCCCAGCGCGTATTCGCCGGCCGGCACATCGCCGATCGCGAACTGCTCGTGGTACGCCGGTGTGCCTCGCGTCCGGTCGCCGTAGGTCTCGACGAACGACAGGGGTGTCTCCTGCGGCGAGGGCTTCACCAGCCCGTAGATCCGGACCTGGGGGACGGGCGCACCCACGCGGTCCGTCACGCGGCCGGCGACGATGCCCGTCCCGGACAACGGGGCGATCCACAACTCCGGATTCGTGCTGTAGGGCGGGTATCGTTGCGCCGGATCGATCACCAGTCCCACCGAATCCACGGGCACGGCGTGGACCTCGAGGTGCAGGTGGTCGTTGGTCGCCCGACCCGTGTTGCCGACGCGGGCGATGACGGTGCCTTGCCGGACCCGCACGCCGACCTCGGTACGCAGTTCCGTGTTGTGGTAGTACACGGAGTAAAGGAAGTACGTCGTGTCGCCCGTCTCGAGCGTGCGGTCGTGCCGGATGGCCACGGTGCGCGCGCCGGCTTCGGCGGCGCCGGCGAACGCGACGACGCCGTCCCCGATGGCCCGCACCGGCATCCCCTCGCCGCCGTTGAACTCAATGCCCTGATGCTGCTGGAAATTGCCCCCCATGGTCGAGCCGTAGCGGTATGTCTGGTCGACATACGGCTGGTCCTGCAGGGCGATCGGCCGCCCGAACCACGAGTGGCGTGGCTCGGTGGGCGTCACGACGGGCAGCCCGCCGTCCGGCGGAACCCGCTCCAGCGTGTCGCCGCTCAGCCGCAGGCCCACCGGGGTGCCGAGCAGCCAGCGCGTGCCGGCGAGCGCCAGCGCACTCGTCGTGAATTGCTCGCGGGCATCCCGCGCGGTCGTGAGCGGGAGGACACCGGCTCCCACGAGGAACGCGCCGCGATCCGTCGAAGCGACGACCCGTCCATCCGGCGCGCGGACCAGTTGCTGCACCGCGGCCGGCACCGGCCCGAGCGGCACGGCGGCCGTGCGCAGCACCTCTCCGTCCGCACGGATGCTCAGCAGCCCTGCCTCGCTGCCGGCCAGAATCGAGTCGCCGGTGAGCGGGAGCAGCGCCCGGACGCGCACCGACGCGGTCGGCCAATACCGCCACGTGCGGCCGCCGTCCCGCGATCGCTCCAACCCGTGCAGGTGCGCCAGCCACAACGTGCCGTCCGGCGCGGCCGCGAGGGCCAACACGTACTGGTTCCGCACGACTCCGAGCACGGAGTCACGCGCGGACCGGACACCCATCGTGTCCGTCACGACGCGCCACGTTTCACCGGCGTCCCACGAGACCTTGACCCCATCCGCGGTCGCGACGTACACGGTATCGCCGCGGACCGCGAGGCCGTTGGGCGCCACGTACTGGTACTCCGGACCGAGGGCCGAGAACGTCCAGTTCCGCCACGTGCGTCCACCGTCGGTGGACCGGCCCCAGCCGTTGCCCAACGTGCCGTACCACACGGCCCCGTCGGGGGCGAAGGCGAAGGCGTGGACGAACCCCCAGGAGATGGACGTCGCGGTCGTGTCCGGGCGCACGAAGGTCCACGCCACGGCTCCGGGCCGCAGCACGGCGATCCCCGCGCCATACGTGCCCGCCCAGAGGGTGCCGTCCGGCGCGCGCGCGAGGGCGAGCACGTGGGTGCCGAAGCTCGCTTCCGGGAGCGGCGGGAGATCCTGCGCCCGGAGCCCCGGCGCCAGGGTCAGGAACAGCAGGGCGACGGTGCTCGGACCGGCGCGTGCCGAGCGGGCGCGCGTCATCGTGGCATCAGGCGGAGGAGTTCGACGTGCGCACGCCGCGAGCGCGTCGCCGCGAACAGCACGGCCTCGGCGACGTCGCTCGCCTGCAGCATACCCGCGCGATCGGGCAGGTCGTCGCGCCGATCCGGGTCGATTGGATCCCAGAGCGACGTGTCGGTGGCGCCGGGCGACAGCAGGGTGAAGCGCAGGCCCGATCCCTCGTACTCCGCCCGGAGGACCTCGTGCAGGCCTCGCAGTCCGTGCTTGCTCGCCCCGTACGCCGCGTTCCCGGGAAACGCGACGTGGTCGGCGATGCTTCCGATGGTGATGACGTGCCCCCCCCGCTTCGCCATGGCCGGGACGAAGGCCCGCAGCACCAGAAACGCGCCGGTGAGGTTCACGTCGAGCTGCCGACGGAACTCCTCGGCGCTGGTGGACTCGAGCGGTTTGAGCAGGAACGCGCCCGCGCTGTGCACGAGCAGGTCGGGGGCGCCCACGGTGCCGAGCATCGTCTCGGCCACGCGATGAACCTCGTGCTCCAGCGACACGTCGCAGCGGAGCTCGATCCGGCGATCGGCACCGCCGCTCCGGCGGATCGCGGCCAGCGGGGTGTCCCCCGCGGCCGTCCGGGAGATCCGCACCGCGAGCGCTCCGGCGGCTTCGAGCGCGTCGGCGACCGCCGCCCCGATCCCGCGGCTCGCGCCGGTCACGAGCGCGACCTTGCCCGCCAGCGCGCTCATTCGAAGCCGCGATGGCCGCCGTGGACGAGCATGAGGAACTCCTCGCGGGTTCGCTGATCCTCGCGGAACAGGCCGCGCACGGCAGACGTCACCGTCTTGGAGTTCTGCTTTTCCACGCCCCGCATCATCATGCACAGGTGCCACGCTTCGATCACGACCCCCACCCCATGGGGCTCGAGGGCGTGCATCACCGCGTCGGCAATCTGGTCGGTCATCCGCTCCTGCACCTGGAGGCGGCGGGCAAAGACGTCCACGATGCGAGCGACCTTCGACAGACCGATGATCTTGCCGTCGGGAATGTAGGCGACGTGCGCCTTGCCGAAGAACGGCAGCATGTGATGCTCGCACATCGAGTAGATTTCGATGTCGCGCACGAGGATCATGCTTTCGTGCGCCTCCTCGAACACGGCCCCGTTCACGACGTCGGCGACGCAGGTCTCGTACCCGCGGGTGAGCCAGCGCATGGCCTCGGCAACTCGCTCGGGCGTCTTCTGCAGGCCCTCGCGGTCGGGGTCTTCGCCGAGCAGCCGCAACTGCTCGCGCACGAGGGCGGTGTACTGCGCGACCGTATCGGCGCGCAGCTCCGCGAGCTGGGCGCATTCATCGTGGGTCGCGGCGATTTCTTCGGCGCGACGGCGCGCGCGCGAGGGAGTCGTAGTCACGAAAGCCTCCGGGAATCCTGAAAAAGCCTAGGGCCGGGCCGGGGGGAGCACAAGGCACCGGTTGTCGGGGCGGGGGACAGGCGGGCTATCTTCGCGCCCGACCGGAAAGACTGACCGCCGGCCGGGCCCATGCCCGTCCGGCGGCCAAGCGGGGAGCGGAGAGGATTATTGAAGCCCGAACCAAGTACGTCCCGAGCCCTCGCAATGACGTCTGCCTTCCCCCGAGGGGCGTGACATCGATCACCGCAAGCGGGCCCGCATTCGAGCCTGTTGGCTCAATAATGTGGTCCCCGCTTCCACGCTCAGGGCGAATATAGGGTCGCGCCGTCGCTACCGTCAAGC
>JAOTWJ010000289.1 GCA_029862925.1 Gemmatimonadota bacterium
CAAGCGGTTTGCGGCGGACGTCGAAAAGGCGGCCGGCGACAATCTCGTCTCCCTCGTGCTGTACGGGTCGGCGGCGCGCGGCACGGCGACCGAGGACTCGGACGTCAACCTGCTCCTGGTGCTCACTGACGCGTCCGCCGCGGGGCTCCGCCCCCTGGGCGACGTCGTCCGGGCGTGGGCCAAGGCCGGCGAGCGGCCGCCGCTCATCTTCTCCGAGGCGGGCTGGCGCGCGTCCGCGGACGTGTTCCCCATCGAGATCGAGGACGTCCGGGAAGCGCACCGGGTGCTGCGCGGGACCGACCCGGTGGTCGGCATCACGACCCACGCGGACGACCTGCGGCGCGAACTCGAGCGCGAGACCCGCGGCAAGCTGGTCCAGCTCAACGCGCAGTACGCGGCCGCCGTGGGGGACGGGAAAGCCCTGACCGCGCTCGTCGCGGCTTCCGCGCGGACCTTTCTGCACCTGTTCCGTGCGGCCGTGCGCGCCGCCGGCCGGACCCCACCGGAGGACCGGCGCGCCCTGGTCGCCACCGCCGCCGAGATCGGCGGGTTTGACGCCGGGGCGTTCGACTGGCCCCTAGCCAAGATGGCGGGCGAGCCGCGCCCCGACCTCGCCTCGCACGACCCGGCGGCCGCCCGCTATCTCGACGCCCTGTCGACCTTCGTAGATTACGTGGACCGTGCTTCAGCCTAGAGGAGTGCCAGTGATGAAACGCGCCGTGGTGCTGCTGACCCTCGTTGCCCTGAGCGGATGCGGCTACAATCGCATTCAGACGCTCGACGAGCAGGTCAACGCCTTCAAGAGTCAGATCGAGGTCCAGCTGCAGCGGCGGGCGGATCTCGTCCCCAACCTGGTCGAGGTGGTGAAAGGCTTCGCCAAGCAGGAGCTCGCAGTGTTCGAGGCCGTCACCAGCGCCCGCGCGGCGCTGAGCGGTGCCGTGCAGAGCGGCAACCTCGCCCAGATGGCGCAGGCCAACGACGCGCTCACCGGGGTGCTGGGCCGTCTGCTCGCGATCGCCGAGGACAACCCGGAGATCAAGTCGAACGAGAACTTCCGGATGCTGCAGGACCAGCTGGAGGGCACCGAGAACCGCATCTCGGTGGCGCGGCAGGACTACAACAACGCCGTGCGGCAGTACAACGCGTACATCCGCGCGTTCCCGCAGGTGCTGACGGCCAAGGTGATCGGCGCCGGGGCGCGCGAGTATTTCGAGGCGGCCGCGGGCGCCGAGCAGGTGCCCCAGGTGCAGTTCTAGGAGCCGCCGCTAGCGGATCGTCACCCCCGCGCGCTCCTCGATGCCGCGGATCACCTCCACGTGGTCCGCCCCCGCGTCGAGGAGCGCGCGGGCGTGTTCCAGCGCCCGTTTGACCGCCGCAAACGTGTCGGAGTCGATCCCGGTGTCCCGCAGCACTTCCAGGGCCACCCCCACGTCCTTGTCCAGCAGCGCGAGGGAAAACGTGCGGGGCCATGCGCCGGTCAGCACGCGCTCGGGTATCAGGTGCTCGGTCACGTTGGAACGCCCGCTCGACGCGTTGATGACGTCCACCGCGCGGCGTCCCGGCACGCCGAGCTTGACGAGCGCGGCGAGGCCCTCGCCGGCCGCCACCACGTTCAGGGCCAGCAGCGCGTTGTTCACCGCCTTGAGCGCGTGGCCCGCCCCCACCGGACCGACGTGCTCCACCTTCCGCGCGTACGGCGCCACCAGGGTGCGCGCCCACGGGATCCACCGCTCGTCGCCGCCCAGCATCACCGTGAGGGTGCCCTGCTCGGCCCCGGATGTGCCACCGCTCACCGGGGCATCCACGAACCCCACGCCCCGCTCCCCGAGCCAGGCCGCGTTGCGGCGCGAGCCCGCCGGATCGCCGGACGTCGCGTCCACCAGCAGCTGGCCCGCCCGCCAGGCGCCGTCGGCCGCCTCGAGCACCTCGCGCACCTCGCGGGTGGTCGGCAGACAGGTGATTACCGCGTCGCACGCGGCCACCAGCTCCCGCGGCGTCGCCGCCGCGGTCGCCCCCGAC
>JAOTWJ010000290.1 GCA_029862925.1 Gemmatimonadota bacterium
GCGAACGATGGGGCCTCCGGGACGGCCGTGCTGCTCGGCGTCGCGGACGTGCTGGCGCAGCATCCGCCGTCGGTGGGGGTGGACCTGCTGTTCGTGGACGGCGAGGACTACGGCGACTTCAGCGGGCCCGATGTCCTGCTCGGGTCGCGGCATTACGCCCGGCAGTTGCCCCGCGACGGCCACCCGCTCTACGCGGTCCTGTTCGACATGGTCGGCGATGCCGAGCTGCGGATCTTCCAGGAGGGGAATTCGATGATCGCGGCCCCGGAGGTGGTGCATCGGGTCTGGGGCCTGGCCGGCGCGCTGGGCTACGGGGACGCGTTCCGCCCCGCGCTGCGCCATACCGTGACCGACGACCACGTGCCCCTGATCGAAGCGGGCGTGCGCGCGATCAACGTGATCGATTTCGACTACGGTCCCGAGAACGCCTACTGGCATACGCCGGCGGACACGCCGGACAAAGTCAGCGCGCGCAGCCTGAAAATCGTCGGAGACGTGGCGGTGGCGCTGGTGAGGTAGCACCGGCGGGTGGGCGGATGGACGGTTCGGGCGGTGGGTGACGCTCTGCCCACCGCTCACCTGCTCACCCGCTCTACACGCCGCGCGACTCCACCCCGCCCCCGCGCGTTTTCGGGTACGGCGACCGACCGGTCACCAGCCATCCTGGTGCCATGGCCTCCCTCGACGATCGCCGGGCGGCGCTGCTGCTCCTCGCTCTCGCGGGGGTGGGGCTGGGCGTCCGTTTGGTGACCGACCGCACGGCCCCGCCGGGTGCTGTGGCGTACCGTCCCGTGGCCGTCCCGCGCACACCGGCGGAGTCGGTGGCGGCGCGGGCGGCGCGCGTGGCGCGCCCGCTGGCGCCCGGCGAGCGGGTGGACGTCGACCGCGCGCCCGCCGAGGAGCTGGCCCGGCTCCCCCGCATTGGTCCGGCGCTGGCGGCGCGTATCGTGTCGGATCGGGCGGCGCGCGGTCCGTTCGGGTCCCTCGCGGCGCTGGAGCGAGTGGCCGGGATCGGCCCCGCCACGCTGGAGGGACTCCGGCCGCACGCCGCGTTCTCCGGGAATCCACGGGCGGCGTGGCACCGGGCGGCTGCCGACGTCGGCCGCGTCCGGGTCAACGTCGCGAGCGCGGCGGAGTTGGCCACGTTGCCGGGCATCGGGCCCCGGCTGGCGGCGGCGATTCTGGAGGACCGGGCGCGGCGCGGGCCGTACCGTCGCGCGGACGATCTGCTGCGAGTGCCCGGCATCGGGCCAACGGTGCTCCGCCGCCTCGAAGGTCGTATCTCCGTACCTTGACACGACCTAGGGCACTCGTACTTTACCCGATTGAGCCCGATCGCGGCGGGGGTCGCGCTCCAGTTCTTCCACGACAGGCGGCTATGGCCACGGCGGCAGCGAGCACGGTACGGATTGGTGACCTCCTCCTGCGTGAGGGGCTCATCACTCGTGACCAGCTCGACCAGGCGCTCCTCGAGCAGCGCAACTCGGGGATGCGCATCGGGTACTGTCTCGTGAAGCTCGGGTTCGTGCAGGAGACCGAGATCACCAAGGCGCTCGCCCGCCAGTACCGTATGCCGGCCGTCGACCTGTCGCGCTTCGAGGTCGATCCCAAGATCATCAAGCTCGTGCCCGCCGACGTGGCGGTGCGCCACATCGTGCTCCCGCTCAAGCGCGAAGGGCGCATGCTCACGGTCGCGCTCGCCGACCCGACCAACCTCGGGGTGGTGGACGATCTCAAGTTCATCACGCGGTACGACATCTTCCCGGTGATCGCGGGCGAGTACACGCTCAAGAACGCCATCGAGCGCTATTACGAGCAGACGGACGCGCAGCTGCAGACGCTGCTCAAGAACATGGAGGACGAGGAGCTCGAGGTCATCGAGGAGGAGGAGGAGGAGGCAGGCCCCGTCCAACTGTCGGACGACGCCCCGGTGGTGAAGCTGATCAACGGAATCCTGACCGACGCGGTGAAGCGGGGCGCGAGCGACGTCCACATCGAGCCCTTCGAGCA
>JAOTWJ010000121.1 GCA_029862925.1 Gemmatimonadota bacterium
GGCGCCGAAGGAGCCGGGGCCTGACCGGCGGCCGGCGCCGCGAGCGCCACGAGCGCGGCGGCGGCGAGCGAACGTCTCATGACGCGGACCGCTGGGCCGGCGGCGCGCGCTCGGTGCGGACGGGCGCGGCCGGGGCGACGCGCGGCGCGGGCAAGCGGCGGCCGGCGCGCGTGAGGGCGAGGGCGAGGGGGACGGTGCGCTCGCGCGCGAAGGGGACCGCGCCGGGTGCCCACGTCACCGGAGCCGTGGCGACCTGCCGCGCCCCGCCTGCCGCCCACGCGACGAGTTCCGCGCGCCACGCGAGCGGGTGCAGGGTGCTGAACGGCGTCGCGCTCTCCTGCAGCACGCCGCGCACGGTCACGAGGCGGATGGCCACGCAGCCGGAGAGCACGTCGCGCACCCCCGGGACCCGTGCCGCCGGCCGGAGCAGCCACGGGGTCAGGCGGCGCACGAGCCGCGCCCCGAGCGGAAGCGCATCAACGGGCGTCTCGCCGACCACGAGATCCGCGCCGGAATCGATGCGACGCAGGAGCTCGGGCAGCCCGTCGGGCGAGACGGTGAAGTCGGGGGGGATGACGAGCGCCACGTCGCGCCGCGGGCGGTCCGAGCGGCGCAGCGCCTCGCGCAGGAGCGCCTCGGTGCACGCCGCCGGCCCGCGGGGCCGTTCCTGGCGAAGGACGGTCAGCGGCAGCGCGCGCTGGTAGCGGCTCAGGACGTCGGCGGTGGCGTCGGTTGAGCCGTCGTCGGCGACCAGCAGCTGGTACTCGCGCGGGAACGACTGGAAGACCTGGCGGATCTTCCAGAGCAGCAGCCCGATCGTGGCGGCATCGTTGTTGGCAGCAATGCAGACGTAGATCATCGCCGTGGGGTCTGGGTCCACCGCCTGCTACCCCGCCCGGGCGGCGGAGTGCGGACACCCCGGAATCAAACCCGCTCCCACCGGCGGGGCAATCGTTCGTGCGGTGCTAGGCGGGTGGGGGCAGGGCGACGTCGGCGGGCCGTCCGCGCACGGCCAGCGCGGCGCCCGCGGTGAGCACGACGACGGCGCCGAGCACGATGGCGAGACGGGTCCAGGACTCGCCCCCGGCAGCGCGCCGGCGGATCAGGACCACGGCGGTGCGGCCCCACTCGGCGGCGGCGAGCAGGAGTAGCACCCGCAGCACCACGGGCGCCCAGGGACGGCGCACGGCGAGGAGCAGCGGCGCCAGGACACTGGCCCCCGCCAGGACGATCTGGCCGGCCCGCAGGAAGTGCGCGCCGAGGAGCAGTGCGCTGAGGACGACGAGGGTGGTGCGGAGCGCCCTCACGCCCGCGCGCGGAGCCCCGCCCGCTGGACGGCGTCCGCGACCGCGCTCCGGAGCTCGGCCAGCGAGAATGGCTTGCGCAGGTACGGGCGCCCGAGCGATTCCAGGAACGCCAGCGTGTCGCCGCGCACGGTGTCACCGGTGCTGAACACCACCCGGCGGGCGAGATCGGGATGCTCGAGGGTCAGGCGCTCGAACATCTCGCGACCGCCGACTTCGGGCATGCGGAGATCGGTGATGATCACGTCGTACGGTTCCGCCAGGGCGTTCGCGAACCCCGTCACGCCGTCGTGGGCGACGGTCACTGTGTGGCCCCACGCCTCCAGCGTGGCGCGCATGTAATGCTGGATGTGCGGTTCGTCGTCGATCACGAGCACGCGGAGCGCCGCCGGGACGGGGCTGGGCCGCGGTTCATGGCCGCGCGGGGCGCTGCCGGCCGGCAACTCCACTCGGAAGGTGGCCCCGCCCCCATCGGCGGAAACCAGCGCGAGCCGGCCGCCGTGCTCTTTCAGGATTCCCTGGCAGATGGACAGGCCCAGGCCCGTGCCGCTTCCCGCCGGCTTCGTCGTGAAGAACGGCTCGAAGATCCGCTCCGCGAGGGCCGGCGGGACGCCGGGGCCGTCGTCCGCGACGGTGATTCCGGCACCGTCGAGCCAGGGCATGGCCCGCACCGTGATGTGGCCGCCGCCCTGCGTCGCCACGGCCTGCACCGCGTTGGTGATCAGATTCATCAGGACTTGCCGGATCTGGTTGGCGTCCACATTGACGTCCGGCACGTCCAATCCGATCTGCACGTGCGCCTCGATCTTGCCGGCGAGCAGCTCGTTCCGCAGCAAGAGGAGCGTGGACGACACCAACTCTTCCACGGAGATCACCTGACGGCGCCGTTCCTGCTTGCGGGCAAACCCCAGCAGGTTCTTGACGATGTTCGCCGCCCGCTCGGCCTCCTGCTGAATGGCGCGCAACGGCTCCAGCATCTCGGGCGGTGCCGCCCCGGCCGTCTCCACGAGGTAATCGGCGAACCCGACGACCGAAGCCAACGGGTTGTTGAGATCGTGGGCGACGCCGGCGATCAGTTGGCCGATGGCCGACATCTTCTCCGACTGGAACAGCTGGTCCTGAAGCCGCCGCCGGTCGGTCTGATCCTCGACCACGAGCACCGTGGCGGCGGTGCCGGCGTCGGTCAGCGCCAGCGCGGACGCCAGGAACAGACGGTCCCCGGCGCGCAGCTCGATGGTGGTAGCGGGATTGGGGTCCTGCACCAAGTCGCCGATGGCGTCCGCCCACCCGGGCGGCACGAGCGACAGCCACGGCTTCCCGGCGACCGCGGTCAGCGGGATGTCCGCCAACTCGCAGAAGGTGCGGTTGGCGCGGCGCACGCCGCCGGTGCTGTCGATGACGCAGATGCCCTGGGTGATCGCGTCCACCGTCTGCTCCCACTCGCGCTTTCCCTCGGAAAGCGCGGTGAGGAGTCGGGCGTTCTGCAGGGCGATCGCGGCCTGCGTGACGATGGCGCGGACGATGTCCAGCGTATCCCGCGTGAAGCGACCGGGTTCGGCAGCCGTCAGGGAGATCGCGCCCAGCGGGCTGCCGGCCACGAGTGGCGCGCCGATCCACGAGCCGGGAGGATCCGGCAGCGTGATGCCGTAGGTGGCCAGACGCGTGGCGACGTTGGCGCCGAGGAGCAGCGGTCCCTTGCGGGCGGCGAGCCCGACGAGCGGGTGGTCGGCCCGTGGCGTCGCGCTGCCCAACGCCCGCACCACGCGCGGCGCTCCCCCCTCGCGGTCGGTCAGCACGATCAGCAGCCCGTCGGGTGCCACGAGCTGGTCGAGCGCGGAGGCCACGCGGTCCACGACATGGTCAAACGTCACAGCGCCGACGAGGGCCTGGCCGAATTCTGTCAGCAGGCCCAGTACGCCGGACCGCGTGCTGCCCGTGGGGGTACGCTGCATCAAAGGAGTCTGGGACATGATCCTCGCTAATCTCCGTCAGCGGCTCACGGCGGCCGACCACGCCCTGGTGCTCCGACTGCTCGCGGGCGGTCACCCGAGGCGGCAGCGGCGGCTCGCCGATCGCGCGGCGGCCGAAGGTCCGGACGTGCTGCTCGACGATCCCGACCTGCCGACCCTGCTCGAAGGCGCGGTGGGCCATGCCGCCCCATCCGCTGCCCTGTTCTTCTATGTCGCGGTGCGCCACACGCTGCGGCGGCGCGGCCTCGACGATGCCCGCCTCGCGGACTACGTGGGCGCCCTGGTCTTCGAGTTCGGGCTGCGCGATCGAGCATGGCGCATCGCGCCGCACGACGACGACGAATTCCGCTATCTCGCCGACATCCTCGCCGCCGCGGAGGCCGGTGCGGGCCGGCGCGGGTTCCTGCTCCGCGCCCACCTCGGGAATTTCAGCCTCTGGCTCGCCGGCCTCTTTCCCGACCACATCGCCGCCCGGCGGGTGCGTCGTGGCGGTCCCGATCTGGGCTACTACGAGGCGCTCGGCGCCCGCGGCTTCCGGCTTGCGTCCGACGACGCCCACGCGGCGGCGTTCGACTTGGTGGACGTCCTCGGGCATGCCGCGGACCGGTTCGCCGAGATCCGCGTGGCGCTCAACCGGCTGTCCGACCGTCGGTGGTTCCCGGGGCACTCCCCGGACCGCCTCCTCCGGCAGGCCGCCGACGCGGTCCGCTACCCCGCGCCCGACTCCCCGTTCAGCTAGCCTACTGCCGTGACCGGACGGGCTCTGTGGCCCGCGTCACGGAGCGGCCGTGTCCGGGGCGGCGAACAGGGGACAGCGCGGGTTGCTGACCCGTGACCACGTGATGCGCATCGCGTAGAGCGGGATCGTGCTGGTGGCGCTCGAGATCGTGCCGATCTGCGGGTAGTCCACCGGCCCGTCGCTGTCGTAGACCAGGACGCCGCGGAACACCTCCGACGAGTCGTCCACCAGCGCTACCGCAAACCCGGGCCGCTCCGGGAACCCCTCGCCCTCGTACCCGAGGGTCACGCTGCTGTCGCTGCGCGCCACGAGCGCCCGGGCCGTCCCGTACCCCACCACGCGAGTCCGGACCGTCCCCGCGAGGTCGGCGGGGATCGTGGCCATCACGGTCGTCCTGCCCTGGAACTGCTCGAGGATCATGGTCCCGGCGGCGAGCGCGGCAAACCCGCATACGGCGCTGTTCTCCGGGTTGCGGTCGCCGCGGCAGGCGGCGGCGACCAGGAGCAGGATCAACGGGAATCGTCGCATGCGTGCAATCTGTGCGTGGGGACGACGTGCGGCCATAGGGCGGGCGGCGGCTCGCTTGACCTGAGTTTCCACGGGGCGTAACCTTTCCGGTGCCAGGCGGTTACTGGCAGCGAGGATCATCATGCCGACCTATTCGTATCAGTGTGACAAATGCGGGAAGCGGTTCACGCGCGTCGAGCCGATTGCGTCGCACGGCCGGCGGAAGATCGCGTGTCCCAAGTGCGCGTCGACCCGCGTGCGTCAGGTGTTCCACCCGTTCTTCGCGAAGACGTCGAAGAAGAGCTGATCGGCGGGTGTTCGAGCGGTTGCGCGCCGCGGTGAATGCGGCGCTCGATGCGGCCATGCCGCCCCCGGATTGGCGCGATCTGCAGGGGAAGATGCGGCAGGCCGCCGTCGAGGGCCGCTCGGCGGTGCTCAAGCTCACGGACGCCCTGGCGGCGGCGGAGCGGGAACTGACGCGGGAGCGGCAGTTGCTCGACGACGCGCGGCGGCGGGGCGCGCAGGCCGAGCGGATTGGCGACCGGGAAACGGTCGAAGTGGCCGAGCGGTTTACGGCCAGGCACGCCGAGCGGGTGGCCGTCCTGGAGCAGAAGGTGGCCGCCCAGCAGGCCGAGCTCGCGCTGGTCGAGCGGGACGTGGCCGAGATGGTGGGGCAGCTCAAGGAGCTCGAGCGGCGCGGCGGCGTGCAGGAGGTGCCCTCGACCGGTGCCGTGCCGGGGGTGGACGACGACGAGGTGCTCGGGGCGGCGATGGACCGCGCGGCGCGCGAGGCCGACGCCGCGGCGCGGCTCGAAGAGCTCAAGAAACGCATGGGCAGATAGGCGGGCGCCAGAACATGGACATCAAACCGGACCGCATGGTCTATCTCGGATACGGGAAGTACTGGCGCTCGGATGCGATCGTGGGGTTGATGCCGATCGAGCAGGACCGGGGGCCAGGGCGACGCACGGAGGTCTACACCGCCACGCTGGAAGACCCGATCGTCGCGTCACGATCGGAGCAGGCCATTCTCCGGGACATGGCGGTGGCGAGCGACGACCAGCTCCAGATGCGCGAGGCGCGGGAGCTGCTCGGCGACCTGCTCGACGGCCTGGGGGACGTGCCCGACGTACTGCGGCGAATGCTGGGCACCGAGGCGCGGTTCGACGTGGATCTCTGGACGCGCCGCATCAAGGGCGCGCTCAAGCCCGAGCCCGAAACCGACATCCCGCAGAACGATCTCTTTGATTAGACGTCCCAGCGCCCAGGCGTCTCGGCGTCAGGCGTAGTGGCATCGCGCCCGCTGGTCGGGCGCTTTTTCGTCGAGGGCCGGAAGCTCCTGGCGGCAGCGGTCGTCCTTCTGCGGGTGTGGGCAGCGGGGGTGGAACGGGCAGCCGGGCGGTGGAGCGAGGGGACTCGGGGGATCCCCGGGCAGCACGATGCGGCGGCGCTGGGTGGCGGGATCGGGCACGGGGACGGCAGAGAGCAACGCCACCGTGTAGGGATGCCGCGGGGTGGCGAGGACCGCGTCCGCCGGTCCCTCCTCCACGATGCGCCCCAGGTACATCACCGCCACCCGCGTGGCCATCTGCCGGACGACGGCCAAGTCGTGGGCGATGAACACGTAGGTGAGTCCCCGGTGGCGCTGCAGGTCCCGCAGCAGCGCGAGCACCTGCGCCTGAACGGACACGTCGAGCGCCGAGACGGGCTCGTCGAGTACCAAGCACTCGGGTCCCACGGCCAGGGCGCGGGCGATCCCGACCCGCTGCCGCTGCCCGCCGGAGAGCTCGTGGGGGAAGCGATCGCGGTACGCGGGGTCGAGCCCCACCTCGGCGAACAGCGCGGCCACCCGGTCGTGTGCCTCCTGGCCGCGCGCGAGCCGGTGGATCTCGAGTGGCTCGCGCACGGCGGCCCCCACGCGGAGCCGCGGGTTGAGCGACCCATAGGGATCCTGGAAGACGATCTGCACGCGGCGGCGGAAGGCGCGCAGCGCCGCGCCGCCGAGCGCGAGGACGTCGGTGCCGTCGTACACGATGCGACCCGCGTCCGGCGTCTCCAGCCGCACGAGGCACCGCGCCAGCGTCGTCTTGCCGGAGCCGCTCTCGCCGACGAGCCCCAGGGTCTCGCCGCGGGCCACCGCGAGGGAGACATCCGTGACGGCGTAGAGCGGCACCCGGCGGCCGAACATCCCGCGGGCCACCGGGAACGTCTTGCGCAGCCGCTCCACCACCAGCCACGGCGTTCGGTCGCTCATGCCGGTGCGCCTCCCGGCTGCTCGACGAGCCAGCAGCGGGCCTGCTGCGCTGTCGCGGCCTCGAGCAGCGGCGGTGCCGTCTCACAGCGAGCCCACGCGTGGGGGCACCGGGGCCGGAAACGGCAGCCCGTGGGCCAGGCGGTGGCGGGCGGCACGGCCCCGGGAATCGCGGGCGTGGGTGCGGCGGGCCCGTCGAGCCGGGGAGCGGCTCGTAACAGTCCGAGCGTGTAGGGATGCCGCGGCTCCCGGAACAGGGTCTGGCGCGAGGCGGTCTCCACCAGCTGGCCCCCGTACATCACCGCGATGCGGTCGGCGATGCCGGCGGCGATCCCCAGATTGTGGGTGATGAGGAGCATCGCCATGCCGAGTCGCTCGCGGAGTTCGGCGAGCAGCTCGAGAATCTGCGCCTGGACGGTGACGTCGAGCGCCGTCGTGGGCTCGTCGGCGATCAGCACGCGCGGCCGGCACACGAGCGCCATGGCGAGCAGCACCCGTTGGCGCATGCCTCCGGACAACTCGTGCGGGTAGCGTCCCAGCGCGGCCCGCGGGTCGGGGAGCCCCACCAGCGCCAGCATGTCCGCGGCACGGTCGCGCGCCCCGCGCCGGGTCACGCGCTCGTGCGCCTGCACGGTTTCGGTAATCTGCAGGCCGATCGACAGCACCGGGTTGAGGCTGGTCATCGGCTCCTGGAAGACCATGGCCATGCCGGCCCCACGTACGCGGCGCAGCGCCTCGCCGTCGAGCTGCAGCACATCGCGGCCTTCGAACAGCACCCGGCTCGCCGGATCGACGTCGGCGGGAGGCTCCGCCAGCAGGCGGAGCAGCGCGAGCGCGGTGACCGTCTTGCCCGAGCCCGACTCCCCGACGAGGGCGAGCGTCTCGCCGGCCGCGAGCGCGAACGACACGCCGTCGACCGCCCGCGCGGGCCCGTCGGCCGTGCGAAACGTGACGCGCAGGTCCCGCACCTCGAGGAGTGCCGTCATCGGGTGCGCGGGTCGAGGTGCTCGCGCAGGCCGTCGCCGAGCAGCGAGAAGGCGAGTACCGTGACGACCACGGCGAGCCCGGCGCTCGTCGCCACCCAGGGGGCCGTGAGGAGCAGATGCTGGCCGTCGGCGATGATGTTGCCCCACGACGGGGTGGGCTGCGGTACGCCGACCCCGAGGTACGCGAGTCCGGCCTCGAGCAGCACCACCTGCCCGACCCCCATGGCCGCGATCACGATCACGGGGGCTGCGACGTTGGGCAGGACATGCCGCAGTACCACGCGGCGGGCCGACGCCCCGAGGGCCCGCGCCGCGGCCACGTATTCACGGTCCCGGGCCGCCCGCACTTCGGCCCGGACGATCCGGCTGACGCCGAACCACCCGGTGCCGCCCAGAATGGCGATGAGGGCCACGACCGTGACTTTCTCCCACAGCGCCAGCACCACGAGCACGATGAAGATCTTCGGGACCGCGAGCCCGGCGTCCACCAGCCGCATCAATACCGTGTCGGCAAGCCCGCCGGCCCAGCCGCTCGCCAGACCGATCGCCGTGCCGACGGTCACCGCCAGCGCGACCGCCAGCAGCGCGATGGTGAGCGACAGACGTGCGCCGTGCAGCACCCGACTGAGCAGGTCGCGGCTGTAGGGATCCGTGCCGAAGGGGTGCGCGACGGACGGCGGCACGTTGCGCAGCGTCTCCAGATCGAGCTGGGCCGCCGGCGGATAGGGCGCCAGCAGAGGGGCGAAGAGCGCCAGGGCGACGAGCGCGAGCACGAGGGCCAGTCCCAGGCGAATGCGCATCACCCGTCCTGCCGCAAACGGGGATCCGCCAGCCGGGCGGCGAGATCGGCCGCCAGGTTGCCGAGCACGACGAGCACGGCCGCGAGGATGGCGGCCGCCGTGACGAGCGGGAAGTCGCGCCGGCCGATGGCGTCTGCCGCCAGGCGTCCCATGCCCGGCCACGCGAACACGGCCTCGACCAGCACCGACCCCGAGAGCAGCGCCGGGAACGCCAGGCCCGCCAGCGTGATCGTCGGGAGCAGCGCGTTGCGCAGCGCGTGGCGCAGCACGACCGCACGCTCGCGCAGGCCCTTGGCGCGGGCGGTGCGCACGAATTCCTGTCCCACGACTTCCAGCAGTGCCGACCGCTGGTGCCGCGCGGTGTAGCCCGCCCCCACGAGCCCCAAGGTGAGGGCGGGCAGCGCGAGGTGGTGCAACCGGTCGAGCA
>JAOTWJ010000122.1 GCA_029862925.1 Gemmatimonadota bacterium
TGCCTCAGGCCGATGATCGGGATGTTCGTCTGCTCGCGGTACGTCAGCGTGCCGCCCTCGCGGCGTAGCTCCGTCACCTGACCCCCCATGGGTGACCCCTGGATGACAACCTGGAACGAGTCGCGCCGCGCGAGCAGGCGGGTGGACTCCAGAGGCAGGCGTCCCACCGGCGCCGCGAGCGCCGCCGGGTCGAACGGATCGCCCTCGACGTCGATCACGCGGACCGGCGCAATGGCGGCCAACCGATCGTAGATCCGTTGCCCGTCCCCCACGACGACGATCACCGCCGAATCCGGCCGGATGACCGACCGGATCGCGCGTTGTGCCTGACCGGCCGTCACGGCCTGGATCCGCTCGCGATAACGCTGCAGGTAGTCGTCGCCGAGCCGCAAGCGCTTCTGCGTCGCCACTTGCCCGGCGACCTGCTGCGGCGTCTCGATGGTGAGCGGAAAGACCCCCGTCAGGAATCCCTTGGCGGCCGTCAACTCGCTGTCGGGGATGGGCTCCGTGCGAATCCGTCGCAACTGGGCCAGCAGCTCCGTGAGCGCGCTGTCCGTCACCGCCGTGCGAACCTCCGCCGTCGCCTCGAAGGTCCCCACATCGAACGGCCGGTTGAGGCTGGAGTAGGCGCCATAGGTCCAGCCCTTCTGTTCCCGCAGGATCAGGAACAGCCGGGCATCGGCCCCGCCCCCCAACACCCGGTTGGCGACCGTAGCCGGATAGTATTCGGGGCCCCCGGGGCGCAGGCCCAGGTTGCCCACCACGATGTTCGACTGCTCCGAGCCGGGCCGATGGATGAGCAGGATCTCGGTGGGACGGGGCAGGGGGGGCGTGCCGTACGACCGTTCGGGCACCCGGCCCCGCCACGCAGCCAAGTGCCGGTCGGCAAGCCTGCGGGCCTGATCGAACGCGAGATCACCGGCGATCACGAGCAGGGCGCCCTCGGGCCGGAGCTGTTCCCGCGCCCAGCGTTGCACGTCGTCGCGGGTGATGGCCCGCACCGGCCCTTCCGAGGCACGCCCGCCGTAGGGGTGGTCCCCATAGACCGCGCGCGCAAAGTACCGGTCGGCGATCGCCTCCGGCTGGGATTTCTCCACCTGCAGCGCCGACAGAAAACGACGGCGGGCAAGCTCCAGCTCGTCGGCGGGGAACGTCGCGTTGCGCAGCACGTCCCCCATCAGGGCAAACGCCAGATCCGCCCGGTCCGCCAGCACCGTGGACGTCATCGTGAAGAAGTCCTGGCCGGCCGACGCCGTGAGCGATCCGCCGGCCCCCTCGATGGCCGCCGCGATCTCGTCGGCGGACCGGCTGGTCGTGCCCTTGGTGAGCAGCTCGGCGACCAGGTCTTCGAGCCCCCGCTGGGTCGGCGCGACGTTCACGCCGCCGGTGGGGATCGACAGCGTGATGCTCACGACGGGCAGGCGGCGGTTCTCCACCAGAATCAGCTCGAGCCCGTTGCGCAGTCGCGCCTCGCGAAACGGTGGAAACCGCAGCGGGCTCAGCGCCATCGGCGGCGGCGGCTCGGGCGGGAACTGCGCCGCGAGGGGCGCCCCGGCGCCCGACGCCAGCAACAGGACGGCCACCCAAGTCAGATGCTCAACCCGGCGCGTCATGGCTGCACCCCCCGCTGGCTCGGGACGACCAGCACGGTGAGACTGTTCTCCGGCACGAGGTACCGTTGGGCCACCCGCTGAAGGTCGGCGGCGGTCACCGACAAATACCGCGCGAGATCCGAGTTGATTTCAGCGACCGCGTCGTGATAGTGCGCGTAGTGCTGGATCGCTTCCGCGATGCCCATCGAGGTCTGCCGCTCGAACACGCGCTCGGCGCGGTAGGCATTCCGCGCCTTTTCGAGCTCTTCGGCCGTGACGCCCTCCCGGGCGATCCGCGCAAGCTCCCCGTGGAGCGCGGCGGCCAGGGTGTCGGCCGTCTGCCCCTGGTTCGCGATCGCGAGCGCGATCACCAGCCCAGGTCCCCGACGCGAATCGAGGAACGCCACCGCCTGTGCGGCCACCTGCTGCTCGCGCACCAGCGCGCGGTTCAGCCGGGAACTCTCACCGGACCCGAGGATGGTCGCCAACAGGGTGAGCGGCCGCGTGTCGGCGTCCCGGTGCGGGGGGATGCGGTAGGCGACCAGGGCGGCGGGGAGGTTGGCCAGCCGGTCTTCCCAGACGAGGCGCTCCGGTTCCCCCTCGTACCGGCCCGTGCATTCGACGGGGGGCGGCGCAGCGCCGCGCGCAAGATCGCCGAAGTACTGGGCGATCAGCCGCTTCGCCTCCGCCGGCTCAAAATCGCCGACGACCGTCACGGTGGCGTTGTTCGGCGCGTAGTAGAGATCGAAAAACGCCCGGACATCCGGGGTTCGCGCGGCGTCCAGATCGGCCATCGAGCCAATCACCGAATGGGAGTATGGATAGCAGGCGGTCGAATCGTAGGCCCGCGTCAAACCCTCGACGAACGCCCCGGCATACGGCTGGTTGTCCACCCGCAGCCGTCGTTCTTCCTTCACCGTTTGCCGCTGGTTCTCGAAGTTCTCGTCGGTGATCGCGAGCGATCGCATGCGATCCGCCTCGAGCCACAGCCCGAGATTCAGCCGATTCGCCGGCAGGGTCTCGAAGTAGTTCGTGCGGTCTTCGTTCGTCGTGCCGTTGACGTTGCCGCCGGCCCGTTGCACGAGCTGAAAGTGCTCGCCCTTCGCCACATGGGCCGACCCCTGGAACATCATGTGCTCGAACAGATGGGCGAACCCCGACCGTCCCGGGCGCTCGTTACGGCTCCCGACATTGTACCAGACGTTCACCGTCACGACGGGGGCCCCCGCGATCGGCACCAGATAGACGGTGAGCCCGTTATCGAGGGTGTAGCGCTCGGGGGAGATCGGCTGCTGCGCCGATACCGCCGGCGCCGCCGCACCCATCCCGACGAGAAGCATCAGTCGTCGAATCACGTCCTAACTCCGTTTCGAGAGTACGTTCTCGGGTCCCGTCAACCTGGCCGTCTCCGCCTGGAACAGCTCCACCAGCCGTCGCGTTACCGGGCCCGGGCGCCCGCCCGCCACCTGCCAGCCGTCCACCTGCACGATGGGCATGACCTCGAGCGTGGTGCTCGCCAGAAACAGCTCGGAAGCCTGCGGCAGCTCGTCGAGGAACACGGGCGTCTCGCGGTGGGCGATCCCGGCCGTGCGGCACAGACGCAGGACGACCTCGCGCGTGATGCTCGGCAGGATGTAATTGGACTTGGGCGCCGTGCGTACCTCATCGCGCACCACGGCGAACACGCTCGAGGCCGTGGCCTCGAGCGCCACCCCGTCGCGCACCAGCACGGCCTCGATGGCACCGGCCTCGCGCGCCCGCTGGTTGGCCATGCAGTTGGCCAGCAGACCGACCGTCTTGATGTCGCAGCGGGTCCAGCGCGTGTCCGGCACGGTGATGACCGATACGCCGACGGCCGGATCCGCCCGCGGCAGGAGCCGCTTGGCCTCCACATAGACCGTGGGCGGCACCGGCGGGTCGGGAAAGGCATGGGTGCGCGGCGCCACGCCACGGGTGATCTGCAGGTAGATGGTCGCGGTCCCGGTCGTCAGGCCGTTGTCGGTCAGCAGGCGGCGAAACACGTCGGCCAGCGAGTCAACCCGTATGCCCGCGATGCCCATCGCGCACAGCCCCTGCTCGAGGCGAGCGAGGTGCAGGGTCAACTCGAACAACCGACCCTCGTAGCTCCGGATCACCTCGTAGACCCCGTCGGAGAAGAGAAATCCACGGTCGTCGGGAGAAATCCGCACTTCGTCTTTGGCCACGAAGGCGCCGTTGAAATAGACGGTCGGGCTCATGCAGGACTCGCTGGCATTCGGGAATGCGCGGAACTCACGGGCGGCCGAGGGCGCTCCACGCGAGCGCGGCCCAGCCGGCCAGGAACGCCGCCCCGCCGAACGGCGTAACGGCCCCCAGCGCCCGGACCCCGCTGAGGGCAAGCGCGTAGAGGCTGCCGGAGAACAGGACGGTACCGATCACGAACAACCAGCCCGCCCACGCGGCGGGCGGCGCCTGCCACCGCGTCCAGGCCCACGCGGCGACGAACAGGCCCAAGGCATGGTACATCTGGTAACGGGCGCCGGTCTCGAACACGGCTAGCAGATCGGCATCCAGCCGCGCCCGGAGCGCGTGGGCGCCGAAGGCACCGGCCGCGACCGCGATCAGGGCAGAGATCGCACCCAGCACCACGAACAGGCGGTCGGTCGTCACGACGCGCTCTCGCCAGCCCGATCGAGCAGGATGCGCGCGCGCTCCGCGTGCGCGCGACGGACAAAGACGTCGCGCGTCTGCCGCTCTTCCGTATCGCCACCTACGCGCTCGAAGGCGGGAATGCCCGCGTCACGCAACACGCCTGCGACGCGCGCGGCGTCCTCGGGGGTGGGGCATCGCGCCGCGCAGGCGGCCTGGGACGGAGGCTCCGCATCCACGTTCTCCGCCAGAACTTCCCGTGCCAACCCGGCGTCTCCGGTGCGGACGCTGACCGTCGCGCCGGGGGCGAGCGGCCCGTGCAGCATTCCCTCGGCCGAGTTGATGACACAGGGGATGTCCATGGCTTCGAGCAGCCGCAACGCCAACTCGGCCTCCAGCCGGGTCCGATAGCTCGCCACCACCACCGTGCTGTCCACCTGTTCGGCCTCCCTCAGCCCGCGAAGAGGGAAACTACCATGGTGATGGCCACGATCGCCACGAAGTTCAGCACGATGCCGGCCCGCGCCATGTCGCCGATCCGGAGCAGCCGGGCCCCGAACACGATCGCGTTGGGCGGGGTGGCGACCGGCAGCATGAAGGCCATCGAGGCGCTGAGCGCGGCGGCAAGCATCAACTGGAACGGCGGCATGCCCACGCCTTCGGCGACGCCGGCCATAAGCGGCATGCCCAACGCCGCCGTCGCGGTGTTGCTGGTGAGCTCCGTGAGGAACACGAACATCGTCGCGGTCGCACCGATCACCAGCGGCGCCGGCAGTCCCCGCAGCGCCACGAGCTGCGCCCCGATCCACGTCGTGAGTCCGCTCGTTTCGAACGCGCCCGCCAGGGCGAGCCCACCGCCGAACAGCAGGAGCACGCCCCACGGCACGTGACGGGCGGTCTCCCAATCGAGCGCGAACCGATGGCGGCCCCGCGGCAGGGGCACGGCGAAAAGCAGGAGGGCCGCCCCGACGGCGATTCCCGCGTCGGTCAGTCCGGGAAGCAGATCCGTGAGCCCCGGCACCCGAAGCGCACCGAGCTCTTTGGGTGTGCGGAGCACCCACGCCGCCGCGGCGAGCACGAACACCCCGATCACGACCCGCTCCCCGCCGCCGAGGCGCGTGGCCGGCGCTTCCGTCATCGCGGGGGACAGCGCGGCCGGCCCGCGCGGCACCCGGAACAGCGTCACGAGCGCCACCCAGCACACGGCCAGCATGGGCAGCGCGAGTGCCAGACCCACGGGCAGCCACGACGCGAAGGTAACCTCGGCGCCGGCGAGCTCGCGCGCCATGCCCGCAAAGATCGCGTTGGGTGGGCTGCCGATCAGCGTCGTCACCCCACCGATCGAGGCCCCGTACGCCACCGCGAGGAGCAGGGCGACACCGAACCCACGCTCCGGCCCAAGGTCCGCCACGGACCCGCCGGGCTCCAGTCCGGCGGTGGCCACCGCGATCGGCAGCATCATGACGGCGGTCGCCGTGTTCGAGATCCACATGCTCAGGAACGCGGTCGCGAGGAGAAAGGCGAGGATCACACGGCGGCGCTCACGGCCCACAACACGCACCGTGGCCGCGGCAAACCGCCGGTGCAGGTTCCAGCGTTCGAGGGCCGCGGCGATCAGGAACCCACCCAGGAACAGGAAGATCACGGGGTCGGCATAGTGCACCGCGACATCGCTCAGCGGGCCTACGGCGAGGAGCGGCAGGGCGACCAGCGGGATGAGAGCCGTGGCCTCGAGCGGAATCACCGCCGTGAGCCACCACAGGGCCATCCACCCCGCGACGCCGGCGACGCGCCAGGCCGGCTCCCCCATCGCGGCCGGCGCGGGGGCCACCACCGCGAGCAGCAGCAGCAGCGGGCCGACGGGCAGGGCGAGGCGCCGAATCACCGGGTGGGAATCAGCTCCAGCGGCGTGTGCCGCGTGATCCTGTCCTTGAGCGCGTCGCTCAGCGGCAAGTCGAAGAACTGATCCAGGTTCTTCCGCAGGTCATCGACGCCCGGACTCGGCCAGTCGGTGCCCCAGACCACCCGGTCGCCGATTTCCTCGAGTCGCGGGAAGTACGCGAGCAACTTGCGCGGAGGGATGCCGCTGATCTCGAGGTACATCTTGCGGTGTCGCCGGAGCACGAAGAACGCCTCGTCCATCCACAGCGGGCGGCCTCCGTGCGCCATGATGATCGTGAGATCGGGGAAGTCGAGGGCGACGTCGTCGAGTTCCATCGGCCGCCCGTACTTGCACCGCGCCCCCGGAAAGATGCTCGTGCCGGTATGAACCGTGACCGGCAGGCCGCGCTCTTCGCAGCGCCGATAGATCCGGGCGAGCGACTCCATCCCCATCGTGTAGGCGTTGGCCGGGAACACCTGGTGCGGCGGGTGGAGCTTGAGAATGCGGGTGCCGAGCTGGAGCAGCTCTTCCACCTGGCCCTCGGGATCCTGCGTGAAGCGCGGATGCACGCCGCCGTAGGGAATCAGGCGTTCGGGCGCGGCACTCGCGTACCGCGCCGCGAACGCGTTGGTCTCGTCGGTGAACCCCATGACGTCCGGGCTGGGATAGTTGACCAGCCCCACCCGCCAGATGCCCGCGTCATCCATGACGTCGAGCAGGGCGCGCGGATCGTCCATCAAGGCGATCAGCCGCTCCCAGTGGCGGTCCTTGCCCACGCGCATGGCCGAGGCCACGGCCGGCTTCAACTGGCGCCACGGCTGGACGTGAATGTGGAGATCGGTGATCCCCGGCCGGGCGGTCATCGGCCCTGGAAGTCCGGCTTTCGCTTCTCCAGGAACGCCTTGACGCCCTCCTTCATGTCCGCCGACGAGAACACCAGCCCGAATAGCGTGCGCTCGAGACGCAGCCCCTCGTCCATGGGTGCCCGCACGCTCGCGCGCACGGCTTCCTTGATGTAGCGCAGCGCCACGGGACTCTTCGACGCGATGGCCGCTGCCAGCGCCTTGACGCGCGGCATGAGGTCGGCAGCCGGCACGACCTCGCTCACGAGGCCCAGCCGGAGCGCCTCGTCGGCGGTCACCATGTCGCCGGTGTAGAGCAGCCTGTACGCATCGCCCAGCCCTACGAGCCGGGGCAGGCGCTGGGTCCCGCCGCCACCGGGCAGGAGGCCGAGGTTGATCTCCGGCTGGCCCAGCTTGGCCCGGTCACTGGCGATGCGGATGTCGCACGCCATGGCCAGCTCACAGCCGCCGCCCAGGCAGAAGCCGTTGATGGCCGCGATGATCGGCTTGGGAAACCGGTCGGCAGCCTCGAAGGCGTTGGCCTCGGGGCTGTTCATGACGCGGAACTGATCCACCGGCGTGCGGCCGTCGAACTCGCCGATGTCGGCGCCCGCGATGAACGCCTTCTCGCCCGCGCCCGTGAGGATCACGACCCGGACCTCGGGATCGTGCTCGAACTTGTGCAGCGCGGTCACGATCGCGGCGCGCGTGGGCTCGTTCAGCGCATTGAGTTTGTCGGGCCGGTTGATGGTGATCGTCGCCACACGGCCCTCGGTGCTGATCAGGATGGTGTCGTCGGCCATTCGTAGAATCCCTTTCCGGTCTTCTTGCCCAGCCCGCCCGCTCGCACCTTCGCGCGGAGAATCTGGGGCGGGGCGTAGGCCCTCTCAACTCTCCACTAAGGTACTCTGCGGCAACGTGGCGCGCCTTCGATGCGGGTGCTGCGAGGCGGGGCGGCGCCAGGGTTACGCGATGAGGGGTGACGAGGCAGCCGAGCGGGCGGCCGTGATGGACGGGGTGACTCGGCGCACCTAAGAAGGAGCGGGCCCGCAGCGGAGGCGTATGGGCCGGCCGCTCCCACGCCCCTGCGGCGCTCAGTAGACGGTTACGAAGATCGGAGCGCCCAGATACGCTGGCGGATCCGACGGATACCCGAGTCGATAACGCAGCGCGTACCGACCTGGCACCGACCGCGTCCCAGTGGCGCGGAACTCCCAGCTCCAATCGGGACCACCAGACACGAGTGAATCACCCGGCTGGAGGACACGCCACCTACTGGACCCGAAGCAGATGTACGACGGAGTCACGTCCTGGCCGTCAGCCTCCCGCACCATTAGGACCCCGAGTACACATTCGAGATCACCTTCCCAGATGCGCAGTAGGCGGTCTGTGGTATTATACAGGCCGATCCGGAGCTCGACCGACTCCCCCACCGCCACCGAATCCTGCGCCACCCACACGCGACGGTCCAGTTGGTCTAGCGCCGGACGGCCCATCGGAAACGCCAGCGTTCCCACCCGGTACCGATCGTCCGCCGGCCCCACCGTCACATGCGCCGCCCACGCACCCGCCGGAACCGCGGGCCCAACCGGCCACGGGTGCGCGCTGTCGTTGCGGAGCACCGTGCCGGCCCATATGAACGTCCACGTCGTCGAGTCCGCTGGTGGCAGCGTCAGGACCGTCGTGTCACTCGGCAGGCACGTCCATGTGACACCCTGCCAGGGCACCCGAACGACCCCCGACGGGTCGGCGATTTCGACGAGCACGTTGCACCCCTGCGACGCCGGGGGAACTTCCATCGGCACCCGCAGCGTGTCTCGCGTGGGATTGCGCAGTACGGCCCGGAACCACCCAAAGTCTTCCGGCGCCCAGGGGAGCAGCACGCTGTCCAACGTCACCGTGCCCTCCACCCGCCCCTGCGCCGGCACCCGCACCGTCACCCCCGCCGGGCCGCCCACCACCTCCACCCGCGCAGCCCGGAGTGCCACGGTCGCTGCCCCGTCGGGCGCGTACCGCCCGTACGGCCACGCCGCCACCT
>JAOTWJ010000123.1 GCA_029862925.1 Gemmatimonadota bacterium
GAAGCCGAAGAAGGTGGCGCTGATCGCGTGTGCGCGGAAGCTCCTGACGATCCTCAACGCGATGGTGCGGGACGGCGAACGCTGGGCCCTGCCGGTACCCAGCGTTCAACACAGTTGCTAACGGATCCAGCGCTTAGGCTGCGAGCGAGAAGCTTGCTGCCGCGAGGAGGGCGGCGCCGCAGCGACGGAGTCGGTCAGGCGATGGACGCAATTGCCCCTTACTTCTTCGCGCTCGCTCAGCTTCAAGCGCTTGTCTGGCGGCGTCGCGCGAAGGACATGGTCATTGATAGCCCGTCATCCGCGCTCTTCGCGCGCCCCGAGCGCTGCGCGATCTCGGACCTGTACCAGTAGGCGTTCTGCAAAGTCAACGCGCTCTTGAAGCTCTGCGAGCTCGCCGGACTGAGTGGCTAATGTGGTTTGCGCGTCTTCCAGGGCGCTGGCCTGCTGCTCCAACTGCCGTTGCATGCGGGCGAGCTCGCTCCCGGCAGAGCCCCACCGCAGGCGCTGGGCCCATACCCCGAACGCCAGCGCGAGGGCTCCGTGAATCGCGGCATGCCACGGCTCGGCTGAGGCAACCGCGTAGCCGAGTCCAGCGACATTGACGAGGCTCAGCCCGACGGCGATCGGGTGCCAGAGAGCGGACTTGACGGTCATGGCAACATCCTGTGCGGGCGCCTAGCGACCGCCTGTGATGCAGCATGGGACGGTAAACTATACATCAGTTCGATTCAGCGCCGCGGCCACCACCGTCGAGCCCGACGCGCGTGGGCTTCGTACTCGTCGCCAAACAAGCGCCGTAGGGTGGTCTCTTCGTACCACACCACGAACACGTGGATGACGAGAACAAACAGCACCGTGAAGGCGAGCAGGCCTCCTTCTACTGCGTTTGCGGCACCGGATAGCCGAGCGACGTCCACGCGCTCTTCAGGCCGGGCTCGAGGTAGAAGGAGCGCCACGCGTACGCGCGCGCCGCGTCCCCTCCGGTAAAGCGCCGCTCCTGCGCCGTAAGGTCGACCGCCGCCGCGAGATGGTCGTAGCCGACGCCCGCCGCGTGCGCATCCCGTACCGTCGCGATCGTCGCGTCCAGCAGCGACGCGACCTGCGCGAGATACCGCATGTCGCGCTGCACCGCGCCGTGACCCGGCACAATGATCTCGGCGCCCAGGTCGGCGACGCGCGCCAGCGTGCCAACCCAGTCAACCATCGGGGAATCAAACGCGTACGGGATGGGGGCTACCAACAAGTCCCCCGCAATCAATCGCCGGTCGTCGGGAAGCCACACCACCGCATCGCCGTCCGTGTTCCCTCGACCCATCCACTGGACGACGATGGTCCGCTCCCCCCGCTCGAAGACCATGCGGTCGTCGAACAGCAGATCGGGGTAGACCAACTCCAGCGTCGGTAACTCGGGCTCGAGCGCGTCCCGATAGGCCGCGAACAGCCGCAGCGTCATCGCCCGGTCGGGATCGTTTGCTTCGATCGCGTCGGCCGCGGTCGCGAGATCCCGACCCCGCACCGCCTCGTACGCCCGCCGGCGCTGGTCTTCCATCGACGCCCAACCCTCGTCGAGGGACGAGCGCGTGGCACGATGGGCGATGAAGCGGGCCTCTGGAAACGCCTGCCGATACGCGTGGTTTCCATTTGTGTGATCGTCGTGCCAGTGAGTGTTGATCACGTGGGTCACCGGGTTGTCCGTGATCGCGCGGATTTTGGCAATGACCGCCCGCGCCGCGGCCGGGTTGATGTGCGTGTCGACGACGAACACGTCCTCGTCATTGACGATCACGGTGGAGGTGCCGTCGATCGGTCCGGCGAGCGGATCGTCCCACATATGGACGTAGATGCCGCCGCCCAACGCCTGCCAGGTATAGCCGGGGTAGATGACCTCGACGGCCCTTTGGGAGGGGAGGAGCAGCACCACGACGACGGGGAGCGCCGTACGGAGCATGATGGCTCTTCTCGAAGAGGTCATATAGGAAATCCTCCGATCCTGGGCGCGCGACACTCGAGAACACCGCAATCCCGAAGACGTCAGTGTTGACCGGTGGAGCCTGACGGGGCTGGCGCCCGTTAGCGTCCCTGCGTTTGAGCTGCGGGCGCCATGCCCGCCGTATGCTTGCGCCGTCGCGGGACCCGCCGGAAGCCTCTGATCCCGTGAAGCCCCGGAACTCAGATCAGGCCTTGTCCTCCTAGCGGCTCGGTTTCGGCCCGCACTGAGAATCCGGCGATCATCGGCCTCCCCTCGCGGATCGCGGCCTGCACCGAGGGAAGAGACAGGGACGCCTCATGGCGTTCACGACGCTCCCACGCCTCCGCTACCCACAGTGCATTAGGATCTTCGGCGTCCTTGGCCATGCAGAATGGCAGCCAGAGCAGCCCGCTGGCCCGGAACCGCGTCGATTTTCCCGGTCAATCCGTACATGGTCTTGGTGCCTTCGCCAGAGGGGGGTCATGGGGTCGCGCCCAGCCCCGCGAAGACCGCACTCCTTACGACACTGCAAACGGCCTCCGGGTGATCAGCGCAGATGGGCACGAGTCCGTGCGAGTCGGCTCAATCGCCGGTGGAGCATGGGCGGAGAGAGGGCGCTCGCAGCGTCCTGGGCCCGTCAGGTGGCGCGCAAGATGGGCTTGCGAGCCGGCTCGGCTTGCAGCTGCCCGCCACGGACCGTTGCACCAATCACAATGGCCGCACCGACAAGCACGAGATTCTTGATGATGTACTGACCCTCCAACGTCGGTGAAAACGGGAACGCCGTGAATGTCTCGGACGGGAAGAAGAGCAGCGGGAGCATCGTGCCGGGCATCTGGAGGAAGAGTAGCAAGAGAGTCACGCGCAAGTACCGACCCGTGAGCAGGCCGATACCGATGAGGGACTCCCAGGCGGCCAACAGCGGGAGGGCAACCGCCGGTTCCACCAGGCCAAGCGTCACGTGGTCGATGGTGCGCGCGGCCAAGTCCTCCGCGGGACTCCATCCCGGGACGAACTTGATGGCGCCGAACCACAGGAAGACCGCCCCGAGAGCCCAGCGTGTCAGCGTCACTCCATGGCGGGCCATCCAGGTGGTGATGCGGATGTCCAGGGATTGAAGGGATGGTGGGACCGTCATAGGAACTCGGTACGTAGTATGGGTGGCGCGTGCGACCTGACGTACGGGGCTTCACCGGTGGGCGCCGCATGGAGCCGAGCAGCCGCACCGGCCTCCAACAAACATGGGGTGCCGCCGCGACTCCGGCAAAGATGCTCGGGCGCCCGTGGGCTGGTCAGGTCGGGTCCGGCAAGTCGTTTGACGCATGATACAAGCTCGATCAGCAGATCACCAAGCTTCCTCAATCCGTGCAGCTGAACTCGCTCTCACCAGCAAACTCCGCCCAGCCGAGATCTGACTGATACTGATATTCACGCCACCGGAAGATCTTGTGGTCCCTGAATTGTATAACAACGATTCCATGGAACTGCTTGACTCGGGCAAACGTGTATTCCCCAAATCCAACGTTGGTCTTCGGGTCAAACGCAGTATTGCGCCATTTCATTGTCAGCTGAGGTCCGTCGGACATGACATCTGTGAAGAACGCAAGGATGGTCTTTTGGCCGCGGTAGAACTGCTGCTTGGGAGGCTCTTCATAGACGGCGTCAACGTGGAAGAATCCCGCAGCACGTGATGCATCGCCGTCGGTCCAGCTCCCGGCGATTCCACGCATCACATTCAAGAAGTCGGCTTCAGTCATGCGATGTCCTGTTCAGGCTTGGGAGGGGCGTGATGTGACGGCCTACCAGCCGACTGGCGCCGCGGGTGGACCTCCATGGTCGAACGTGTACGATCCTCCCTCAGCGCACAATCCGACGACTTCCACAGGTGGTAACCCGCGCGGGCCGGAACCCTATGAACGAACGCGACCGACAGGTGGCCGGCTAACGGTCGGGAGAGGGCGTGTTGCTACTGCCCGGGGGGCATCCATGGATCGTGCGCGGTTCCCCTTCGGGCACGTCGCTGCCATCGGCCTTGATGATGAGGTTCTGAGAGCAAACGGCACCGCCCCGACTTGGTTCAGCACCCCGCCATGCCACTCGAATGGAGCGCGGTTCTAAGTCGACACGAGACCAGATCTGGCCGACCTGCTCCTCAGAGTACAGAAGCGTATCCCCGCTCGCTTCCGAGTGGCGATACACTCCCCCAGGCTTCCGGCGCGCCTTGTCACCGGCTCCGCACCAATTGGGACGATGGAAGTAGACGAGTGCATCCCCCTCCTCTGAAACCGCGAAGCAACTGGGGTCTCCCGGCATGTGCATGTGCTCCGTCACGAATCGCGGCGTGCTACACGTCCCCAAGTACACCGGTTTGGTCCCGGTCGGCGATCGGTCGAGCAAGTAGAACTCGGTACGTGGCTGGCACCGCAAACCGAAAAACCCATCTGTCGCCGTCACGACTCGATACTGGCCAACATCCTCGTACTCGGCTGCACAGGCGAACACGGCGACGACAAGGAGCCAGGCAGCGCGCCGCCACCACCGCACACCAACGTTCGACGAAAGCGAGATTGTCATGGCGCCGCCTGACGGTGGACGCGTAAGTTACCGGCGCCCAGGTAGACTTCTTCTCTTTGTCCGATCTCGTTGGTCCTGGGTGTCGAGCGCGGTCCAACGGTCCTGCGCGCAAGCTGGGAGCTTGCCAACTCGCCAACCGCGCGTGTCGGCTCGGTGGTCTCGGATCAATGCCAAGCGCATCAATGAACGTCCTCCGCATCCAGTAGATCGCCGCGGCCTCACCCCCCTGACGCTCGCGCCGGGCGCAGCACGTAGATGCTCCACGGCGCCACCGTGGTCTCGCTGACCCACCGGTGCGGGTCCGTTGGGCGGCCGAGCGGCCGGTGGGTGTCGACGATGTCGAGCCCGGCCTGGACGTACACGTCGCGGTAGGCGGCGTCGGGCCAGAGCACATCCTCGACCGGACGCCGGTCCGGCACGTCGAGCATCACGATGCGCACCACGTCGCCGGCCTCGGCGCGGCGATTCTCCGGGAAGTCCTTCGTGGAGAAGGATGCCCATTCGTGCAGGTAGATGTCAGGCGACGACACGAGGTTCACGATGCGTCCCGCCGGGCGGAGGAGCGCCCCCAAGGCGCGGAACAGCGTCACCTTCTTCGCCCTCGTGGGTACGTTGTCGAACGTGAACGCGCTGAACACGAGGTCGAAGCGCCGCGAGCCAAGCGTGCCGAGATCGTCGTCGGCCGCACGGAGGTACTCGCCCTGCGGGTCGCTCCGGCGCGCACGCCGCAGCATCTCGTCGGCGATGTCCACACCGACCACGTCGAAGCCGAGGCCGCGCAGGAACCGCGTGGACCGGCCGGCGCCGCAGCCGAAGTCCAGCGCGGCCGTCCCCGTGACGTGCGCGGCGAGGATGGCGGGGACATCACGGAAGGCGAGGTAGTACGTGCCGGGGAACTCGAGGCCGGCGTAGGCGTCCGCGCGCGCCTCGTCGGCATACGCGTTGGCGAACGCCGGCGGGATCCCCGCGGTCTCGGACGGCGACGGATCCTGCGGCACCTAATACCGCGCCAGCGCCCGCCGCGCCACCGCCTCGAGCGCCTGCCGCGCGGTCTGCGGGTTGGCGATGTCGCTGGACGTGGCGACCAGTTGGTAGCGGCCGTTGCCCCAGAACACGGCCAGGTTAGGGCCGATCAGCTCGTAGGCCAGCGCCAGGTCGCCCAACCCGGGTACTTCTTCGGCGGCTCGGATCGCGGCCCCGGCCTCCTCGCCCATGCCCATGACGTCGGCCCCGGCCTCCCGCTCGATCCACTCCTGTCGGGTCGTCGGGTTTCCGCCGCGCGCGGAATACCGCACCATCAGGCCCAGGGTCTGGGGCTGGGTTTCGATGGAGGCGAAGCACTGGCTGACCGCCATGTCACCGCTCGCGGAGCTGATGATCGTGAGGAGCGTATCCGGGGGGGCGCCCAGCAAGCTGGCGAGGTCGACCTCACGGAGCACGGCACACGCGTCGAGGGCGGGGGTGTCGGCGACGCGCTGGTCCCTCGCCGAGTCCTCCCCGCTCCCGCAGGCAACCGCGAAACCCACCAGGGCGCACGACAAGGTCCGCAACGGCAAACGGCCACAGGCGAATCGGCGAGGCATCGGTTGCTCCGGTGTCAGAGGTCGCGATAGGATCGGGCCCGCGAGACGAGCCGTCAAGCACGGTCGCCCGCGGCCTCAGGGCGCCCGGGTCGGGGGCTCCCACAGCTCCACGCGGTTGCCTTCCAGGTCCACGATCCAGGCGAACCGGCCGTACGGGTATTCCTCGAGCGTGTCCGCCTGCTGCACGCCGGCGGCCGTGAGGCGCGCCAGGAGTCCGCGCAGGTCGGTGACGCGGTAGTTGATCATGTAGGTCTGCGGGCCCGGTCCGAAATAGGTGGTCGTGGCCGGAAACGCCGACCAGACCGTCCGCCCTTCGACGTCGGGGTTCGCGTGCTCCCACCAGAGGAAGGTGCCACCATTCGGTCCGGCGTCGATGCCCAGGTGTTCGCGGTACCACGCCCGGAAGCGCTGGGGATCCTGGACCCTGAAGAACACGCCCCCGATACCGGTGACCGCCGGTGCCGATCGGTCCTGCGCCAGTGTCGCGACCGCGGCGACGGCGAGCGCGCTGCCCAGCGCGAGCATTCCCAGGCCCGCGGCGAAGACGACGCCCGGGGTTCCCGCCTGGCGCAGGCGCCACCAGGCGCGTGTGGCTCTCTGCATGTCACGCTCCTTGTGTAAGGGGCCGGAAAGGGCAGGCCCCACCGCCCCCCGTCCATCGGGCGTCAGGTGAGCCAACGTACCACTCCGAGTAGCAGGCCCGCCAGGAACAGCGACCCGAAGATCTGCTTGTTGTACCGGGCCACCCAGAGGGGCAGATAGATGTCGAAGTTGTCCCGGCGGTCGTCGGTGTAACGCGCGGCGACGCCCGTCAACGGACAGCGCATCTCGTTGAACGCGAGGATCGCCACCTCTACGAGCACGATGCCCGTGAGCCACAGCAGGAGGCCGAAGCGCCGCTGCCACGCGACCACGGGCATCGCCACGATGATGCCCGCGAAGAAGGCCCACACGATGGTGTGGACCCAGCGAACCAAGCGGAGCGCCGCGGTGGGGGAAAGCGGCATCACCTATAGCCAGGCAGTCGCGGCAGGAGTGCGCCGGTGCGTTCCCCGTAGCGCCGGTACTCGTCCCCGAACGCACGCTCGAGCTCGGCCTCCTCACGTGGGATCACGACCAGCCGCACGGCGATCAGGGCAAGCACGGTCCAGGCCAGGATGAACCCGTTCGCGGCCATGAGCCCGACGCTCGCAAAGAGGGCGATGCCCACGGTGTAGAGCGGATGCCGCACCCAGCGGTAGGGGCCGGTCGTCACGAGCCGATGCTCGGCTTTCGTGAGCACCGTCTCGCTGACGTTGGCGCCCAGCGTGCGGAGGACCCAGTCCACGGCCGGTACTACTAGGAGCCCGAGCGCCACGCCGGCCCAGCGCACACTCACGGGTATGGGCAGCGCGGCCCAGCGCATCCACTCGGGATCGAGCAGGTACGTGATGACGCCGCCGAACAGCGGCAGGGCGACCAAAAGGCGCCCGGCGATCAGGAGGGGCGGTTCCGCGCCGCGGGCGATGGTCCCGGTGGTGCGACGGGCCCGTGCGCGGTGCCACGCGGAAATGGCGAGCGAGGCGACGAAGACGCTCAGGGCGATCCACCGGAACATGGCGTCCGTTCCATCCCTTCCAATTCAGCCCAGCGCCAGCTCGTAGTAGATGAGCGGATCGTCGCGGTAGGTGACGCGGCCCCGTTCTCGGAACCCGCACTGGACGTAGAACGTGCCCGCGCCCGCAGGGGCGTCATAGGCATCCAGGCGAATGGCGTCCGCGGGCCAGGCCCGCGCGACCGTCTGCGCGTCGTCCATGGCCAGGCGCCCCAACCCGCGGCCCCACTGGGGCACTGACACCGCCATGCCGGTCAGGTAGAGGGGTCTCTTGACTTGCGTGAAGTACGACACATCGATCGCCCACGGCTTCTTGGTTGCGAGCCGGAGCACTGTGAGCACGCGCTTCCCGACGCAGCCCAGCCGCACGCGCGCGTGCCGCAGCGCGAGCTCGGCGGCGCGCTCGTTCGTGAGCGACGACCAATGCCCTTCGCCGTACCGAGCGGTGAGCGCCCCCGCGGCCGCGTTCTGCAGCGCGGCGATGACGCCCGCGTCCATCGGGGTGGCGTCGCGAAACCGGAGGTTCACCGCAGGAACTCGACGCGTCGCACGGGAGGGCGGGCCGCTAGTAGGAACCGTCGAGGCGCTGCTGCTCGCCGGGCGACAGCACTTCCCTGACCATGGCGCTGTCGTAGAACGAGCGGATCTCCGTGATCCGGTTGCCGTCCACACGGACCCAGTCACACGACTCGACCACCCCCCTGGGCGTCCGGTTGCCGAACCAGACCGCCGCCTGGTCCCCGGCGGCGATGACGTCCCGAATCGTCAGCTCCATGACGCTCTTCCGCGCCATGGGCTCGACCGTCGCGAGATACGCGTCTCGCCCTTCCAGTCTCCCGAACGGGCTGACGTGGACGAAGTCGGGCGCCAATCGCTGGCGGAGCCAGTCCATGTCCATCCGGATCCACGCCTCGATGGAGCCGACCGCGAGGGCGATTAGATGAATCGAGGCAACGCGCCAGCGGAGCGTCATTGTGGGCAATGCTCCCGTCGAGGCCATTGACAGACGGCCGGATCGCCGCCGGGCTTCAGGACGGTGACCCCGGGTCGGGAAAGAACGCAAACCCCGGCTGCGTCCGCGGGATGGTCGCGGCATGGGCCACGGCGACCACGGTGAGCCTCGGCAGCGCGGAATCCGGCTGCGGTTGCGCCCTGGGATCCTGGCGCACGAGCTCGAGCGCCAACTGCGCCGCCTCGTCGGCGTTCCGGGCATGGAGGATCC
>JAOTWJ010000124.1 GCA_029862925.1 Gemmatimonadota bacterium
GATCGTCGGCAACATCGGCCATTTCGACAACGAGATCGACATGGCCGGTCTCAAGAAGGTGCGCGGGATCCGGCGGGAGACGATCAAGCCCCAGTACGACGAGTGGACGTTCCCCGACGGGCGCAGTGTGCTCATCCTCGCGGAGGGCCGGCTGCTCAATCTGGGCTGCGCCACGGGACACCCGAGCTTCGTGATGTCGGCGTCGTTCACCAATCAGGTGCTCGCGCAGCTGGAGCTGTTCCGGCACGGCCAGCAGTACGAGAAGCAGGTCTACATGCTGCCCAAGCACCTCGACGAGGAGGTCGCGCGCCTGCATCTCGACCACCTGGGCGTGAAGCTCACGACCCTCACGGCGGCACAGGCGTCCTACCTGGGGATCCCGGCCACCGGACCCTTCAAGCCGGCGTACTATCGGTACTGACGGCGTGATCGAGGTTCGCGTCGCCCACCTCGGGCTCGACCGCGCGACCAACTCCCCGGTCGTCATCCTGCAGGAGAAGGAAGGTGAGCGGGTGCTGCCGATCTGGATCGGGCCCGCGGAGGCGAGTGCCATTGCCATGGAGCTCGCCGGGGTGAAGTTCAGCCGGCCCCTGACGCACGACCTGTTGAAACAGGTGATCGTGGGGCTCGGTGCCGACCTGCGGCGCGTGATGATCACGCAGGTGAAGGAGAACACGTACTTCGCGGAGCTCCACCTGCACCGCAACGATCACGTGGTGCAGATCGATGCCCGGCCCTCGGACAGCATCGCCGTGGCGCTCCGCCTCAACGCTCCGATCTTCACGCGTGACGAGCTGCTCGAGCGCTCGTCCTATGAAACTGTGGAACCATCCGATGCCCCTCAACCGCTGGACGCGGAACAGCTCAAGACCTATCTGGAAAACCTGGATCCCGAGGATTTCGGGAAGTTCACGCCCTAGGCGCTCCCTTGCCGCGCTGACACTGCTTGCCGCGACGGTCCTCCCGGGCGTGGCGGCGGCGCAGCAGTTCCGGGCGGCCGGGCGGATCGTGGTGGCGGGGACGCCCGACTCGGTTCCGCCGAGCGGCGCCTGGGCCGTCCTCCACGAGGTGCGGATGCAGGGCGGGGGAGCGATCGACTCGGTGCGGCTCGACGCGCGCGGGCGGTACCGGATGCGCGTGGCCGTCCCCGACACGAGCGCCCTGTACCTCGTCAGCACCACCTACCGCGGCATCACCTACTTCTCCAGCGCGATGACGGCCCGCCGCGCCCCGGACTCGGTGCCGACGCTCGTCGTGTACGACACGTCGAGCGTGGCCCCGCCGATCGGGGTCGCGCAGCGGCACGTCGTCGTGCGCGGGGGCGGGAGCGGACGGCGCAGCGTGCTCGAGCTGTTGGTGCTCGCGAACGCGGGACAGCAGACCCGCATCGCCGGGGACGACGTGCGCCCCGTGTGGGTGGGGAGGCTGCCGTCGCGGCTCGCCGACTTCGAAGTGGGAGAGAGCGACGTGAGCGCCGAGGCGGTCGCGCGCGTCGGCGACAGCCTCGTGGTCACCGCGCCCGTCCCGCCGGGACAGAAGCAGCTGGTGTTCACCTACACGCTGCCCGCCGGGCCGGACCTGGTGCTCCCCGTGGATCAGGCGGTCGGCCGCCTGCTGGTGTTGCTCGAGGACACGGCGGCGACGCTCGTCGAGGGTCCGCTCCAGCGCCGCGGCGTGGAAGTCTTCGAAGATGCCCAGTTCGCGCTGTTCGACGGCCCGGTGCCGGCGGCGGGCGGCCAGGTGGTGTTCCGCTTCAGTCGGCCCGGACTCCCGGCCGGGGTGATGGTCGCGATCGTGGTCGGCGTCGTGGCGCTCGTGCTGCTGCTCGCCGTCCCGCTGCTGCGTCGGCCGCCCGCGGCGGTGGTCGTGCCGCCCGGCGACGCGACGCCGGCGCTCCCGCGGGAGATCGCCCGGGCGATCGCCCGGCTCGACGCGGAGTTCGAAGCGCAGAGCGACCGCACGCCGGACGCGGAGTCCGTGTATCGTGAGCGCCGCCAGGCGCTCAAGGCACGCCTGGCCGCGGCTCTTGCGGCGCGGGAGAGCCAACCCTAGGTTCCGAGCGTTCGCCGCAGGTTGATTGCGAACGCGGAGTACGGAAGCCGGTGCAACTCCGGCGCGGCCCCGCCACTGTGACGGGCGCAGACCGAGGCTCACCACGCCACTGGATTGTCCGGGAAGGCGAGCCGAGGGCCCGAAGCCAGGAGACGATCCCGTTCGCGCACCCCGCACCCTCGAGGGAGGGCCGGTGGATCGATGCATGCGTGAACGCGCGCTCGACCGCGGAACTCCGTGGGTTCGAGCGCGTTGTGCGTTCCGCACTTGAGACCCGTCGGGCGCTGAGCGCGGCGTGGAGCGTCGCGGCGGTCCTGACCGTCGCGCTGCTGTCCTGTACCTCCGCGCGCCCTCCGGCCGACGTCCCGGCCGGCCGCGTCGTGTCGCTCTCGCCGTCGTTCACGGAATTGGCCTTCGCCGTGGGCGCGGGCGACCGGCTCGTTGGCCGCACCGCGTGGTGCGATTTTCCGGCAGCCGCCCGCGACGTCCCGAGCGTGGGCGACGGACTCAACCCCAACGTCGAAGCGATCGCGGCCCGGCGGCCGGACCTGGTGTTGGTGTATCCGTCGGCGGCCAACCAGGGGGCCCTCGCGCAGCTCGCGCAGCTGGGTGTGCGCACGGAGCAACTGCGGGTGGACGGGCTCGACGACGTCGTCACCGTCACCCGGCGGCTCGGCGCGCTGCTCGGCGCGCGCGACCGCGCCGAACAGCTGGCCGACCGGTTTGCCGCCGCCCTCGATTCGGCTCGGGCCGCCGCGCCGCCCGAGGGGCGGCCCACCGTCCTGCTGCTCACCTGGGACCAGCCGCCGATCGTGATCGGGGCGGGGAGCTTCCAGCACGAGCTCGTGACCCTCGCGGGCGCGATCAACGTGTTCGCCGATCTGCCGCAACCGTCCGCGCAGGTCAGTATCGAGACCATCGTGGCCCGCGACCCGGAGCTCATCGTGCTGCTGGGTGCCGAGGCGACGCCCGCCTGGACCACGCGACCGGAGTGGCAGGCGGTGCGGGCGGTGCGCGAGCGGCGGTTCGTGCACGTAAGCGGGAGCGCGTTCGCGCGCCCCTCCCCACGGGCGCTCGACGCCGTGCGCCAGTTGCGGCGAGCCGTCGCGGAGGCCCGCCGATGAGCCGGTGGGCGGCGCTCGGAACGCTCGCGGTTCTGGCGCTGGCGGCGGCCGTCCTGGTCGGACCCGCCGAGCTCGGGCCCGGCGACACGCTGCGCGCCCTCGGCGGCCGCGGCGATCACGTGACGGTCGCGATCGTGCGCGACCTCCGGGTGCCGCGTGCCCTGCTGGCGTTTCTCGTGGGCGGGAGCCTTGCCGTCTGCGGCGCGGTGCTTCAGGCGCTCGTGCGCAATCCGCTGGCGGATCCGTATCTCCTCGGGCTCTCGGGTGGAGCGGGCCTGGGGGCCGTCCTCGTCATTGCGCTCGGCATCGGCGGCGCATGGGCCGTGCCGGCCGCCGCCGCCGTCGGTGCGATCGCGGCGGTCGTCCTGGTCTATCGGCTCGCCGTCGTTGCCGGCGCGGTGCTCGACACGCGGATCCTCCTGCTGGCGGGGGTCGTGGTCGGCAGTTTCGCGGCGGCGCTCGTGGGCGCCATCATGGCCCTCTCACCCGCCGAGCATCTGCGGAGCGCCCTGCTCTGGCTGCTCGGGGGCTTCGACGCGGCTTCCTGGCAGGCGGTCGGCATCTTCGGCGCGTACGCCGTGGTCCCGCTCGCCTTGCTGGTCCGGGAGAGCCGGCCGCTCGACCTGCTCTCCCTCGGGGAAGAGCCCGCCCGCTTTCTCGGCGCCGACGTCGAGCCGCTGAAGCGCCGATTGTACGTCGCCGCGTCGGTGCTCACGGCGGCGGCCGTCGCCGTCTCGGGCATCATCGGCTTCGTCGGGCTCGTGGTGCCGCACGCCATCCGCATCCTGTGGGGTTCCACGCACCGGGCCCTGCTGCCGGCGGCCTTCCTGCTCGGCGGCGCACTCCTCGTGGCGGCCGACGCCGTAGCCCGCACCGCCTTCGCGCCCCTCTCGCTCCCGGTCGGCGTCGTCACCGCCGTCGTGGGCGTCCCCGTGTTCGCCGTGCTGGTCCGCCGATGGGCGAGCTGATCTTCGAGGCGCGCGGCGCCTCCTATCGCTATGCAGGCGCGGCGACCGAGGCCGTCAGCCGGGCGAGCCTCGCCGTCCCGCGTGGCGAACTCGTCGGGATCGTCGGGCCCAACGGGAGCGGGAAGACCACCCTCCTCCGGCTGCTGCTCGGGGCGCTGACCCCGACCGCGGGAGAGATGCGGGCCTTCGGCCAACCGGTGGCGACCTGGAAGCGCCGGGCCCTCGCCCGCCGGATCGGGGTGGTCGTGCAGCGGGAGGAGCCGACCTTCCCGCTTCGCGTCCGGGAAACCGTGGCGCTGGGCCGTTACCCGCACGTCGGCGCCATGCGTGCGCTGGGGGCGGCCGATCACGCGGCGGTCGCGACCGCCCTCGCGCGCGCCGATGCCACCGCGCTCGCCGACCGCTGGACGGCCACGCTGTCGGGGGGCGAGTGGCAACGCGTGCGCCTCGCCCGGGCCCTCGCCCAGGAGCCCGAAGTGCTGGTGCTCGACGAAGCGACGGCCAACCTGGACCTGCGACACGAGATGGAAGCGTTCGAGCTGGCGGCCGAGATGGTGCGGGCGCACGGACTGACCGGGGTGCTGGTCACCCACCACGTGAACCTCGTCGCCCGCTTCGTGGACCGGCTGGTCATCATCGATCGTGGCGAGGTACTCGCCATGGGTCCGCCCGCCGTGGTGCTGACGCGAGAGGCGGTGGAGCGGCTCTTCGCGTGGCCGGTGGACCTCGTCCACTGGCGGGGCGTGCCCCAATTCGTGCCGCTGCGGCGCGCCGAGCGCGGTGCGTCCCAGGAACCGTGAACTGGATGGAGCTGTACCCGTGTCGCGACTGAATGGACCTGCCTGGTGGTCGATCCTCCTGCTCGTCGGGTTCTGGGGCGGGGCCGCCCCGTGGGCCGGGGCCCAACAGCCACCCCCGGATTCGACGCTGCTTCCACCGATCGTCGTCACGGCCACCCGCGTGCCCACCCCGCGTGACCGGTTGAGCAACCGGGTGACCGTGCTCTCGGGTGACGAGCTGCGCGCGGCCGGTGTCGCGACGGTTGCGCAGGCGCTCGCCGGCCTCGCCGGGCTGAGCGTGGTGCAGACCGGGTCGTGGGGGGCGAACACCGCGGTGTACGTGCGTGGTGGGGAGAGCGACTACCTCAAGGTGCTGGTGGATGGCGTTCCCGTGAACGAGCCGGGTGGCGCGTATGACTTTGCGCAGCTCTCGGTGCAGGGGGTGGACCGGATCGAAGTCGTGCGCGGACCGGCCAGCGTGTTGTACGGGTCGGACGCCGTCGCGGGGGTGGTCCAGATCTTCACGCGCCGGCAGGGTCCCGCCGTCGAAGCCGGCGTCGTGGCGGGGACCTTCAACACCGTGGTGGCCGATGCGTCGGCCACGGCCGGCAGCGCGCAGGCGTCGGTGACGCTCGACGCGCGCTGGTTCCGCTCCGACGGCGCGTATGCGTTCAACAACGCCTTCGACGACAAGGCGTTCGTGGGGCGCGCCCAGCTGCAGCCCGACGACCGGACGTCGGTGGCGGTTGCGCTGCGGACCACGGACGCGGAGTTCCACTACCCGACCGACGGGGCCGGCAACCTGGTGGACCGGAACCAGCGCCAGTTGACGTCCGTCACGACGATCGGACTGGAGATCACCCGACGGTTGTCCCCCGCGCTCGAGGGTCGGCTCAGTCTGGCGAGCAACGCCATTGGGGGAGGACTCGACGACCCGCCCGACGATGCGGGCGATACCCTCGGCGCCTTCGCGTTTCGCAGTCAGCGGGCCCTCGACCGCCGCAGCGCCGAGGGACGGCTGCTGTGGACGGCCCACCGGTGGCTGGCCGTCACCGCGGGGGCGGCGTTCGAGCAGCAACGGGATCGGAGCCAGAGCGTGTCCCAGAGTGCGTTCGGCGACTTCCTGTCGGCCACCGACGAGGACCGCGTGAACTGGGCAGGCTTCGTCCAGGTCGGTACCGAGGGGGGACCCTTGGCTGCCACCGCCGGCGCGCGGTTCGATGCCAACGAACGGTTCGGCCGCTTCGTGACGTATCGCGTGGGCGCGAGTTGGCGCCTGCCCGGCACGCTCCGCGCGTACGGCTCCCTGGGGTCGGCGTTCAAGGAGCCGACGTTTTTCGAGCAGGTGGGCGGAAGCTTCGTGACGGGCAACCCCACCCTCCGGCCCGAACGCGCGACGAGCTGGGAAGTGGGTCTGGAGCAGACCGCGCTCGCCGGGCACCTGCGATTCTCGACGTCACTGTTCGGGCAGCGCTTCCGCGATCTCATTCAGTTCACGTTCACGCCGCCGACCCCCGCCGACCCCAACTACGTGAACCTCGCGGCGGCGAGCGCCGACGGCGCGGAGGTCGAGGTCGAGGCGGTGGCCGCCCCCGGGGTGCGCGTGGCCGCGAGCTACACGTACCTGCGGACCGAAGTGACCGACGCGGGCGTGCTGCCGGATGACGACGCCGCCTTCCGGGCGGGCGATCGCCTGCTGCGTCGGCCCGCCCACAGCCTGAGTGTGCGCGCTCACGCCCACGTTGGGCGCGGCGGGCTGTCCGCCAAGGTCCGCTGGGTCGGATCCCGGGCGGATGCCGATTTCGGCACGTTCCCCGCCCGCCGCGTGGAGCTGCCCGCGTACGCCGTCGTGGACCTCGCCGCTGCACTGACGGTGCTGCGAACGACCGGACGGCGCCCCGGCGTCCTGCTCACCGCCCGCGTCGAGAACCTGCTCGACGCGTCCTACGCGGAGGCGTTCGGGTTCCCGGCGCGCGGCCGCACGGTGCTGGTGGGGGGTCGAATGCGGATGTAGGGAATCGCCTATCTTTCTCCCGTGCTCGTTTCCACCCCCGCCATCATCCTCCACGCGTTCCCCTACGGGGACACGTCCAAGATCGTGCGGCTTGCCACCCGCGATCTGGGGGTGCAGAGCGTGATTGCCAAGGGAGCGGTGCGGCCGAAGAGTCCGTTCGGCGCGCGTCTCCAGGCGATGAGCGAGGGGACGGCGCACCTGTACCACCGCTCCCACCGGGATCTCCAGACCCTGAGCGCGTTCGACGTGACGAACCAGCACGCGTCCCTGGCCGCCGAGATGCGGCGCTACGCGGCCGCCGCGGCCCTGGCCGAGCTCGTGCTCCGGTTCGCGCACGAGGAGCCGCAGCCCGTCGTATACGACGGGCTGGCCGGCGCGCTCGCGGCGCTGAGCGAGGTCCCGAGCGAGGCGGTGCCGTATGCGGCGCTCGCGGCGCTGTGGCACGAAATCGTACTCCTGGGCTTCGCGCCCACGGTGGACGCGTGCGTGCGGTGTCGCGGCACGCTCGCCGACCGCACGCCGTTCTCGCTGGCCGAAGGCGGCCTGCTCTGCGCGCGATGCGGGCGGGGGGCGGGAGGCGGCGCGCTGCGGGGGGACGATCGGGCGGCCCTGCACGCGTTCGCCGCCGGGCGCTGGGACGCACCGCCGCTGCCCGCCCCCCACCTCGCGGCCCACCGCCGTCTGCTCGTGCGGTTCATCCAGCGCCACGTGGCGGACGACCGGGCGATGCCGGCGCTCGCGTTCTGGGAGGGGCTCACGTGAGCCGTCACGTGGTGATCGGGACCGCGGGACACGTCGACCACGGGAAGACGCTGCTCGTGAAGGCGCTGACGGGCGTGGATACGGACCGGTGGGAGGAGGAGAAGCGACGCGGCATCACGATCGATCTCGGATTCGCGTCTTTCCCGCTCGGGGACACGCTCGCGGCCAGCATCGTGGACGTTCCCGGACACGAGGACTTCGTCCGCAACATGCTCGCGGGTGCCACCGGCATCGACTTGGCCCTGCTCGTCGTCGCCGCCGACGAGAGCGTCATGCCGCAGACCATCGAGCACCTGGCCATCCTCGAGTTCCTGGGCGTACGCACCGGGGTCGCCGCGATCACCAAGCGCGACCTCGTGGACGCGGCGTGGCTCGAGTTGGTCGTCGCCGACGTCACCGAACGTCTCACCGCGACCAGGGTGCGCTGGGAAGCCGTCGTGCCGGTCTCGGCGGTCACCGGCGACGGGCTCGACGAGCTGCGCGCGGCGCTCACCCGCGCCACCGCGCACGTGCCCAGCCGCCATGCGGACGACCTGTTTCGTCTGCCCGTGGACCGGGCGTTCAGCGTGGCCGGCGCGGGAACGGTGGTCACGGGAACGACCTGGAGCGGGGTGGTGCGGGTGGGCGACGAGGTCACCGTGCACCCGAGCGCGCGTCGCGCCCGGGTGCGCAGCATCCAGGTGCACGGCGCGAACCAGGACGGTGTCGAGGCGGGACGCCGCGCGGCGCTCGCCCTGACGGGCCTCCCGCGCGACGCGGTGGCTCGCGGTTCCACGGTCGTGGTGGGCGAGGCATGGCGGCCGACCGCCGCGCTCGACGTGCTGCTCACGCTGCTCCCGTCGGCGCGCACGCTGGGGCAGCGCTCTCGCGTCCGTGTGCATCTCGGAACCGCCGAGGTCCTGGCGCGGGTGACGCCCGAGGGCGAATCCCTCGCGCCCGGCACGACGGGCGCCGCCCGGTTGCGGCTCGAAACACCGGTGGTTGCCCGTTGGGGCGACCGGCTCGTCATCCGGTCGTACTCACCGGTGACGACGATCGGTGGGGCGATCGTGGCCGATCCGTGGCCGGCGGCGCGCCCGCGCCGACCTCGTGGACTCGAGGCCCTGCTCGCGGCGGAGCCGGATCGGGTGCGCGCGGCGGTGCGGCGGGCCCCGGCGGAGGGCTTGCCGCGGGAGGAACTGCCGGTGCGGCTCGGGGTTCCGCCCGCGCGAGCGGCCGGCCTGGTGG
>JAOTWJ010000125.1 GCA_029862925.1 Gemmatimonadota bacterium
CGACCCACGCGTCGCCGCCGCCAACGCCGGCCGGCACCACCACACCCACGTCGAGCGCGGTCGCGCCCCCGGCGGGGAGCGAGAGGAAGGCGGGGTCGTCTTCGCCTGCGTCAAACGCGCCGCTGCCGTTTGCGTCGAGAAAGAAGATCACCGCCGGTGGCGTCATGTTGGACGGCGGTACGAACTGGTAAGACGTGACCACCGAGTCGGGAGCGTTCCCGAGGTTGTCCACGGTGAAGCGGCAGTAGAGCGTGTCGCCGCCCGCGCCGCTCAGCGAGTACGCCGGAGAGGCGACGGTGCCGGGTGGCGAGAGCCCGAGCGCGTACACGGCCATGACCACGGTGGAGACGGGGTTCGACGTCGAGTTCTGCACTGCGGCCCCGGCGACGTAGTCCGAAGCGGCGCGGTTCGTGATCACCGTGCCCGCCGGCGCCTGGGCGCGCGCGACCGACGCCGTACCGGCGGCGATTGCGGCCCACAAGCACAAAACAAGAACAGCGAGTCCCCCGTTCGCGATGCGAGGCCTCGCTGATGTGCACCGGACGCGTGGCGCCCGTTGATATGCTCCCTGCCTCCGCAACTTGCGACTCGCTTCCCGCTGCGCAGTGGCCCCGACACGCGGGAGGGGTCAGCGGACCCCTCCCACGCGCCTGATTTCGGGCGCGCGCTACTCGATGCGCACGTCGAAGGCCAGGCCGACCGTGGACACGTCACCGGCCAGGAGAGTGCCCGTCAACAACCAGCGCACGTTGGTCACGGTGGCGTCGTATCCGGGGGGGGCCCCGCCGCCGCCCGAGAGCGGCGTGTATGTCCAGGTCGCGCCGCCGTCGTCGGAGAACTCGACGGTGATGAGCGTGATGGTCGCCGGCGGCGTTCCCGTCGACTCCGATCCGACCTGGAACTGCGTGAACGCCGGTAGTGCGTCGTTGATGACGATGAGCGTCAGGTCGTCGGTGCCGATGTTGCGGTAGTCGACCGTGTACGTGAGGTCCGTACCCGGCAACTGGTTGCCCGCGGGGTTGACCGACTTGGTCAACTGCAGGTTGCCGGAAACGATCACGGTGATGTCGGTGGCGTCGTCCGATACGAGCGTGGCGTTGCCCGTGGCGGTGAGGACGCCCGTCTCGATCATACCGACCGTCGCCCCCGCGGGTACGGTGAGCCGCACGGTGATGTTGGCGATCGCGCCCGGCCCCAGCGTCACGCTGAGGACGGGAACGGCTCCGTTGTAAAACACGTAGGTCCATCCCTGCGAGGAGACGTAGGTGAGGTCGAAGGTGTCGGAGACGTTGCCCGTGTTGGTGACGGTATGCGCATACGCGATCGTCCCGCCCGGCGTCGTGCTCCCCGCCTGGTCCGGAGCGAAGTCCACGGCGGCGAACGAGTTCACCGTCACCGTGTCGCCGATGGTGTCGCTCTGCGTGGGGTTGTTGCTCGAGGTGGCGGTGAAGGAGACCGCGTTCAGGCCGGGCAGCGTGCCCGCGGGCACGGCGACGCGCGCGATCAGGTTCACCTCGACGCCGGCCGCTACCGGCCCCACGGAGACGACGGGCACAGTCTCGCCCGCGTCGAGGGCGCCGTTACCGTTGGCGTCGACGAAGAACGTCACCGTCCAGCCGCCGGGAGCCGCGCTGGAGAGCGTGTAGGTGTCGGCCGCACCGCCCGAGATGTTGATCGCGTCGAGCGCGAAGTCCACCGAGGTGCCGGGGTCGGCGTTCTGGTTGACCACCGCGTCGTTCGTCGTGCCCGCCACGCCGTCGTAGTTACCGATGTCGACGCCGGCGGGGAGCACCTGCAGGATGCGGTCGGTGGTGAGGTTCGTCACCAGCGGGTCGTTCGCCGACTGGGCGCGAACCACGGCGCTGTAGGGGCCGCCCGCTCCCTGGCTGCCGGGGATGACGAGACGGACGACGATGTCAACCGACGCGCCCGGCGCCAGCGGGCCCGTGTCCGCCATGCCGTCGCCGCCGTTGTCCACCAGCGGCGTGATGCCGTCGGACTGGAAGAAGAGCACCGACCACGTGCCGGGCAGCGACGAGAGGGCGTCTCGTAGGATATTGACCTGGTCGATGGCGTTGCCGTCGTTGCGAACCGTGTTGACGAAGTCGACCGAAGTGTTCGCGTATGCGGTGGCCACGAACTGAACGTCGTCGTCGTAGTTGGGCGGCGTGCCGGCTTGCGGGGCGCCCACCGGTCCGATCAGTACGTCGGCGAGAGTGCCCACCGTGACCGGCGCGTTGTTGGAGACGACGACCGTGGGATCGGGCGTGCCGCCGTCGTTGTCGACGTAGGCCAGCGCGGCGGTGTTGTTGATAACGCCCGCCGCCATTCCAATGGGCACGGTCACCTGGTAGGAGAAGTTGTAGCTCTGCCCGGCGACGATGCCGGCGCTGGTGAGGTAGGCCACGGCGATGTCGCCGGGTGCCGGCGCGTTGGTCCACGCCCAGGTCTCGGGAGTTCCCGCCGTGGCGCTGCCGTTGGGCAGGTAGAGCACCGTGCCGCCCGCGGGCGCTCCGATCGGCGCCCCGAAGAGCGCGAGCGGGTTGCCCGTGCCGGGGTCGATGGGGATGATGTCGTACAGCAGCACGCCGGACAGCGCCACCGAGGGCACGGTCACGGCGTTGGCCGTGCTATTCCCCGTGTTCGTGCCCGAGAGCGTGTACGTGATCTGGTTCCCGGGGAATACCACAGGGGGCACGCCCGACAGGTTGGCCGTCATGACGGCGTCGTTGACGACGTCGGTGCGGTGGTAATTGCGCGTGTCCACCTGTCCGGCGTCGCCCTGCGACGTCGCGTCGACGCCCACGTAGGCTACGTCGCCGGCGGACGCGCCGACGGGGACCGTGTAGGCCACCACGATGGAAGCCGACGCCCCCATGGCCAGGGGCCCGAGGACGCCAGGCACGCCGCCCGCGCTCACGACGGGCTCGCCCGCATTGACGATGCCGTTGCCGTTGAGGTCGTGATAGATGGTGACGTCCGCCGCCACCAGCGACATGGTCGTGTTGACCCCGTCCACCAGCGGAACGAGCGAGAAGCTGTCGTTGTCGTTGCCGGTGTTGGCGAGGTCGTAGCGATAGTAGACGGTGAGGCCGGGAATCGCGTTCTGGGTCATGGCCGGCGTTACCGGAGGCGTCTCGCCCGAGTCGTCCGGCAGCACCGACACGCCGTACACGGGCAGCACCACCGTTATCACTTCGTTCGAGAGCGTCGTATACGTGTTGCCAACCAGGTCTTCGTAGCTGGCGGAGGACCGGTTGCGGATCTGCGTTCCGGCCGGCGTCTGCGCCAGCGCCGCCACGGCCGTCAGGCAAAGGGCGGCCAGGAGCAATGGTAGTACGAGTGCGGTTCTTGTTCTCATGGTGGTCTCCCCCCTACTTGACGAGCGCGCGGTAGGAGAAGGTGATCTCTGTCTCCGGCTCGAACTCGCCGGCGATGGTCCAGCGAATGTGTGTGATCATGTCGGTCGTGGCGTCCGCCCACAGCTCGGTCCCGTCGGGGAGCGTCTTGAGGTAGCGCACGGGCCACGCGTGGAAACTCTTGCCCTCGTCGATCGAGAACGTCACGTCGCCCGACTGCGGCGGGGTGGCTGTGTGCACGAGATACTCCGTGCCGGTCGGGATCGGATCGGTCACCGAGACGTTACGAAGGGGCTCGGCGCCCGTGTTGGCGTAGGTGAGTCGATACTCGACGACGTCGTGGGGACGGGCCTGGGCGGCGGGCAGGAAGCGCTCCTGCTCGGCTTCACGGACCACCTTGCGCGCTTCGATACGACCGGCGAGCGGTCCGTTCGAGGGCGCGGCGGCGGCGGTGAAAACCCCCAGGGCCATCGCGGTCAGTAGGATCAGGCGGCGCACTTTGGGTACCTCCTCGGCGAGGGAACGGCGGTCATTGCTACGGCCATCGGTGGCGGGCGGCTGATCTCGCGAAGCGGTCGGGTGCACTTCGCCCCCCCGGGCAGCCTGGCTCAGGCAAAGCCCGTTCCAGCCCCACGACATCCCCCGCGGCGCGCGGCGAGGTGTTCCGGCATCCCGGCCCAGCCTGCTAACGCTTTTCTTTCATGGTGGTTGTAGCTAGAATGGGGCAGGTAGGACTCACCGCCGCGGGCTCCCGCTCCTGCCCTCGACGGCCGGTTGCGTGGTAATCCGCATGCCGTTCCTCGCGTTCCGCAAACTCCCCCGCAGATTGGCGGATATTGAACAGCCCGGTGTGCTATATTCTCCATATGTCGTCCCCCGCGCAGATCCGCTGGCGGATCGCCGCCGTGTCCGCGGTCACGGTCGCGACGGTGGCGTTCCACTACGGTTTTCTCGTCCCCGCGGCGCAACAGCACGGGATCCTGCACGAGATCCACGGCCGGCTGTGCTACATCCCGATCATCCTGGGAGCGATCTGGTTCGGCGTGCGCGGAGGCCTGGCCACCGCGCTTGCCATCACGCTGCTCACCCTCCCCTACCCCCGCTTCCGGGGGATCACGGACAGCCACGCGCTCATCGGTGAGTACACGGAGATGGTCTTCTACGTGGCGATCGGGCTCACGGCGGGCGTCCTCATCGAGCTGCAACGGCGGGAGCGCCGGCGTGGCGAGGCGCTCGCGCGCGAGCTGGCGCGACAGGAGCGCCTCTCGTCGCTCGGACAGATGGCTGCGGGGCTGGCGCACGAAATCAAGAACCCGCTGGGCTCCATCCAGGGCGCGTCCGAGCTCCTCGCGGGCGAAGAAGCCGCCGACGGGCGCAGACGCGACCTGTTCGACATCCTGGTGAAGGAGTCGAAGCGGCTCGGCCGCGTGGTGGACCATTTCCTCGGCTTCGCGCGGCCGCGCCCGCTCCATCTGGGTCCGGTCGACATCGGCGCGCTCGTCGGCCGCGTCGCCGCGCAGACGGAGATCGAGTCGTCCCGCCGCGACGTGCGCGTCGAGCCGCGCGTGGCGGCGGGTCTGCCGCCGATCCAGGCGGACGCGGAGCAATTGCACCAGGTGCTGCTGAACGTCGTGCTCAATGCAGTCGAGGCGAGTACCTCGGGCGGGGTCGTCACGGTGGAGGCGCGGCGCGAGCCGCGCGGGGAAGTGGCCCTGACGGTGGCGGACGACGGCGCGGGCATCGCCCCCGCGGACCTGCCGCGGGTGTTCGACCCGTTCTTCACGACGCGCGAGCGCGGGACGGGGCTCGGGCTCTCCATCTCGCACGCGATCGTGCAGGACCACGGCGGCACGATATCGATCGAGAGCACGCCCGGACGCGGGACGCGCGCGACGATCTTGCTGCCGGCGAGCGGGGGTGGGCGGTGAGCCGGATCCTCATCATCGACGACGACGAGAGCATCCGGAAAGTGCTGGGCTACATGCTCGAGGAAGCCGGCTACGCGGTGGACCGCGCCGAGAGCGCCGAAGCCGGCATGGCGGCCCTCGCCGCGCACCGGCCGGACCTCGTGCTGTCCGACATCAAGATGCCGGGCAAGGACGGTATCGCGCTGCTCGCCGATATCAAGGCGCACGACGCGTCGATCCCCGTCATCATGCTCACCGCGTTCGGCACGGTGGAAACCGCGGTGGAGGCGATGAAGCGCGGGGCGGCCGACTACCTGACCAAGCCCGTCAGCCTCGACGAGCTCCGCCTGACCGTGGAGAAGACCCTCGCCTTCGACCGCCTGGAGCGCGAGAATGCCGAGCTGCGCGGCGCGCTCCACGACCGCTTCCGCTTCGAGAACATCGTGGGCACGTCCGAGCCGATGCAGGCCGTGTTCGACGCCATTCGCAAGGTCGCCCCGACCGACGCCAACGTGCTGATCATGGGCGAGAGCGGAACGGGAAAGGAGCTCGTGGCCCGCGCGATCCACCACAACAGCCCCCGCCGCGGGAAACGGATGGTGACGGTCAACTGCGCGGCCATTCCCGCCGACCTCCTGGAGAGCGACCTTTTCGGCCACGTGCGCGGCGCATTCACCGGCGCCATTCGCGACAAGGTCGGCAAATTCGAGCTCGCCGGCGGCGGCACGATCTTCCTCGACGAGATCGGATCGATGCCGCTTCCGCTGCAGCCGAAGCTGCTGCGCGTGCTGCAGGAGCGGGAGATCGAGCGGGTGGGCGCCGAACGCACATCGGAAGTCGACGTCCGGGTGATTGCGGCTACCAACCGCCCGCTGGCCGCGCTGGTGGCGCGCGGTGAGTTCCGCGAGGACCTCTACTACCGGCTCAACGTCGTGCCCGTCCACCTGCCGCCGCTGCGCGAGCACACCAGCGACATCCCGCTCCTCGTCCAGAGTTTCGTGGCGCGCATCGCGGCCGATGCGCCGGTTCACTTCACGAGCGGAGCGCTCGCGGCGCTGGAGCGTTACGCGTGGCCCGGAAACGTGCGCGAGTTGGAGAACTTCGTCGAGCGCGTGGTGCTCATGCGCTCGGGGGACGCGATCGACGACGCCGCGGTGGAGCGCAACCTGGCCGCGCTCGAGCGCGAAAGTCCCTTCCGGGAACGCGGCGCTTCCACGCTCCCCGAGATCGAGCGCCGCGCCATCGTGGACGCGTTGCGCGCGTCGGACTGGAACCAGTCGCGGGCCGCGCGCCGTCTGGGCATTGCGCGCCACGTGCTCCTGTACCGACTGCGCAAGTTCGCGATCGACATCGACGCGGAGCGGGGCGCCGCGGGCGAGTGAGACCTCACCGATCGCGGTCCATGCCGCCCGCCTCGCCGCTCCTCTCCAGAAGCAGCTTGAGTGCGACGGGGCCGGCCAGCTGATTGACGGCCACCACGGCGAGCACGATCGTTTCGAACTCCGCTCCCCACGAGAAGCGCCGCGCGACGAGCGCAGCGATCCCGATGGTCACGCCGGCCTGGGCGAGGAAGCCACTCCACAGCGAATTCCCCCACCGGCGCAGATCCGGGACCGTGCGCGCGGCGGCCAATGAACCGACGAAGAATGCGGCCGCGCGCATGACCACCAGGGCGAGGGCTAGGACCCACGACGCGCGCAGCGCGCCCAGGTCGATCGACGCCCCGGAGATGGCGAAGAACAGTACGTAAACCGGGAACGCGCTGCGCTCCAGCCCCGCGATCAGCCGCTTCCCCAGCGCGGAGAAGTTCTGCACGTAGAAACCCGCGATCATGAACGCGAGCAGCGGCGAGAGGTGGTAGTGATGGCAGATCTCGCTCCCCAGGAGGCCGACGCCGAGGAGGAGCAGCGGCAGGTAGCCCGTGACCCAGCGGATGTAGACGTGGATGAAAGCGCCCAGGAACAGGCCCGCCGCGGCGGAGCCGAACAGCTCGACGGCCAGGTCGCGCGCGAAGGCCGTCGAGAAGGGCTCGCCCAAGAACAGCGTCTCCGCGGCGGGCAACACGATGGCCGCCAGCGTGAGGATCAAGACGTCGATGAGCACGGTCACGCCCACCACCGCCTCGGTGAGGGGGCCGCGCGCGCGCAGCTCGGTGACCACGCCGATCGTAGTCGCCGGCGAGCGCGCCACCGTGACGAGAGTGAAGAGCAGACCGAGGGCGAGCACCTGCGCGCCGCCCGTGACGGCGATCCCTCCCAATCGATCGCGCAAGAGGAAGACGATGCCCACGGCTCCGACCAAGGAGCACACCAGCTGCCAACCGATCACGCGGGCGAAGGCGCCGGCGCGCGCCCTCAGCCGATGCCAGCGCATCTCGCCGCCCGCGATGAGCGCGATGATGGCCAGCGCGACGTCGTCGAGACGCCGCAGGCTGGCCACGACGTCTGCGCTCAACAAGTCGACCACAAAAGGGCCACAGATCACGCCGACCAGGATGTAGCTAGTGATCGCGGGGAGCCGAAGGGCGGCGAGCAAGCGCGCCGTGTAGTAGCCGAAGAGCAGCACGAAGCCGAGGCAGAAGGTCGCCTGGCCGCCCGTCACCCCGGATGCCGCCACGGGGGAGAGCAGAACGAGCGCCGCCAACCCGAGCAGGACCGCCAGCGACAGCAGGTGAACGGTCACGCGTTGCGCCCGCATCAGGGTGACTCCCCCGGGTTGGCCGGGACGCGCCGCCGCGTCGCAGCCTCCCCGCTGGCGATGAGGATCCGGCGCGTGATCAGCAGTCCGACGGGCGCGTTGGCGAGCACGGCCAAAGCCACCACCGTAAGCGTGCGCTGCAGCTCCGCGGCTTCCGACGCCAGGGTCACGTCCAGAGCGATTGCCATCGCCATCACGCCCTGCCCGGAAAGCGCCAGCCCCGTTCGACGGCCGAGGGAGCGCAGCTCGGGGAATGCCGCCCTCACCGCCCCGCCGGTGACGACATACCTGGTGGCCAACCGTGCCAGCACGTACGCGGCAGCCACCGCGATCGTCACCCGGTCGGGCTTCCCTACCATGGCCCCGACCAGGATCAGGAAGCCGACGAAAAGCGTCTTCTCTACGATGTGCACTTCGCGGAAGATCTGGTCTCGCCGGCGGGATAGGTTGCCGACGACGAACCCGGTCACCAGCGCCACGTACAGAGAGGAGAACTTCAGGAAGTAGCACACGCCGCCGATCAGGAGCACCGTTCCCACGATGAGGAGCAGCAATTCGTCGTCGCTCGTCCCCTCGTGCGTGAACAGCACCAGTATGAGGCCGAGGGCGATTCCTACCAGGTTGAGAAACAGCCACCAGAGCAGCCCGACTGCGACCCCCTCGAGGGCGAGGAAGCGGGGGTGGACGAGCATGAACACCACCCCGAACGCGAGTAGCGGGAAGAGCGCGCTGAGCGCGCTGGCGATTTTCATCGTGTTCGTCAGCGGACCGCGCGCGGGCAGCCGCTGCGAGACCAGTGCGACAATGGTGGGAGATCCCACCGCGGCGGCGATTCCCATGACCACCGCACTCACCACGTGCGCCGTCTC
>JAOTWJ010000126.1 GCA_029862925.1 Gemmatimonadota bacterium
CATCGTGGGCCGAGATGCCACGGCCGCCAGCGCGGCCGAATCCGTGTTGGCGTAGAGGACCAGGAAGACCGGCATCCGGAGATCACCCGTCATCACGCCGTTCTGCATCCGCGCCAATTGCGGGCCGGCGGTCGGCGACACGAGCGCCGCCCGCTGCGCGCGCCGCGCCGCGGCGACGGCCCGTCCCCGCCGGATCCAGCCGTTGTCGGGGGAGAACTCGAACGCATCGGGCGTACGCCGCACCAGCTCGTAGAAGCCGGCCGGCGGCAGGGCCCCACCGTGGATGCGACCCGCGAGCTCGACATCGCCCTGGGCCTGGAGCAGGCCCGGCGTGGCCGCCAGGGCCAATATCGCCGCCGCTCGGCCTGCCTGCCCGGACCGACGCGCCATTCTCGGGTGTCCCCTTAGAACCGGATCACGTGCACCACGATGGCGCTCACGGTGCCAAGCGCCGCCCCTGCGAGAACATCCGACGGGAAGTGTTTGCCCGCTGCGATGCGCATCACACCCACGCCGCCCGCGGCCGCGACGGCGAGCCACCCCGGCACGCCCGGTGCTCCGGTGAGCTCGCGGCGGCTCAGCCAGTAGCTCGTGGCGAGCGCAAACGCCACCGACGTGTGCCCCGACGGGAACGAGCGCACGTTATTGCGGTCGCCGGCATCCTCGGGCGTGGCGTCCGACGTGTAGAGCACGGGCCGCTCGCGTCCCACCCCGGCCTTGAGCGCCTCGGTGACTGCCTCCGTCCACAGCGCGGCCTGGAGCGAGGCGATCATGTGAGGCAGGCCGTCGCTCCGGCGGCCCAGGTCGACGAGCGTCACACCCACCAGTCCGAACAGCCCGATGGTGCTGAGCCCGTCCCACTGGGCGACCCGGGGATGCACGGCCAGGCGGTCGACGCCCAGCAGACCCAGTGGGTCGCACGGTGCGCACCCCGCCGAGTCCGGCCCCCACCCGAATACCCGCGGGCTGACCAGTAGCGCGGTCGCCACAGCCGCCGACACGGCGTCGCCCACGGTCGCCGTCCGAGCCCGCGGCAATTCCTGGGCAGCGGCCGGCGCCGAGAGCGCTAACCCGGCCAGTGGCAGCAAGATGGCCCCCACCCACCGGGCCTTGTGTCCCGTTCGCAACATCGGTACTATCGTAGGCTAATGACCCCCGGCGCCGGGCGCCGGCTCGTGGGATGTTGGACTCTGGCCCGTTCGAGGAACCAGTGGATACGCAGACGCTACAACACGTCGCGCTGTTCGACAAATGTAAGAACTTCACCAAGGCGCGCGAAGTCCAGGCGGCCGGGCTGTATCCCTATTTCAAGCCGATCTCGAAGGCCGAGGACACGGTCGTCATGATCGAGGGGAAGTCCCGGGTGATGATGGGGTCGAACAACTACCTCGGCCTCACGCACCATCCCCGGGTCCTGGAGGCGGCCAAGCGGGCGCTCGAGCAGTTCGGCTCCGGCTGCACCGGCAGCCGGTTCCTGAACGGCACGCTCGACCTGCATGAGCAGCTCGAGTGCCGGCTCTCGCAGTTCTTCGGCAAGGAAGCGGCGCTGGTCTTCTCGACCGGCTACCAGGCCAACCTGGGGCTCATCTCGGGACTCGTGGGCCGCGGTGACATCGTCTTCCTCGACAAGCTCGACCACGCGTCGATCGTGGACGGCGCCAAGATGTCGTTTGGCGAAACCGAGCGGTTCAACCACGGCGACCTCGAACAGCTTGATCGGCTGCTCCAGCGGCGGGCCGACCGCGGCAAGATGATCATCGTGGACGGCGTCTACTCCATGGAGGGGAACGTCGCGGACGTGCCCGGCCTGGTGCGCCTCGCGCAGAAGCACGGGGCGGCGCTCGCGGTGGACGACGCGCACTCGGTGGGCGTCCTCGGTCCCAAGGGTGACGGCACGGCCGCCCATTTCGGCGTCGTGGACGACGTGGACCTCATCGTCGGCACCTTCTCCAAGTCGCTCGCCTCGATCGGCGGCTTCGTGGTCGGCTCGGAGTCGGTGATCCACTATCTCAAGCACAACAGCCGGCCGCTCATCTTCACGGCGGCGCTGCCACCCGCCAACACGGCCGGCGTCCTCGCAGCCCTCGACGTGATGATCAACGAGCCCGAGCGCCGCGAGCGGCTGTGGGAAAACACGCGCCGGCTCCAGCAGGGATGCCGCGATCTCGGGTTCGACATCGGCCCCACCCAGACCCCCATCGTGCCGGTGCTGATCGGGACGCTCGAGCAGACATTCCTGTTCTGGCGGCGGCTGTACGACGCCGGCGTCTTCACGAATCCGGTGGTCCCGCCTGCCGTGCCGCCGGACCAGTGCCGGCTGCGCACCAGCGTGATGGCCACGCACAGCGCCGAGCAGATCGACTTCGCCCTCGAGCACTTCGCCACGCTCGGCAAGGAGATGGGCGTCATTTGACCGAGGCCGTGACCGTGCGGCCGGTGCGCACGGCCGCCGACCTCCGCCGGTTCATCGCGTTTCCGTATCACCTCCATCGGGGGGATCCGCTCTGGGTCCCCCCGCTGCGCATGGACGTGAAGAAGATGCTGGACCGGAAGAAGAACCCCTTCTTCCAGCACGCTGACGCGGAGTACTTCCTGGCGGTGCGGCGGCCGGGCGACACCGAACCCACCCACCCACCCGCCCGCCCGCCCATCCGCCTGGGTGGCGAGGTGGTGCTGGGCAGGATCGCCGCCATCCACAACCGGGCACACAACGAGTTTCACGACGACCGGGTCGGCTTCTTCGGCTTCTTCGAGTGCGCGAACGATCAGGCCACCGCCGACGCGCTGTTCGCCGCGGCCGCCGCGTGGCTCAAGCCGCGCGGACTCGACACCCTGCGGGGACCCGCCTCGTTCTCGACCAACGACGAGTGCGGCCTGCTCGTGGCCGGCTTCGACACGCCTCCCACGCTGCTCAATCCGCACAATCCGCGATACTATCTCGACCTCGTGGAGCGGGCCGGGTTCACGCAGTCCATGGACATGTTCCAATACCAGACCCGCAATCCACAGATGCCGGACCGGCTGATGCGGGGAGCCAGACTGCTCGCCGAGCGTAAGAAGATCACGCTGCGTGCGATCGACATGAAGCGATTCGACGAAGAGGTCGAGCGCATCAAGGCGGTCTACAACTCGGCCTGGGAGAAGAATTGGGGCTTCGTGCCCATGAGCGATGCGGAGATCGACCACCTGGCGGCGCAGCTCAAGCCGGTCGTGGTGCCGGATCTGGTGGTCTTCTGCGAGCAGGACGGCCGCACGATCGGCTTCGCGGCCGCGCTCCCCGACCTCAACGTCGCGCTCAAGACGAACCCGTCCGGGCGCCTGTTCCCCGGTATCCTCAAGATCCTGGTGGCGGCGCGGAAGATCACGCGCATCCGCATCCTGCTCCTCGGGCTGCTCAAGGACTATCGCATGACGGGCGCCGACGCCCTCATGTACCACTGGATCTGGGAGAAGGGGTACGCGCTCGGCTACCGCTGGGCCGAAGCGGGGTGGATCCTCGAGGACAACGCGCCCATGAACAACGGGCTGCTGCGCATGGGATTCGACGCGTACAAGACGCTCCGTCTCTACGACCGTCCCGTCACGTGAAGATCCTCGTCACGGGCGGGACCGGCTTCGTCGGCTCCCATCTCGTGGAGCAGCTGCTGGACGCCGGGCACGAAGTCGTCTGCCTGGTCCGGAGTCCCGCCAAGGCCGAAGCCCTCTTCGTCGAGCGGCGACCGCGGCTCGTGCAGGGCACGCTGTTTGACGCGGCGGCACTGCGTCAGGCGGCCGAGGGCGTCGAGGCGATCGTGCACGGCGCGGCTGTGCTCACGGCTCGATCCCGGGCCGAGTTCTTCGAGGTGAACGAGGAAGGCACCCGGCGTGTGCTGGCCGCGGCCCCGCCCCCGCTCGCCCGATTCGTCTACGTGAGCTCGCTCGCGGCCGCCGGCCCCTCGACCCGCGGGCACCAGTTGCAGGGCGGCGAGCGCGAGGCGCCGGTGACCCACTACGGGGCGAGCAAACTCGCCGGGGAGATCGCGGTGCGCGGCGGCACCGTGCCGTGGACGATCGTGCGCCCGCCGTCGGTCTACGGACCGCGGGACGTCGAGTTCCTGCGGGTGTTCCGCCTCGTCCGGAAGGGCGTCATGCCCGTCTTCGGCGACGGGTCGCAGGAGCTGTCGTTCGTCTACGTTTCGGACCTGGCGCGCGCGCTGGTCGCCGTGCTCGGTTCCCGCGAGGCGGCCGGGCGCCTCTACTACCCCTGCCATCCCGACATCGTACGGCAGCGCGCCTTCGCCCAGGCGGTCGCCCGCGCCGTCCGACCGGACGCCCCACCGCTGCGGCTGGTGCCGCTCCCCGGGGCGTTGGCGCGGGCCGGGCTCTGGGTCACGGGCACCACGGCGTGGCTGCTGGGGCGCGCCACCATGCTCTCCGCCGACAAGGCCAACGAGTTCCTTGCCGAGGCGTGGACCTGCTCGCCCGCGGCCCTCGAGCGGGACACGGGGTGGACCGCCACCAACTCGCTCTCCGTGGGCCTCGCGAAGACCGCCGCCTGGTACCGGAATCAGGGATGGCTCTGACGCCCACCGACTGGCTGCTCGCGGGCTACATCGCATTCCTCACCGTCGTGCTCGTGGTCCGCGGCCCGCTCGCCGACGGTCACGCGTGGCTGCTGGTCGCCCATGGCCTGTTCGTGGTCCTGCTGGTGGCGGTTCGCCGGCTGCCACCCACCGCCCGCGTCGGGAAGGCGCTGCACGCCTTCTATCCCCTGCTCCTGCTGGGCGGCTTCTACAGCGCCCTCGGCATCGTGAACGGGAATTGGGGCCTCGAGGCGATCCTGCGCCACGACGCGGTCGTGCAGGGTTGGGAAGCGGCCTGGTTCGGGGGACAGCCGTCGTACGACTGGATTCGAAGCGCCCCGTCGGTGTTCTGGTCGGGGCTGCTGCATCTCGCCTATCTGTCGTACTACCCCATGATTCTCCTGCCCGCGCCGCTCGTCGCGTGGCGCGGCGACTGGGATGGGGCGCGCCGCATCGTGTTCGCGACCATGCTCACGTTCGTGATCTGCTATGGGGTGTTCGTCCTGTGGCCGGTCGCGGGACCCAACTACGCGTTCCCGCACCCCACGGGCGCGGTGCGAGAGGTCTGGAGCGCGCGCCTCGTATACGGGCTGCTTGGTGCGGGATCGTCGGTGGGAGCCGCCTTCCCGTCATCCCATGTCGCGGCCACGCTCGCCACGGTCCTCGTGACGTGGCGGGTGTGGCGCCCCGCGGGCGCCGTGCTGCTGCTGCCGTTCGTGCTGATGACGGTCGGGGTGGTCTACTGCCAGATGCACTACGCCGTGGACGCGGCGGCCGGGCTCATCCTCGGCCCGGTCGCCGCCGTCGCGGCTCAGTGGCTGTGGTCGTGGGATGCCGGCGCCGCGGCCGTGGAATCGCCCGCGATCTCGCTCAGCACGCCGCGCACTTCCCGGAGGTAGTGCTTCCGGTCGAGCTGGTACAGGGCCTCGGCATAGGGAGCCCGCGGCCACGGACCGGATGGCATGAAGACGCCGGCGATCAGCCCCATGCCCCCCTTAGGGATCATTGCACCGGTGGGGTTGTTGTAGACGACGGTCGCGCGATACACGTGGTCAGGCCGCACCTCGACGCCAAGCGTGCGGTACAACCGACCCACGGTGACCCCCACCAACTGGCTGTCCGCATCGAGAATCGGCTTCCCGACCCAGATCTTCGAGCCGGTCGTGACATCCTCCAGCACGAGGCGGTCGGCGTACTGATGCAGGTGCCCGCCCACGCCGAGGATGCGCCCCGCGACCGCGGGGCTGCCTTCCCAGGACCACACCGATTCGCCCGGCGGCAGATCGAAGTCCTTGTCCCCCGCCGGGAACCGAACATCCATCTGGAACGTGTAGACCGGGAACAGGGGCCAGGGCCGGCCGGTCTTCACGTAATCGAAGATGAACCGCACCGTGACACCTTGGTACGCCGCGTCGGTCGGGTTGTGGAGCATGGCGGACACGACCAGCCGCTGCCCGGCGCGCAGCGGATGCCCGAACACCAGCCGGGGCAGGCGCAAGGGCCCCGTCTCGCTGCCCACGGCGGCCACGCGATACGAGATCGGGAGGAACAGGTCGCGCTGGTTGGGATCGATCACGTTGAGGTGATGCAGAACGGCGCTGGGGACGGCGTTGCCCCTGGCATCCACCACCTCGTAGCGAAAGCCGTAGACCCACGCGTCAAACGGTACGACGACCTCCCCCACTGGAGGCATGACCATGGCACCGTGGTGATCGCCGTGACCTTCATGCTCGTCGCCACTCATGGCCACCATGGCCGGAAGCGGGATGTCGACGGGCCCGATCAGGATGACCAGCTCGCCCGGCGGTGCCGCTTCGTCGAGCCCGACGCCCGGCTGTTGGGCGGCAAGCGGAGGCGTCCCGAGGAGCGCGGCGGCGGCGAGCGTCATCATGGTGCGGTGCGTCATGGAATCAGGTCTCCTGTTGTTGGCAGAGTGGCCGCCGGCGCCGTGCGGCCCTTGCGCGACTTCAGCCACCAGATGAGGGCGGCGACCGCGACCGAGCCCAGGGTAATTGCCGCCAGCCATTTCGTGGAGATGCTCCAGTATAGCCCGAGGGCGGCGAAGAACCAGAGCCGCGGGAACCGGCCGAGCAACGTGGCCAGCAGGTAGCGGTGCACCGGATAGCCCGCGAGCGGCGCCACGATCCGGATCGCCCAATACGGCAGGGGCGACCAGCTGCACAGCCAGACCGTAAAGAACGGCATGCGCTCGAACAGCCGCACCGTGACCGCCACCACGCGGTTCTCGCGCGCCGCGCGAAAGCCCCGCAGGTGCAGGATCTTCCCGTAGAGGTGGTAGTTGAGGAACTCGATGTAGAGCGTGCCCAGGATCCCCACCGCGGCGACCAACAGCGGCGGATAGAGGCGCCCGAACAGCATGAGGATCGGCTCGTAGGTCGCCGGCAGAAAGATGCCCAGCGGACCGTTCACCCAGATCGTGACGACCGTGAACCCGACGAGGCCGGCTGCGCCGGGTGAGGCGTACAGCAGCACGCCGATGCCCGCGAGCGCCAGCACCGCGGAGCCACGCACGACGCCGTCCCAGACGAAGTTGCCGCGCGGCCGGACCAGGGCGTGGCGGAGCCGGTGGCCGCGTGAGGCGTCCTTCACCGAACTCCGTAGCGGGGCAGCGCCCCGTCAATGCCCGCCGGGATCGGCAGTCCCAGGTGATGGAGCACCAGGGGGAACACGTCCACGGTCCGGAGCGGCCCGTCGATCGGCACGTTGCACGCTGCGAGGCAGCGCATGTGATCGGCGGTGAGCGAGCCATGGCCGGAGCGGTGCTCCGGTACCTCCCAGTCGAGCCGGAGATCCGCGCCGCGGTCGGCGATCACCACGAGGTCGCCCGTGCGCGGGGAGCGGAACAGCTGCAGCAGCTGGAGCGGCCCGTCGGGGTACCGGCCGTCGAGGGATCGCGCCAGCCACTCGCGTTCGGGGAGCACGGCCGGGGGACCCAAGCCGAGCACGTCCGCCGTCACGGGGTCGTAGGCGACCCCGCCGGTGACGTCGCGGAGCAGTGCGCGACCGTCGCGCGAGACGAGCACCAGTCCCGCCTCGTCGGTCGCCACCACCATGGCGATGCCCGGCCGGGCGGCGAGCCGCCGGACGACATCGGCCGGGATCGGTGCCACCGCACCCGACTCGATCTCGGCGAGCGCGAACCGCCGCTCGCGCACTCGCCCCGGGAGCAGGTACACCTGCGCCGAGGCGTTGCCCGACACCATCACGGCCGCCACCGGGTCGCGCCGCCAGACGAGGGGATGACGCAGCGTGGGCAGGCCCATCGCTTCCAGCTCCAGGCTCACGTCCGTGTGGCGGTCGACGCGCGACAACCCGTGATCGCTGACGAGCAGTACGAGCGTCTCGCCGTCGAACCCACCCGCCTGCGCCAGGTCTCCGACGATGCCGTCGAAGTCGCGATACGTGTCGAGCACGTCGGGATGCGCCGGATCGTGGAAATGGGTCACGCCGTCCACGCCGGGGAAGACCGAGAACACGAACGACGGTTTCTCCCGCACCGCCCGGACGAGCGCCCGGCCGACGGCGCGCTCCAATACGCCGTAGCCGCCCGTGTAGTGCGCCAGCCCACCCCACACCTTGCGGGCGGCCCCGGCCCGTTCGCGTCCATCTCCGAGCCCACGCGTGAACGGCGTGCAGATCCCGATGCTGTCGGGCACCAGATCGAACAGGGTCGCGATTCCCGGCCTGAGATCGGTGTTGAGCCGCCCGCCCTGGTACCCGCAGTAGCTGCGCACCTGGTCCCGGTCGTCCCACCACCGCCCGCGGTAGCGCCGTACGTCGAGCCAGCGAATTCCCGGCACGTCGCACGTCCCGGGAAAGCAGCCTGTGAGAAACGGGAGGTACGCCACGCCCGTGGTGGACGGGAACACCGTCGTGGCCGGCGTCATGCCCCCGGGGTCGAGGATATGCCGCGAGATGTGCGGCAGGTCGCCGCGCGCCGCCAGGCTCGCGAACACGTCATGGCGCGCGCCGTCGAGCAGGAGCAGCACCACCCGCCGCCCGGTACCGCTCACGCCGCCCGTCCCCGAACGCGCAAGAGCCGCACGGACCTCCCGGCCCGTACGGCTCCCACGCGCACATCGGAATCTGTCACTGCTGAATGGTGAGCGTCGCCTTCATGCCGAGCATCTCGTGGGGCGTGCAGAAGTACGCGTAGGTTCCCACGGGTGCGCCCGCGAACGAAATTTCGTACGCCTCGTT
>JAOTWJ010000127.1 GCA_029862925.1 Gemmatimonadota bacterium
GAGCGCGGTGCGGGCCGCGGGAGGACCAGGCACTGATCGGCCGCCGCGCTCGGCTGCCACGCGGGGTTGCGGATCGGCTCGCCCGGTGGCGGGAGTGGCTGCTGAGCGACCACGGGCGACGCGACCCCGCCCAAGAGCGTCACCGCCAGCCAGATGGGAATCGCCGGTCGCCGTGTGGAAGGCATGACTACGCCGCGTCCCGCGCGCCGCGGGTCTGCAGGGCCTCGGTGATGGGCGGGTCGAAATGGACGTCGAGCTGCGGGAACGCGATCACGACGTGCGCCTCCTTGAGCGCCCACCAGATGGCCGTGTTGAGGTCGGACAGTGCGCGCCGTGAATCCCAGGGATCGTCGATCCACACCGACACCTCGAAGTCCACCGATGAGCTGCCGAATGCCAACAGCAGAATACGCGGGTCGCGCTCCTGGGTGCGCCATTCGAGTCCGGCGGCCGTCCGGGTGAGCGTGTCGAACACGAGCCGGAGATCAGAGCCGTACACGACGCCCACGGCGGCCCGGATGCGATAGAGCGAGTCCTGCAGGGTGAAGTTCTTGACGGTCGTCTGCACCAGCACGGAGTTCGGGATGATCAGCTCCTCGTCGTCCCGCGTGCGTGCCACCGTCGAGCGGATCCCCATCTGCTGCACCCGCACGACCGTATTCTGGACCTCGAGCACGTCGCCCGGCTTGATCGAGCGCTCGATCAGCAGAATGACCCCCGACATGAAGTTCTGCGCGATGTTCTGCATCGCGAACCCCAGCCCGATGGCAAAGATGGCGCCCGCGGCGAACAGGGCTGCGAGGTCGATCCCCACGGTTTCCAGAGCCACCGCCGTCCCCACCAGCATCACCGTGTAGTGCACCAGCCGCTTTCCGGCCGCCACGGACCCTTCCTGCGTGATGCCGCGGCGCACCAGCGTGCGCGCCAGCCCGCGCTGCACGATCCGCGATACCCCCCCGGTCACGAGGAGGATGATCAGGGCCATCACGAGGGTCCCGATGGTGATCGGCGTACCGCTCAGCGTGAAGAGCTGGAGGTCGAGGATGTCGGTCAACATGGTCGCTCCCGAAGTGGGGGGGCCCGGGCAGAGCGGGCGGGTGCACGGCGTTGGCCAATCATGGGTTGTCCGCGCGGCGTGGGCCAGGGGACGCCCAGGTCACGGTGGAGCGCACAGGGCGGCAACGGCTGTACCGCATCGTGCACCCGACCCCCGACACCGGTCTCCTCCACGCAAGGATGGGGAATGGTCCTGGCTCCACTGTTCGACCATCTGCGGCGGTCCCACGGCACCCGTGCGGACGATCTGATGCTCCGCATCTCCGGGGCGCTGGGACTCGCGGCGCTCGTGGCGGCCGTGCTCGTGCCCGTTGTGGTGCCGCTGTTCCCATTCGTGCTGTACACGATCTGGACCAACGGGCCCCACTCGCCCGTGCTGCCGGCGTCGTACGAGCCCGTGCTCATGTTGTACGGACGGCTCTATCCGCCCGCGCTGATCGGCGCGGTCGGGACCGCGGCGACCGTCTTCGTGGAGTGGATCAACTACCACCTCTACACGCGCGCCGCCGACCTCCGTGCCGTCCGAAAGCTCCAGCACGGCCGGCTGGTTGTCCGCCTTCGGCGCCTGTTCGCGCGCCGTCCGTTCCTCACGGTCTGGCTCTGTTCCATCACCCCGCTGCCGTATTGGGTCGCCCGGGTGCTGGCGGTGCTGGCGCAGTACTCGAAGCGGCGGCACCTCGCGGCCACCGCCCTCGGGCGGTTTCCCAAGCTCTGGTTCATCGCCGCGCTCGGCGAGCCGCTGGGACTGTCGGTCCGGTGGCTCGCGGCGGCCTCGGTCGCCGCGCTGGCGCTCGCCGCCGGTCTGTGGCTCGTCGCCCGCGTGCGCCGGCTTCTGCCCGCTCTGCGTCCCGTGGACATTGCGCGCGTCGTGCCTACGGCGCCCGTCGCGCAGCCCACGTCTGACTGAGGGAGTCCTTATGTGGATACTCGCCCTGTTGCTCGCCGTCGATAGCGCCGCGGTCCGAACCGTGACCCTGGCGCCGGCGGAATCCGTGGCCGTCAGTCACAGCGGGCGCGGCCAGCCCGTCGTGCTCGTGCCGGGCCTGTTCGGCTCCGCGTACGCGTTTCGCGACGTCGCGCCGCAACTGGTCGCCGCCGGCTACCAGGCGGTGATCGTCGAGCCCCTCGGCATCGGACGGTCCAGCCGTCCCAAAGACGCCGATTACTCGCTCACCGCCCAGGCCCGCCGCCTCGGCGCCGTGCTGGACACACTGGGCCTGCGGGGCGCGATCGTCGTAGCCCACTCGGTGGCCGGGGCGATGGTGTTTCGGCTCGCCATCGAGCGGCCGGACCTCGTGGCCGGGATCGTGTCCATCGAGGGTGGGCCGGTGGAAGAGGCCACGACGCCCGGATTCCGGCTCGCCATGAAGTTCGCGCCCCTTCTCAAGATGCTCGGCGCGCGCGACGTGATTCGCGACCAGGTGCACCGGCAGCTCGTCTCGTCGTCCGGCGACGCGTCGTGGGTCACCGACACGGTCATCGAGGGGTACACCGCCGACGCCGTGCGCGATCTCGGTGCCACGCTCGACGCCTTCAAAGGCATGGCCCGGGCGCGCGAGCCATGGCCACTCGTGCCCGCACTGGGGCGGATCGCGTGCCCCGTGCGCCTCGTGCTCGGCGCCGCCCCGCACAAGAGCAGTCCGCGGCTCGAAGAGATCGAGGTGCTGCGCACCGCGATCGGCGCGTTTGCCGTCGACTCCGTCCGGGGCGCGGGGCACTTCGTCTTCGAAGAACACTCCGGCGTGGTCGTCCAGACCGTGGAGGCGCTGCGGACCGTCCGGTCCGAGCGGTCGACGCCATGAGCGCGCGGCCCTCGGGTTCGGGGTCCGCGGAGCACGCGATTCCGGTTCCGGTCGGCCTGCCGGTGCCGGAAGTGCGCGGCGGCCGGACCGCGCGGCCGCCGCGGCACGTGCGGGTCCGTGAAGAGCGGGACATCCTGGCGGCGGTGCGGGCCGCCCGTGACGCCGGGAGCACCGTGCGCGCGCTGGGATCAGCGGGGTCGAAGAACGACTGCTTCCGGACGGGGGGCACGACGCTCCACCTCGACCGATACGATCGGGTCCTGGCGATCGACGGCACGCGGGTCGTGGTCCAGGGCGGGATGACCGTCGGCGCGCTGAACGCGGTGCTGGGCCGGCACGGCCTGGCGCTGCCGACCCACGGCGAATGGGCCGGGGCCACCGTCGCCGGCGCCGTGGCGACGGGCACGCACGGAGGCTCGCTCCGCCATGGGATCTTGCCCAGCTCCATTGCGGCGCTGCGGCTGGTCACGGCGGATGGCCGAGTGCTCGAGCTCAACCGCGGCTCGGAGCTGTTCGAGCACGCCGGCGTGTCGCTCGGTACGCTGGGCGTGATCTCCACGGTCACGTTCGACTGCGTCACGCGGTTCCATCTGGAGCTGGTGATGCGGGCGGTGCCGTTCGACCGCTACCTCCGCGACCTCGATGTCGAGAGCCGGCGGCACGAGTTCTACAGCGCCGTGTGGATCCCCACGGCGCGGCGGGTGATCACGTTCGCCGCCGACCGCACGGACCCGCCGGCGACCCCGGTGCGCCGACGGGAACGGTTCTGCGGGACGACGTTCGTGCTGAGCCTGCTCTCGCGCCGCTTGGGGCTGCACGCGTTCCCGGACCGCTGGTTCCGCCACGCGGCGGTGGACGCGTGCGAGCACATCCTCAGTCCCATCCGCGACCGCTCGCACCGCGTGCAGCTGTTCCGGCTCCTGAGTAGCGACTGGAAGGCGGCGGAATTCGCCGTGCCCGCGGCCGGAGCCGTCGAGACGCTGAGCGCGCTGGATGCGTTCCTGGCCGGGCATCGCCATGCCCTCACCAATCCCATCGGCCTGCGCGCCTCGGCCGGGGACGGCTTTTCCCTCAGCCCGTGCTACGGCCAGGAGACGTTCTGGATCGATCTGTTCTTCACCGGCCAGAACGGGTTCGCCACCACGCTCCGCGGCCTGTTCGAAGACCTCGGGGCCCGCTGCCACTGGGGCAAGCACGTCGCCCTCTCGCCGGAACACCTCCAGCGCCAGTACCCCCGCTGGGATGCCTTCCGCGCGGCCCGCCGGGCGCTGGATCCGGCGGGTGTGTTCGCCAACCCCTTCACGCGGAGATTCGGACTATGACGCCGCCCAGACTGGTCGCCATCACGGGCGCGAGCGGGTTTCTTGGTCGGGCATTGCTCGAGCGGCTGGTGCCCCGGCAGCGGGTGCGCGCCTTGTTCCGCCGCCACGACGACGTCAGCGCCGCCTGGGCGCGGCGCGGCTGTGAGATCGTGGTCGGCAACCTCGACGACGCCGACGCGCTCGCCTACCTGGTGCGGGGGGCCGACGTCGTGCAGCACTGCGCCGCCACGATGGGGAAGAGCAATGCCCGCCTGAGTCATCGGGTGAATGTGGTGGGCACCGAGAGGCTGGTCCGCGCGGCGGTGGACGCGGGCGTGCCGCGGTTCGTTTACGTCAGCTCGATCTCCGTCTTTGCCGCCACCCGCCGATCCGACGGGACCATCACCGAGGCCGTCGAGCCGGAGCGCGTGGACCGGCTCAATCCCTACGGCCGCACGAAATACCAAGGGGAGGTACGAACGCGGACGCTGACCGCGGGCACCGGCACGCGGTATACGATTCTCCGGCCCACCAACATCTATGGGCCGGGGTCCGGTCCGTGGTTCCATGCCTTCGAGCGCCTGCTGCGGCGGGTGCCGGTGGCGATCGGCGATCTGCCGATCGACGTGGTGTACGTCGAGGACGTCGTGGACGCGATGATCCTCGCGGCCGGCTCGCCCGCCGCGGCCGACGGGGTGTTTCATCTCAGTCACGAGATGGTCAACATGAACCGGTTCATCCTCAAGGTGGCCGAGGTGACGGGTCAGCGGGCGTGGAGGCTGCCGCGCGCGGTGGACCGTGTGCTGCGCGGGACCATCGACCGGGGGTATCGGACGGTGACGCGAACGCACATGTCCATGTCGCTCGTGCACCCGGCCTTCTATCCGCACGGTCACGCCCACGCGACGTTCGACTACGCGCCGCGCGTGCGGCTCGCGGAAGGATTCGCCCGGCTGGCGGCGTGGTACCGGCCGGCCGCGCCGGCGCCGACCCCCCGCCCGGCGTTGCGGCCTACCTAGTGCGCTGCCCGGACGCGCCGAGGCCCCTGGCGCGTCTCGTCGGATGGACTCCTGGGAATGCGGGCGAGGTATCCACCAGCGTTGCGACTCCGTGCGCAGTCCGATACCCTACGATGACGATCGGAACGTCACGCAGCCCGCGACCCGGAGTGAGCCGTGCACGACGCCGAACGCATCTCCGCCAAGCTCGGAAAATTTCGGCCGTCCCTCACGCTCGAGCTCAAGCGGCTCGTGGGCGAGCGAATGGACGCGGGGCTCCCGGTCTATGACTTCGGGCTCGGCGAAACGAAAGGCGATCTCGCGCCCCACATCCGTGAGGCGGGCGAGCGGGCGTATCGCGAAGGCCGAACGATGTACGGCGATCCCGCGGGCCTCGCGGAGGTTCGCGACGCGGTGCTCGCGTGGCTGGACCTGCGCGGGCACTACTCCATCGAGGACGTCGTCATCACGACCGGGGCGAAGCAGAGCCTGTTCAACGTCTTCCTCGCGATCTGCAACCCGGCCGATACCGTGCTGTTCGACGCCGCCCCGTGGGTGAGCTATCAGCCGCTCGCGGTGGCGTCCTACGCCACGCCGATCATGGTCCTGCCCGCCGCCGGCGATGCCAACCGCCTCAAAGTCACCCCGGCCGACCTGCGGCGGAACCTGCGCATGCGTCCGCACGCCAGGCTGTTCCTGCTCAACAACCCGGTGAACCCCACGGGGCAGCTGTATTCGGTCGAGGAGGTCGAGGCGTTGCTCCAGGTGTGTGTTGAGGCGCGCATCTACTTCGTGCTTGACCGGCTCTACTGGCGCATCGTGTTCGATGGAGCGCGCTTCCCCGAGCCGCGCGTGGACGCTGAGACCAAGCCCTGGCTCATTCAGGTGGACGGGATGTCGAAGAACTTCCGCCGCACCGGCGGACTCCGCATCGGATGGTCCGTGGGCCCCAGCGACGTGACCAAGGCGATGGTGAATTTGCAGAGCCACTACACGTCCGGTCCGGCGATCCCCACGCAGCACTCGGCGCACGCCGCGATCGCGGAGGCGTACGATCCCGAGATGGTGCGGGATCTCGAGGCCAAGCGGAACCTGCTGCGGCGCGAGGCCGAGGGGATGGCGCATGTGCGCGTGTGGCCCACCCCGGCGAGTTTCTACTCGTTCTGGGACGTGCGTCCCACGTTCGATAAGACCACGCCCGGGGGGGACGTCCTGCGCACGTCGGACGACGTCGCCGCGTATCTCATTCGGGAGGCTGGGGTGGTGACGGCCTCGGGGGCCGGGTTCATGCAGGATGGCTATCTGCGGATCTCGTTCGCCACGCCGGACGAGACGATCGTCGCCGGCGTACGCGCGGCGAAGCAGGCGCTGGCGCGGCTCACGTAGCCCGACGGATGGCCTCCAGCGCGTCGGGATTCTGCAGCGAGGACAGGTCGCCCAGGTCCCGTTCCCCGAGGTGCACCGCGCGCACGAGGCGCCGCACGATCTTGGCGCTCCGCGTCTTCGGCAGATCGGTGACGAACCTGACGGACTCGGGCCGGTCGATCTTCCCGAGTCCGTCCACGACCGCCTGGCGCAGCGTCTCGCGCAGCGTGTCGGTGGGCTCGTGGCCGGGCTTGAGCACCACGAAGCAGACAATCCCCTCCCCCTTGATCTCGTGGGGGACGCCGATGGCCGCGGCTTCGCTCACGGCGCCCGTTCCAAGCAGCGCCCCTTCGATCTCCGCCGGACCGATCCGGCGGCCGGCGACCTTGAGCGTGTCGTCCGCCCGGCCCTGGAGAAACCAGAAGCCGTCGTCGTCGATCCATGCCCAGTCGCCGTGGTTCCACACGTCGGGCCACGTGGACCAGTAGCTCTCGAGATAGCGATCCGGATCGTTCCACAGCCCGCGGGTCATGGAGGGCGCGGGCTGGGTGCAGACGAGGTAGCCGACCTCCCCGCGCACGGGCTCGCCGGCGTCGTTCCAGACGTCCACCGCCATGCCGAGGCCCGGCCCCACGAGCGTCGCGGGCTTGAGCGCGTGCACGGGCAGCGGCGACAGGAAACACCCGATGATGTCGGTGCCGCCCGAGATGTTGATGATCGGGCAGTGCATACGCCCCACCTCCTCGAAGAACCAGCGCCACGACGCCTCGTCCCACGGCTCGCCGGTCGAGCCCAGAATGCGGAGCGCCGACAGGTCGTGGTGTTCGGTGGGGCGTACCCCGCGCCGCATCGCGAGCCGGACGGCGGTCGGTGAGATGCCGAACACGGTGATCGCGTGTCGCGCGAGCACGGCCCACAGCCGGTCCTCGTCCGGCCAGTCGAACGCGCCGTCATACAGCACCACGGTGGCGCCGTGGAACAGGCCACCGATCAGCATCCACGGGCCCATCATCCACCCGATGTCGGTGAGCCAGCAGAACCGGTCGGTCGGCTTCACATCGAAGGCGTACCCCACCTCTTTGGCGATCTGCACGAGGCTGCCCGCGTGGCTGTGCACCGTCCCTTTGGGTCGACCGGTCGTACCCGAGGTGTAGAGGATGAGGGCCGGGGTCATCGAGGGGCACATGGTGGTCGTCGCGTCGTTGCCCGCGTCGAGGAACGCGTCCCACGTGACGTCGCGCTCGGAGTCCCAGGAAATCTCGAGAGTCGTGTACCGCACCACGACCATGCGGGTGAGCGACGGGGTGGCGGCCGCGGCGGTGTCGGCGCCGCTCTTGATGGGGACCACCTTGCCGCGGCGGATCGTGGCGTCGGCGGTGAACAGCAGCGTGACCGCCGCGTCGCGCAGCCGCTCCGCGACGGCGGCCGGCGCGTACCCGGAGAAGATCGGGACGAAGGTGGCGCCCATTTGGAACGTCGCGAGCATCTGGATCGCGACCTCCACCGTCATCGGCATGTACGCGGCGACCCGATCGCCCGGCGTCACGCCCACGGCCCGCAGGCCGGCGGCGCACCGGTCCACGACGTCCACAAGCTCCCCGTACGTGAGCTGCCGGACCGTGCCGTCCTCGCGTTCGCCCACGAGGGCGGGGCGAGCGGCCCCGTGCGGGAGGTGCCGCCCGAGGCAGTTGGCGGCGAGGTTGAGCGTGCCGCCCACGAACCAGTCGGTCCACGGGATGCCGCGGCTCGTGTCGCGTACGGTGTGATAGGGGGTGGCGAACGCGATCCCGAGGTCGCGCACCACCGCATTCCAGAACCACTCCGGCTCGGCCACCGACCGCGCCAGCAGGTCCTCGACGCGTGAGATCGCGTGCGCTCGCATGAAGCGCGTCACGTTCGCCGCCGCGATGAGGGGTTCCGGTGGGCGCCAGACGACGCGGGTCATGGGCCCAAGGTTCGGCGCCGCGCGGCCGAGGGCAAGGGGCCGACGGAGTTCAGGTCCAGGACAGGCGGTAGCGGCACACCCTCCCGCCGCGCGCTCGGCACTCCTCCTCGACGACGGAGACCCGGGTGCAGCCGCACATCTCCAGGGCCTTGCGGTACCACCCCACGACCGTGCGGCAGTCCGCCGCGCTGAACGTCTCGGCGTCGTGCGTGGTGAGCAGGGCGGAGTGCTCCCCGGTCTTTTCGTAG
>JAOTWJ010000128.1 GCA_029862925.1 Gemmatimonadota bacterium
GGATCAGCAGGCCGGAGGCGAGCCCCGCGCCGATCGTGCTCGCGACCTGCCGCTTCGGTATCACGGCGCCTCCAGACATGAGGGGTACGGCCACTCGCCACACCGGCCCGCGTGCTTCCCGAAAGTGCATGCTGAGCGAGCCTGGCGGTAGCCGGGCGGCCACACGCGGCCTATGTTGGTGGACCGTTCCACCGCCCACGACTGGAGCCCCATGTCGAGACCGCTCGTTGCCGCGTTGATGCTGGTGGCCGCGTCGTACACCGACGCGGTCGCGCAGACCCGGGCCCTCGTTGGCGCCACCGTCATCGATGGAACGGGCGCACCCGCCATCGACCAGGGCGTGATCGTGGTCGACGGAACCCGACTCATGTGTGTGGGCACCGCCACCGAATGTCCCGTGCCTCCGGGCGCGGAGCGCACGGACCTCACCGGCCGGTTCGTCACGCCGGGGATGGTGGACGCGCACGTGCATTTCAGCCAGACGGGTTGGCTCGACGGGCGGCCGGACGGGCTTGCCGCGCCCGATCTCTACCCGTACCGGGAGACGGCGCTCGCGCTGCGGGCCCGCCCCGAGCGCTGGTTCCGGTCCTACCTGTGCACGGGCATCACCGCCGTGTACGACGTGGGTGGGCATCCCTGGACCACCGCGCTGCCGGCGCGCGCGGAGCGTGATGTCGCCGCCCCGCATGTGCGCGCGGCCGGTCCGCTCGTGACGCACGCCGCGGTGCCGGCGCTCAACGTGGACGACGAGATCTACACGTTCCTGCCGATGGCGACGTCGGACGACGTCCGGGCCAGCGTGCGACGGCTCGTGGCGATGGGTGCCTCGGCGGTGAAGGTGTGGTATCTCGCGCCGCCGCCTGCGCGCCGCCAGGCGCTGGACGCCCGGCTCATGGAAGTGGGGGCGGCGGCACGGGACGCGAAGCTCGACCTCATCGTGCATGCGACGAGTCTGCGGGAGGCGAAACTGGCGCTCCGTGCGGGCGCCAAGCTGCTCGTGCACAGCGTGCAGGATACGCTCGTGGACGAGGAGTTCCTGGCGCTGCTCGCGGCCAACGACGCCATCTATGCACCGACCCTCGTAGTGGCCGGGAACTGGAGCCGGGCCATCGCGTCGGTCATTCTGAACGCCCCGTACCCAATCGACGACCCGAACGGATGCGTGGATTCCAACACCGTGGCGAAAGTGGCAGCGACCGAGGCACTCCGCGCACACTTGCCCGAACGGCTGCGGTCGTCAGAGGTTGCGTATCAGCGCCTCGAGCGATCCGGTGCCGCCCGCTGGGTCATGGCCGAGAACTTGCGCCGCGTACATGGGGCGGGACGGACCGTCGCGGCCGCCACGGACGCCGGCAACCCGCTGACCCTGCACGGCCCGTCCATCCACCAGGAGCTGGAGGCCATGCAGGCGGCGGGGTTGTCGACCTCGGACATCATTGTCATGGCCACGCGGAATGGCGCCCTCGCCATGGGGCGGCTGGATGACTTCGGAACGCTCGAGGCGGGCAAGCTCGCGGACCTGCTCGTGTTGACCGAGGATCCTCGGGCCGACGTGCGCGCGTTCCGCAGTCTGACGTACGTGATGCGCGCCGGGAGGCTTCACGCGCAGCGGGACCTGGCATATTGACTCGCTACGTGGCGCTGCTGCGTGCCATCAACGTGGGCGGCCACGTGGTCAAGATGGGTCGTCTGCGCACACTGTTCGAGGCGCTGGACCTGCGCGACGTCGAGACCTTCATCGCCAGCGGGAACGTAATCTTCCGGTCGGATGAGAAAGCCGCCGCGCTGGAACACCGGATTGCGACCCACCTCGAGCGGGCGTTGGGCTATGAGGTCGCCACCTTTATCCGCACGGCTGCGGAAATCATGGCGATCGCGCGATTCACCCCCTTCCCGATGCTGCCAGCCGGTGCGTCCCTGTATGCCGGCTTCCTCCCGCGGTCGCTCTCCGCCGGCGAGCGGCGCACGCTGACTTCGCTCCGGTCACCCGTCGATGACCTGCGGGTTCGCAAGCGCGAAGTATACTGGCTGTGCCGCGTTCGTTCGAGCGATGCGGAATTCTCGCCGGCGCGCCTGGAGAAGACGCTCAGGCTCCCGGCAACCTTTCGGAACATGACGACCATCCGCAAGCTGGCAGCCCGGGGCACCCCGTGAATCGCGCGTGGTACGAGACCTTCTTCGAGGGCTTGGCGGTCGAGCTGTGGCGCAAGGCCGTCCCGCTGGAGCAGACGCAGCTGGAATGTGACTTTCTCGAGCGGGAGTTTGGCCTGCGGCCGGGTGCACGCGTCCTGGACGTCCCGTGTGGGAACGGGAGGCACGCCGTGGAGCTCGCGACGCGCGGGTATCACGTGACCGGGGTGGACGTGTCGGGAGAGCAGATTCGGGAGGCCCGAGCGCGGGCAGTGCCGGCGGCGGGATCCCTGGAGTGGCGACAGGGCGAGATGCGGGACCTCCCGTGGAGTGCGGAATTCGATGGCGGGTTCTGTTTTGGGAACAGCTTCGGCTACCTCGACCCCCCGGGGACACGCTCGTTTCTGCACGCGATGGCTCGGGCGCTCAAGTCGGGCGCGCGGTTCGCGATGGACACAGGTATCGCCGCGGAGTGCATCTTGCCTCGGTTTCGCGAACGGGAATCGGCCCAGGTGGAGGACATCCACTTCGCGGAGCTGAATCGGTACCTGGTGGGTGAGAGTTGCATCGAGACGGCTTACACGTTCACCCGTGGCAGGGAGTCCGTCACGCGCACGGGCCTCCAGTGGGTGTTTACCACCCGGGAGATCGGCGACCTCCTTCGGAGCGCGGGGCTCGAAGTCGTCGCGCGCTATGGCGGCGTAGATCACACGCCGTTCGCGGTCGGTCACCCGGTGCTGGTGCTCGTGGCGGAAAAGGTGGCCTGACGATCCAGACCCGGGCGCTCGGTCGACTGGCGGCGCTCGTCGACGGGAAGGACTGGGAGGGCATCAGGGTGCAGCCCGTACGCGCCGTCTTGCGGCAAGGTTCGGGGCTCGCCGCGGCGGACGGACTCACGTTGACGGTCTGTCGGGGGTCGTCGGGGGGTCAGTCGGCCATACCCTACTACCACTAGTAGTTGCCGACGGGACCCGGACCGGGCAGTTTGGCCTGGTATTCTCACGACGGAAGTGCGCCATGTCCGTTCGGTATCCGTCGGTCCGCGTCAGCCTGCGCGTCCTCGCACCGGTCCTCATCCTGGTGCTCGCTCCCTTGGCGGCCAGCGCCCAGGAGCCGCTCTCCGACTTCGAACGGCGTCTGGGCAGCCGGATGCTCGGCAGCGCCCGCGCATGGCTCGACAGTCTCTATTACGACTCCACCTACGGCGGCCGGAACCTCGACGAGCTGGAATGGCGCGCACAGAAGGTCATCGATACCGCCTCCACCCGGGCGGTGGTCTTCGCCGCGATCGCCCAGTTCCTCCAGCACCTCAACGATTCGCACACCCGGTTCATCCCGCCCGGCCTGAGCGTGGAGATGGACTATGGGTGGTCTTGGCGGATGATCGGGGACGACTGTTTCGTGACGGGTGTCCGGAAGAAGTCGGACGCGGAGGCCAAGGGCCTCACGGTGGGTGACAAGGTACTGGGCATCGACGGCATCAAGCCGACCCGAGCGAACACGGGGGTGATCTGGTATGTGTACCATCTGCTGAGCCCGAGGGGCGGGATGCGGTTGTACGTCGAACGGCAGGATGGAACCCGCGAGTCCGTTGCCTTCGAAGCCAAGGTCACGCGCCGTCCGGAATGGCTCGATCTCGACAACCTCGAGCACCTGCGCATCCTGTGGGACGAGAGCGACCTGGCCTCGAAGATCGAATACCGCTGGCGCGTGCGAGACAGCGTCGCGCTGTGGCGGTTCTCGTCGTTCGGCTACCGCGACGACCGGCTCGACCGCTACATGCAGGACGCGCGACGCTATCCGTGGCTGATTCTGGACCTCCGGGGAAATCCCGGCGGCGCGGTCGAGGGGGTGACCCGCCTGCTCGGTCATTTCGTCGACGATTCCGTGCCGGGGTTCACGCAGCGGTGGCGGGATTCGACGGTCGAGTACACGATCCGGCCGCGGGGCCGCGGCGGTCGCTACGCCGGCCAGGCGATCGTGCTGATCGACAGCAAATCGGCGTCCGGAGCCGAGCTGACCGCCCGCGTGCTCCAGCAGCATGGCCGCGCGATGGTCGTCGGCGACCGATCCTCAGGCCAGCTGACGGCCGCTCTCACGCTCTCGCTGGCTGACCGGGCATCAGGGCGGATCATCCCGTACGGTGTGACGGTCACCGTCTTCGACATCGTGATGCCGGACGGAGCGCACGTCGAGAAACAGGGGGTGATGCCGAATGTCGCGGCGCTGCCCACCGGCCGGGACCTGGCCGAGGGCAACGACCCCGCGATGCAGGTGGCGCTGGAATTGGCTGGGGTGAAGGTCAGCGCGGCGGAAGCGGCAAGGATCTGGAAGTAGCGCACGGGATCCGTGACCGGCGGCGCGAGTCGCGCTTGTGCTTGAGGTCCTCCGCGAGGTAGACCGTGGCCATCCCTCCAGCACCGAGCTCCCGCTCGATGCGGTAGCGGTCGGCCAGGGCTGCCGTGAGGCGTTCCAGGACCCCTCTTCCGGAGGACGGCGCGTGCATTAGTCCCTCGGTACCGTTCGACCGATTACGATCGTGATGTTGTCGCCCCCGCCCGCGTCGAGCGCGTCCTGGAGCAGCGCCTCGCACGCCTGCTGCGAACTGGTCAGGGCGCCCAGCCGCTCGGCGATCCGCTCGTCGGACACGTGAGTCGTCAGGCCGTCGCTGCAGAGCAGCACGATGGTCCCCCACTCACGCTCGATCCTGGTCACAACCGGCGCCGCCTGCTCGCCGCCGATGGCGCTCGACAGCACATGCGCCCAGCGCGTCCGCGCGGCCACGGTGCGCGACAGCACGCCCTGCTCGACGAGAGTCTCGGCCATCGTCTGGTCGCGCGAGATCTGGGTCAACTGGCCGTGATGGTAGATGTAACAGCGGCTGTCCCCCACCTGCAGGACGTACGCCTGGGGCCAGAGCCCGAGCCAGAGGGTCAGCGTGGTGGCGAAGCGACCGGGCTTATTCTCGTGTTGGGCGCGCTCCAACAGGTTGGTGTGGCACCGCATCGCCGCGTCGGACAGCAGGCGGGCAAACGCTTCCGGCTGGTCCGCATCGGCCGCGTAGAACGCGTTCGTGCTGTGGCCGACGTATTGCGCCACGGCCTGCAGGGCCGCGCGGCTCGCTTCCTCGCCTGCGCCGCTCCCGACGCCATCTGCCACCATCGCGAGGGACGCCACGCGTTCGGGTCCGATCGGTAGCTGGGAGGCGTCGGGCAGGCTGGTTCGCTGCACCACCATCTGCTTGTGCAGCGCGGCGATCAGGAAGTGGTCGTGGTTCTCCTTGCGGATCTTGCCCGGATGGGTGAGCCCATGCACGTCGATGTCCGCGTCTTGCGGCGTGGAGGAAAGGTCTCGGGAGCCAATCGGCACGCTCCCGGCCTTGGGGTTGACGTTGCCACTACCCATTCGGATCGCTCACAGCCACATCTTCCTGGCAGGCGCAAAAGTCGGCCGGCGGTTTCGGCGCATTCATGATGAAGCCCGTGGGGACTTGGCGTTGCGTCGAGGGGTCCTCGGGCATCGCCTTCCATCCTCCGCACGTCAAGCACTTCGCGAACAGCGGCACGGGGTCACTCCTCTATGGGGGGTACGCCCGCGGTCATCGCGGAAGACCCTCGGGCATCCGGCATGCAAGATAGGCGGTGAGAACCGGGGCGGCGAGCAACCGGTGGGAACGCCGCGTCGCTCGCTTGACAGTGGTCGAACAGGGCGACAGCATGCGGGGGTGTCTGACCCAGGTCCAGCGGCTCGCTTGAGGGCTCTCTCATGGCTCGAACGATTGCGGCGTCGGTAGGCAAGGGCGGGGTCAACCGGAAGGACGACTCCATGACGGTGCAGGAGCTGCTCAACGGCGTGCCGCCGGAGGAGGGAGGTCCCGCCCCGCCTCTCAAGGTCGACGGCCTCCCCTGGCAGAAGACGATCGCCGCGATCCAGAACTTCCAGCGCGTGGCGCTGGGGTTCAAGTGGCCGGACGGGCGCGTGGATCCCGCCGGTAAGACGCTCGCCAGGCTCAACGCATACGACGCCCCGGTCGTGGCGGAGGAGCTGCCGCCCGGGCCGATATGGCTCGTCTGATGCGAGATGCGGAGGCCCGATGAGCGCCACGGCGTTCACCGTCGGCGTCGAGGCCACGATTGCCGCCGCGGTGCGCAGTTACTTCACGAAGTTTCGGGTGCTGCCGCCGCGGGCTCTGGTGGTGAGCCGCACGGTGACCCCCATGGGCCCGGCCAGCTTCGAGACGTTGCTCAGAGCGATGACGGGGGCCCAGACGACGAGCTTCGTGATCGTCGTGCATGGGCACGAGGACGGGAGCGGTCTCCACCTCAAGCTTGCCAATCGCGGTCGGGCGGCGGTCGGAGAGAAGACCACCCACGACAAGCTCCGCCGGCTCATGACGATCGCCGCCCGATCACCCGCGTCGGTCTCGGCGGAAGATCGGCAGCAGTTGGGGCTACGGGACGCCGAGATCGGTCGGCTGATCGGCTTGATGCAAACGCTGCGGGGGAAGAACATCCGGGCGATCGAGTTCCGTGGCTGCAATTTGGGACGCAACACGAACTCCGTTGCGCGATTCCGTGCGTTCTTCGGCACGCAGAGCTTCGGGGCGCCGAAGTTGCACAGCTTCTTCGGGCTGAACCCCGTGGGCACCGGGGCCAATCTGATGCGCGCGCACCAGCGATCACACCGGGGGACGACCTTCACGTACTCGCAGACGTTCGCGGGGAAGACGTGTCATTGCTGTATCGGCGTCAACGACCGGCGCAAGCCGCAGAATGGGCACCTCGTCGCGGACGATAACACCACGGTGGATGCGTGGATTCAGGCGAACTTCGACGCCACGGCCACGCGGGGGCAAGAGCGGCGACTGCCTATCCATGGCCTGTGGAAGTTCCCCGACATCAACCTCAACGATCCGGACATCCTCGGGAACCTGGACCCGCGACCCATCTTCCCGTTGGCGCGCAACGCCCGGAACCAGCACGAGTATCGGACGCACGTCGTCTATTCGCCCTGACCGGCTGGGCCCACGCGGGTGGGGCCGCGGTCAGATGACGTGGGATCCAGGAATTCCACTTGCCCCTCGAATCCGTGGCATCCACGAGAGAGCGGAACGAGCGGGCGAGTGCAGCCTGGGATGCCAGCCGTGGTTCCCGATCTTCGAGATGACGCTCGCGCCGGAAGTGGAGAAGCTCTGGCGCGACGCGGCGCGTCAGCCGTGATGCCTACGCCGACCGTCAGCGCCGCGCGACCCCGGTGAGCCCGCTGGAGATCAATGCCGCCACGTCGGCGATGACCCGCGGAAGCGCGAATCCCCCCGGCGCGGCGAGATACAGCGGACTCCACTCGGGGTCGAACTTCTCCTTGTAGGAGCGGAGACCCTGGAAGTTGTAGAAGTGCTCGCCGTGGCGATACACGAGCGCATTCAGGCGAGTCCAGAGTGGGGCGAGCGGGCGCGTCTCCATGCCGGACAGCGGGACCATGCCCAGGTTGAACCACGCATAACTTCGCGGTTCCGAGTGGCCGACCCACATAGCGCAGGCCGAGGGCGTCGTAGGCCGGCAGAAAGGCGTAGGAGGCGGTCGTGAGCGCCAGCGCGGCGAGCACCGCGCCCGTCGGGAGCAGCCGGATGGCACGCAGGATGTCGCGCGGATGATGCGCGGCAAGCTCGCGGTGGACGACCCAAAGGGCGCCCGCCAGCAGAAGCAGGCTGAACAGAGGCGTCAGGTGGCGGAGCCGCAGGCGGGCTGACATGCTCGGGGAAGTCTGCCGACGGCCAGATCACTTGTCCACTCCACCCGCGGGGAACTTACGGGGTGGCGAGATCATTACCTTCTCTTGATGCCGCGCGTCGTGATCGTCGGAGCCGGGTTCGGCGGCCTGCAGTGCGCCAAGCGTCTCGCCGGGAAACCGGTGGACGTGCTGGTGCTCGACCGTCATAACTACCATCTGTTCACCCCGCTCCTCTATCAGGTGGCGAGCTCACTCCTGAATCCGAGCGACATCGCCTATCCGGTGCGCGCCGTGTTCCGGAAGGATCGCAACATCACGTTTCGCGTGGCGGAGGTGACCGGTGTGGATCTCGAGCGCCGCGTGGTGCACACCGTCGAAGGCGGGGACGAGCCGTACGACTACCTGGTCCTGGCAACCGGCGCGCGTGTGAACTTCTTCGGCCAAGACGCCGTCGAGCAGCGTGCGTTCTGGCTCAACGATTTGCCCGGCGCGCTCCAGCTACGGAACCACGTGTTGTCGTGTTTCGAGGCGGCGGCGACGGCGGCGGGGACGGTGGATGCTACCGGCCCAGGGAATGCGGCCGTGTCCCGGCTGCTCACGTTCGTCGTCGTGGGTGGGGGTCCGACCGGGGTCGAGTACGCCGGCGCCCTGGCCGAGCTGGTGCGCCTGATCGCGGCGAACGATTACCCCAACATCGGGCGCGGCGACGTGCGCATCATCCTGGTCGAAGGGACCGGCCGCATCCTTTCCGCATTCCCGGATTCCCTCGGTGCCGACGCGCGCCGCCGGCTCGAGCGGCTCGGGGTGACGGTACGTCTGGGGAATCTGGTGC
>JAOTWJ010000129.1 GCA_029862925.1 Gemmatimonadota bacterium
GGGCCGCGCAACGGGCGCGCGCCGAGCGTCTGCAGGAACAGCTCGACTACGCGCTGCGCCTGGTCGCCTGGTCGCCGATTGCGCGGACATGCGGCGTCCAGCTCGAGCTGATCGACGTGCTGGTGGACGCAGGTGCCGCGCTCGACGGGACGCCGGACGACGCGCTCGTCAACGGCAACGTCGCCGCCGCCGAGCGTCTAGTGGCGCGGGGGGCGAAGCTGACCCTGGCAACCGCGCTGTGTCTGGGCCGGTGGGACGACGCCACGCGTCTCGCCCCACCGGCGGGCGCCGTAGAGCGGCAATTCGGGTTCGTCCTCGCCACCCTGAACGGCAACGCGGAGGCGCTCGGACGCGCGATCGCTCTCGGCGTGGACCTGAATGGCCCCAGCGCCGACCTCCATGCGCACGCCACTCCCCTGCACCACGCCGTATCCTCGGGGTCCCTGGACGCGGTGCAGGTGCTCGTCGACGCGGGTGCCAACCTGAACGTGAAAGACACGGCCTGGCATGGGACGCCGCTTGGGTGGGCGGAGTACTATCAGCACCAGCACGAACGCGATGGGCGGGGCGAGGAGTATGTCGTGATCACCGCCTACCTCCGCGAACGGGGGGCGAGCCATGACTGAGGCCTTCGCCCACGTAGCACAGGAGCAACCGTAACCATGACCCTCCGTTGGCTCATCGCCTCGATCCACCTGATCGCCCTCGCGATCGGTGTTGCCGCGATCTTCGCCCGCGCCCGTGCGCTCCGGCGCGCGCGCGACCCCGCGGATCTGCCCGCCGTGTTTCAGGCCGACAACCTCTGGGGCGTGGCCGCGGTGCTGTGGGTCGCCACGGGGCTCTGGCGCGCGTTCGGTGGCATCGAGAAGGGCACGGCCTACTACCTCGGCAATCCGTTGTTCCACGCCAAGCTCGGCCTGTTCGTCGTCGTCGCCCTGCTGGAGATCCGGCCCATGGTAAGCCTCGTCAGGTGGCGCCGCGCGGCCACCGGCGGCACGCCGGTGGATCTCGGCCTGGCTAAGCTGTTCGCGCGGATCAGCGACGTGCAGCTCGGGCTCGTGCTCGGGATGGTTTTCCTGGCGACGGCGATCGCGCGGGGGCTGGGGGCCTGAGCGAGTCCGGCGGTGGCGAGCACATGCCACCGCACATGCGCGGCGAGTCAGCTTGACGCGTGCTTGACGCCATGACGGCACGGTAGCTCCGGAGTGGGCAACGAACCGGAGACCTGCCATGACCTTCCCATCCCGCAGTCACGCCATGCGAGTCACCAGTCTGCTGACCCTGCTCAGCATCCTGGCCTGCACGACCTGGCGCGTCGAGACACGGCCGCTCCCCGAGGTCGTCGCGGAACGCAGCCTCGACAAGCTCCGCGTGACGTTAACGGACAGTACGTCCGCCGTACTTCGCGAGCCGTCCCTCCAGGCCGACACCTTGACCGGCCGGGCGACCTGGGGAGTGGTCGCCATCCCGGTTGCGCATGTTGCCTATGTCGCGACGCACCGCGTCAGTGCTCCCGCCACCGTCGGGCTCATCCTCGGATCGCTCACGGTGGCCGCTGGCGTCGGCCTGGTGATCTTCGCCCTGACATTCGACCCGTGGGGTTGATGTCGTTGACCGATCGAGCATCGGGAAAGGAACGGGACGCCATGAAGACGACGCTCGCCACGACCGGACTGCTCGTGACTGCGCTGGCCCTCGCCGCCTGCGCGACCGACGACGCCGGCACCGTCGATCCGGACACACGCATCACCGACGTGGATCAATGCCTGGCCGGGATCTGCGACCGGGCCGCGGCGTGTCCGGGCCTGGCATCGACGCCAGCCGAGATCGCCGCGTGCCCCGCGGAGATCCGCGTCGAGCTGAGTCCGGCACAGCTCAACGAGCTGGAACGGTTCACCACGTACACCAAAGCCCGACAGGACTGTATTCTGGCGTGCATCGGGCAGACCATCTGCGGCCGGTTTGGTGGGAGCGTCTTGAACCTCAGCGACAGCGACGTCATGGAGCCCTATCGCGCCTGCGAACAGCAGTGCCCATAGGGGAGATGCCACGCGTGCGAACGCCGACGGCCGAGTCGGGTGGCGTCCGGTCGAACGGCGTGTAGCTTGGTGCGGTCGCCACGTCGCCGGTTCCGCCGGGTGGACGACCGCACCTCGGTTCCTGCAGGGAGATCCCCTTTGGTTTCAGCGCACTCCGCGGTTCGGACCTCGGTCGTGACATCCTTGCTCGCCGTGGGGCTGTCCTGCACGCCAGGCGAGTCCGGGCCGCCCCCCGACTCGGCGCCGCTCCCAACACCCAGCCCCTTCCTGTACGTTTGGGCCGGCGCCGAGCGTGAGGGCGACAGTGACTTCCTGGCGGTGATCGACGCGGATCCCGCGTCCGCGCGCTACGGGGAGATCGTCGCGAGCGTCCCGGTGGGGCTCAAGGGCATGGCCCATCATTCGGAGCACGTGATGCCGCTGGGCGACACGCTCTTCGTGAATGCCTTCCGCGCCGGCGCAAGCTTCCTCATCGACGTCTCGAACCCGCTCGACCCGAAGGTTGCGGGATCCTTCCGCGAGATGGGAGAGTACACCTACCCCCACACCTTCGAGCGCCTGCCCGGTGGAAACGTCCTCGTGGCGTTTCAAACCAAGGGCCAAGGCAATCGCGTGGCGGGCGGTCTGGTGGAGTTGGACCCGGCGGGCGGGTTCGTGCGGGCCGCCGCTGCGGCCGACCCGGCGGATCCGGAACTCCGCGCTTACAGTGTCACGCCCATCCCCGCCATCGATCGCGCGGTGAGCACCACGTCAGACATGTGGGCCCAGGCGCAGGGCACCTCGTTTCAGGTGTGGCGACTGTCGGACCTGACGCTGCGCGCGACCGTTCCCCTGCCCCACGGCCCCCTGGGCCACGAGCACCGCGATCCGGCCGAAGTCCGTCTGCTGTCGGACAGCACCACCGCCATCCTGACGACGTTCAGCTGTGCGATGTACCTGTTGCACGACCTGGAGACGGCCGCGCCCCGCGCCGAGTTGATCCACGCCCTGCCGTGGAAGACCTACGACACCGACGAGTGCGGCATCCCGCTCACTCGGGGCCGCTTCTGGGTGCAGACCTACGCGCACGCCGACGGCTCCACCCTGCTCTCGCTCGACATCTCCGATCCTTCCCACCCGGTGGTGCTGGACGCGCTGACCCTGCCGGAGCCCTGGTGGCCGCACTGGATCTCCATGGAACCTGAGGGCGACCGCATCGTCGTGACCTCCGGCCCCGGATCCACGCTGTACCGCGTGCTGATCGTCCGCCTGGATCCGGAGACGGGCGCGCTCGCACTCGACTCGACGTTCCGTGATCCCGGCGCGGCGGAGCCGGGCGTGCGCTTCGACCGCACCTCCTGGCCCCACGGCGCGGCCGGGGTGGCCCGACCACACGGCGCCGTCTTCTCGAGGGTGAAGGCCCGCGTCCCGGAGGTCCCCTGATGCTCGTCCGCCGTTGCATCACAACGGGCGCTCTGCTTGTCGCCGCGACCGCCTGTGCCCCGGCGTCGCCCCATCTGACCGACACGCATGCCGCGGCGATACGGGACAGTGTCCAACAGACGCTGGCGCAGATCCAGCGCTACTCCGCGGCGGGTCTCCGCGATTCCACCGCGCGCTTCTACGCCGACACGTCCGTGTTTCGCTGGGTCGAGGACGGCCGCGTGCAGTATCGCTCGGTGACCGAGATTCGTGAAGCGCTCGCGGCCCTGGGCTCGACCGTGCGGTTCGAGACGACCTTCGAAGACACGGACGTCCTGCCCCTGGCCCCGGGCGTGGCATCGGTCGTCACGCGGTTCGAGACACGATTTGTCGATTCGCTCGCCGCCGCGTTCACGTTTGGCGGCATGATCACCATGACCCTCATCCACCGCCCGGACGGCTGGCGCATTCTCACCGGCCACGCCTCTTCGGCCGCCGGTGGACGGAGCTGACCGTTCCATGGGACGCACGCCAGCGCTCGTCTGCCCCGCCCTTCTACTCCTGCTCGCCGGACCCGTCGCCGCTCAACGTGTCGAGACCGGGTTCCTCGACCGCACCGTGACGATGGCCGGCCAGCGCCACCGCTATCAGGTCTACGTCCCTGCGGAGTACTCGGCCGCCACCACGTGGCCGGTCATTCTGTTCCTGCACGGCGCCGGAGAGCGGGGCACGGACGGCCTGCTGCAAACCAGCGTGGGCCTGGCACCCGCGATCCGGAGTGCTCCGGACCGCTATCCCGCCATCGTCGTGATGCCCCAGGTTCCCCCGGATTCCCTGTGGAGCGGCACGCCGGCAGAGGTGGCGCTCATCGCGCTCCGGCAGACCATGGACGAATTCACCGTGGACCCCGACCGGGTGTACCTGACCGGCCTCTCGATGGGCGGCCACGGCACGTGGTATCTCGCCTACCGAAACCCGGACCTGTTTGCCGCCGTGGTGCCCATCTGCGGTTGGATCCCGGACGTTCCCCGGTTCCGCGGGTCGGTGCCGGTCGTGCCCGCCGACAGCGGGCCGCCCCTTCCGGCTCTCGCCCGCCGCCTTGCGCGCACACCCATCTGGATCTTCCACGGCGAGATGGACCCCGTGGTTCCGGTCAGTGGCTCACGCGAACCGGCAGCCGCCCTGAAGGCCGTCTCCGGCGACGTGCGCTACACCGAGTTTCTCGGCCTCGGCCACAACTCGTGGGATGCGACGTACGGGTCTGACGCGTTCACCCGGTGGCTGTTTGCGCAGCGACGCCGCTAGGGCCCGACCCGCCGACCGGCGCCTGCCTGTCCGACCCGATCTCGACCAGCTGACGCACGAGGCGGACGCCCTGCTCCGCGCCATCCGGCGGGGCGAGCCGTCCGCGCTCGCCGAGGTCGCGTCCCATCTTCGCGAGGGGCTCGATCCCGCGCGCGCCACACCGGCGGAGGCACAGCTGGTGCTCGCCCGCAGCTACGGAGCCGACAACTGGTCGCGGCTCGTGCTCGCCTGCCGGCTGGTCGACGCCATCTGGCGCGACGATGCGGAGGCCGTTCGTGCGCTGGTGGTGGACCAGCCCCGACTGCTGAGCGAAGACGCCCTCGTGCGGAAGAGCAACTGGGGTCCTCCCATGACGTACGCGGCGAATCTCGGACGCGACCGGATCATCACGCTGCTGCGCGAGCTGGGCGCGACCGATATCGACTCGGCATTGGACCGGGCGGTCCTGCAGGGGAAGGTCGCCACGGCCCGCAGGCTGTACGCCATGGGCGCGCGACCGCCCAGAGGCGCAGTCATGGGACCGGCCGAAACGCTGAACGGCGACGGCTTCCGCTACCTGCTCGACGAGCTGGGCGCCGCCATGTGCGACGAGGAGGGCGACTGGCGCGCTCCCGTCGCCCTGGTTCTTCAGACCTACTCCCGCAACCCCGCGGGCAAGCACCGGGTTCTCGAGCTGATGGCCGAACGTGGGATCCCGCTGCCTGATACTCCACCCATGGCGGTGCATCGTGGCCGGATCGATCTGCTCGAGCCGCATCTGCGTCGCGACCCCGGATTGCTGACGCGGACCTTCGCGCACCGGGAGATCTGGCCCCCGGCGTTGGGCTGTCATGCCGACGAGTCGCTCGCGCTCCACGGCACGCCGCTCGCCGGCGCCACCGTGCTGCACCTGTGCGTCGACTACGACGAGCACGAGATGGCGCGCTGGCTGCTCGACCAGGGAATGGACCCGGACGTGCGCGCCGACGTGGACGCCGACGGGTTCGGCGGTCATACGCCGCTGTTCGCCACCGTGGTCTCGTACGCGTATAACCTCGGCGTGCGGACGGACGACGCCGTCGCGCGGTTGCTCCTGGACCGCGGCGCCGATCCGAACGCCCGGGCGTCGCTCAGGAAACGCCTGCGGTTCGTCGATGACGACGCGACGTACGAGTACCGCGATGTCACGCCCCTGGCCTGGGGCGAGCGGTTTCACCGACAGGAATTCGTAAGCCGGCCGGCCATGCGACTGATCGCGGAGCGCGGCGGGACGGACTGAGCGCGCACCACCACCCCATCCCTCACAGGAGACAGACTGATGTACCTCTGGCTCAAGCTGCTGCACGTGCTCGCGGTCGTTGCCTTTCTGGGGAACATCGTGACCGGCCTGTTCTGGCACGCCCATGCCGCGCGCACGAAGGACCCACGGTTGCTCGCGCACACGATGGATGGGATCATCCGCAGTGACCGCCTGTTCACCATCCCCGGGGTCCTCCTGATCGTCTTCGCCGGCGTCGCGACCGCCATGGTCGGCGGGCTGCCCCTCCTCGGCACCGGCTGGATCCTGTGGACCCTCGTGCTCTTCATCATCTCCGGCGTCGCCTTCGGGTTCCGGGTCGCCCCGCTGCAGCGGCAGCTGCGCAGTCTGGCGCAGACGGACGGCTTCGACTACGACCAGTACCACCGCCTCGCCCGCCGCTGGGAGTTCTGGGGGGCGATCGCTCTGCTCACGCCGCTCGGCGGGTTCGTGCTGATGACCCTGAAGCCCGCACTCTAGGAGCGTGGGACACGTGGACCTCGCAATCGGACAGACGGCAACCCGCAGTCTGCGGCTGACGGCGGCACACGTGCAGGCCTTTGCCGAGATGACCGGCGACTACAACCCGCTCCACTTTGACGAAGCGTTCGCCGCCGGCACCAAGTTCGGCCGGCTGGTCGTGCAGGGCGGGCTCACCACGGGTCTGCTGCACGCGCTCGTCGCCATGGACCTGCCGGGGCCCGGGACCGTATTCCTGAGCCAGCATTGGCGGTTCACCGCGCCGGTCCACATCGGCGACACCATCACGGCCGAGGCCGAAGTCGTGAGTCTGCACGAGACGAAACCGGTCAGTCAGCTGCGCATTGCCGTGCGCCGCCAGGACGGCGAGACGGTGCTGGAGGGCGAGGCGTGGTGCTACACGTTTCCGCCCCGTACGGAGACGTGAGGCAGGCGCGCAGCACACGCGGCAGAATTTCGATACTTGCGCTCGCCATTTCCGGCCCGTATGCTCGACGCCGCAGTCCAGCCGGTGATCCTCAGCGGTCTTCCCCCCGCGCCGTCATCCTTGGGCGCATTACCGGCGATGACCTGCCGGTATAGGCATCTGACGCCCCACTCACCCTAGGAGGCATGCGTACGTTCCGAATCGTTGCGTCGCTGCTCGTCATGGCCGCCCTGGGCGCGGCCTGCCCCTCATTCACCGGTCCCGAGGAAGAAGGCACCCCGGAGGGCGCAATCGTAGGTCCCGTGATGCGCGACATGTCCACGGGTGACGCGAATACCTGCCCCGACCTTGGTCTCAAGCCGGGCTGCGACACCGGTTCCTCGCCGGTGGCGAATGAGGAGCTCGTCCGCAGTCCCCGACCGCCCGCGCGGTGACCTGACTGGGCCGTCGGATGCAGTGAGACGTCGCACCGCCTCACAGAGTCCAAGCGCACCAGCGTCCGGTTCACCCCGGGGCGCTGGTGTTTGTACTGCGGACACGCGGGGCAGCGCCGAGGGCACACCGTTGATGATGGGGTCAGCGGCGCGATTCGGGCGACCCTCGGCGACGTCGTGAGCCTGGGGTTGCTGCGGTGCGAGCGCCGGCCCACCGAGGCACTCGGCGATCTGCGGGACGCGGTAGACGGGCCGCGGCCGGCTGAGGGCGGCCCGGCACCGGACGACTACCTGCGGGCACTGAACACGTTGGGGAGCTGCCTGGCGCAGCAGGGGCAGAGCGCCGAGGCGCGTCGGGTTCTCACGACGTCGCTGGACGCGTACTCGGGGCGGGTTCACGACGATCCGTCTCGGACCTTCGCGCGGCAACTGTTGGAACGCTTGCCGCCGCCGCGCCCGTAGGCGCGCGGCGCGACAGTGCTCACCCCGCGGCTGCGGCGACGGGCGTGCGCGGCCGATGCGCATCCCACCAGGCCGCGGCCCGCTCGGCCGTCCAGGGCTGCGCGAGCGGCACCGCCGCGAGCAGCGCGGCGAGGGCGTCGGCGGTCGGCGGTCGGTCGGCGCGATCCTTGGCCAGGCAGGCCAGGATCATCTCCTCGAGCGTCGGCGGAATCGCGAGCTCGCTGCGCTGCGAGGGTGGGACCGGCGTGGCATGGACGTGTTGCATCATCGTCTCCATGGGGCTTCGGCCCGCGAAGACGTGCTCGCCGGTCACCAGCCAGTAGCCGACGCACCCGAGCGCGTAGAGATCCGCCCGCCCGTCCACCGCGTCGCCCATCACCTGCTCCGGCGCCATGTACGCGGGCGTCCCGCCCACCGCGTTCTCGGCCGTGAGCTTGGGATCGCGGTCGGTATGGTCGGCCGACCGCTTGACCATCCCGAAGTCGAGCACCTTGACCCAGTCGGTCTCGCGGCCGTAGCGGCACGCGTAGATGTTGGCCGGCTTGATGTCGCGATGGATCAGACCGATCTCATGAGCCTCGCCGAGCGAGTGGCAGGCCTGGCGCAGCACGTGCACGACGCGTTCCGCCGGCAGGGGGCCGAACTGCCGGACCAGCGTGTCGAGGTCGAACCCGTCGAGCAGTTCCATGACATAGTAGAACGTGCCGTCCTCGGCCACGCCGAAATCGTACAGCTCGACGGTGTGCGGACAGCGCATTGCCGCCGTCGCCTGTGCCTCGCGCTCGAACCGCTGCAGGTGCACCCGGCGCTGCTCGAGCGTCGCCCCCAGCGCGTCCGACCGGACGAGCTTCACCGCGGCCGGACGCG
>JAOTWJ010000130.1 GCA_029862925.1 Gemmatimonadota bacterium
CCGGCCATGGCGCCCTGCCGCTGCGCCAGCTCGGCCATGCGCTGCATCGCTTCGGCGAGACCCGAGCCCGATTCCGCACCGGCGACATCACTCTGCGCGCGCAACAGCCGCATGGCGAGCGCGTTCAGACCGTCGAGGGCGTCACCCGCTTCCGTCCCGGCCAGCTGCGGGTTGGGCATGCCCTGCTGGAGCTGCTCCAACGCCGCATCCATCTTGGCGCGCGCGTAGCCGAGCGCCGCGCCCAGTCGGGGCGAGACGAGGGCGTTCTTGGCCGAGGCCTTCTGGAGCCGCTCGAGCACCCGGTCGACGCCCCCGCGGGCCGCCGCCTGTGCCCCGCGCACGTCGGGGCCGGCCTCCCCGGTACTGAGCCGTCGGGCGACGGCTTCCTGCTGTCGCGCGAGCTGCGCCGTTTCCACCAGCGCCCGGTTCAGCGCATCGAGCACCTCGGCGCGCCATGTGTCGCGCAGCTGATCACGCGCCTGCTCCAACGACGCCGCGAGCGGTGCGAGCTGGTCGGCCGCCGCGGTTCCGGCGGCGACCGCCCGGCGCTGGTTCTCCGCCGCGGCCGCCCCCGCCGCGGTCCGCATCTGGTCCGCCGCCTTGCCGGCCTCGGCCCCCGCCCGCGCCACCGCGCCCGAATCCCCCACGCGAGCCGCCGCCGTCTCGAGCGCCGCGAGCGCCGCCGCCAGACTGTCCGCCGCCGCCGCCAGCCCGTCTTCCCGCCGCGCCAGCATCGAGTCGACTGCCTGGGCCGCCGCCTGCACCCATTCGCGCTGCCGCTCCGCCAGCTCGGCCGCATCCGCAGCCCGCGTCGTGAGCTCCCCCTCAACGGCGGCCCGCTCGAACAGGTCCCGACTCCGCTCCAGCTCGCGGCGCAGCGCTTCCTGCGCCTGCGCGAGCTGCTGCAGGGCGTTGCGCACTGCCGCCGCATCCAGCCGCTGCAACGCCTCCTCGAGTTCCCGCAGCGCGCGCGCCAGCTCCGGCGTCATCGCCTGCTCCAGCAGCCGGCGCAGATCGGCGAGCTGCTGCTGCCACGCCGGATCGGTGAGCCCCGCCTCCCACGCCGTTCGTTCCAGCGCGGAGAGGCGCTCCCGCAGGTCGCGCGCGCGTTCCAGCGCACGCCGCTGCGCGGCCCCCAGCTCGCCGGCGCGTTCGGCGGTGCGGAACGGGACCCGCTCGTCGCCACGGCCGCCCGCGGGGGTTGCCCCATCGCGGTCGCGGGCCCGCGCGAGGTCTTCGGTCGCGCGGCCGAGGTCGCGCTGCTCCCGGACCAGCGTGTCCGCGGCCGCGGCGAGCGCCCGGACCTCACGCCGGGCGGCGTCGCGCAATTCTCCCAGCGAGGGGAGACGGAGCGCGAACTCCCGCGTCTCGCCCGCCTGCGGCCGGGGCGCGTTGTCCCATACCCGCACCCGGACGAACGCCGTGTCCCCCGGCAGGAACCCGCGGCCGCTCAGGTCCAGCGTCCACGAGAGGATCGCGCGCTCGACGCCGTCCGCCGGCAAAGCGACGCGTTCCGTGACCACCGGTCCCTGGGTGCCGAGCCGACTCGCACGCCGGCTCAGCACGTCGACGCGCATGACGCGATAGTCATCACGCACGTCCATCACCAGGGCCTGCTGAAGCGACGGCGGCACCGTGGTGTCCGCTCCCGGAACGGGGAGTCGCACCATGGGCGCCGCATCGGGCACCGCTCGCACCACGAGCGGGCGCGGCAGCTCCTCGAGCAGCGCGCCGTCGGGCGCCCACAGCCCCAGTACCCAGGTCGCCGACCGCGTGACACCGACGGCCCCGGCCACCGCCGGTCCGTCGACCGCCAGCGCCACCGTGTCGGTCCCGATCGCCCACGCCGCGCGCGCGATCGGCTGACTCGCGCGGCCGCGGAGCACGACCCGCGTACCGACGGGAAGCAGCACGGTGTCGCCTCCCAGCGGCAGCGGCTCCGCGGCCCGATGCAGATAGCCGGGGTAGCGCGCCTCCAGCGTGGCCTCGGCCAGAAACGCCGGCGCGTGCACTTCGATGTGCAGCGTGTCCGAGCGCCGTGTCCCGCTCGCCGCGTACACGTAGCGGTCGCTGTCGAGCGGACCGAGCGGCAGCGCCGCGTGCCCCGACGCGTCGAGCAGGAGCGCGGTGTCACGCCACGATTCGCCCGGGGCCCGCACCGCGATCCGGGCCGTCGGGCGCCCCGGGGCGCGGACGGTGACGGTGACGGTGTCGCCGCGGCGGACGGCGAGACGATCGGCAGTGAGCTGCACGGGTCCGCGCGCTTCCCGGACGAGCGCCACCGGACGCCAGAAATCGTTGGACGCCAGACCGCCGGCGGCGAGCAGGAGGACGAGACCCGCGCCCGCCGTCAGCGCCCCTTCCCGGACGTCGCCGGCACGGGAGCGCCGGGCGGCGGTGGCCGCGTCGGCGCCGTGGCCGTCGAGCCAGGCGGTCATCCGCCGGTCGGCCAGTGCGGCGAGGGCGTCACTGCCGTGGGCGGGACCCGCAAGCCCCGCGAGCGCGCCGTGCCGGAGCCCGGTGCGGCGCTCCACCTCGGCTCCCACGCGGGCCGCCGACAGCGCGCGCAGCCGCCGGGCCCACCGCCACACGACGGCGCCGGCGAGCGCGAGCGCGCCGAGCCAGACGCCGAGCGCGAGCTCGGGCAGCGCGCGGTACAGCCCGCTCCGCCCGGCGAGCACGCCCACCGCCCACGCGCCGGCGACCGCCCCGACGAGCACCAGGAACCCCGCGGCTCCCACCCGGCGCCGCGCGGCGCGGGTCTGCCGCTCGAGCCACGTGCGCGTCGTCATCGGCCCGCCGTCACGGCGTACACGAACAGGTTCACCCCCATGCGCAGCGCCGCCGCCCGCACCTCCGGCGGATCCCCATGCACCTGGGGATCCTCCCACCCGTCACCCAAATCGGACTGCGCGGAGTAGAACACCGCCAGCCGGTCGCCCACGAAGATGCCGAGCCCGCGTGCGGGCTTACCGTCGTGCTCGTGCACCTTCGGCAGGCCCTGCGGGAACGGGTGCACGACATGGTAGATCGGATGATCGAGCGGGACGTCCACGAGCGGCCGGTCGGGGAACACGCGGGCGATCTCGCGGCGGAACGACTCGTCCATCCCGTAGTTGTCGTCGGCATGGAGAAACCCGCCCTGCAGCAGGTAGCGGCGCAGGAGAGCGACCTCCCCGTCGCCCAACCGCACGTTCCCGTGGCCGGTCATGTAGAGGAACGGCGTGTCCCACAGCTCCGGACCGGAAAGCGATACCGTGATCTCCCGGTCGGTCACCGGCAGGGCGGTCTGTTCACGAATGGCCCGCAGCAGGTTGGGGAGACTCGAGGGGTTCCCGTACCAGTCGCCGCCGCCGTCGTACTGCAGCCGGCCGATCGTGAGGCGTGGCGCCGGCGCCGGGTCGACGGGACGGACGACCAGCGCCCACGGCAGGACGGCGAGGAGCACGGCGCGACGGGGCATCACAACTCGGTGATCAGACGGTAGGCCTCGTTTCGGGGCAGCCCGAACTCTGCAACGAGCCGGCCGACGGCATCCCGGCGGCTGACCCCGGCCGCCAACAGCACGCGGGCGCGCGCCGCGGCCTCGTCCGTCCCGACCGGCATCGCGTCCGCCGGCGCCGCCCCACCGATGACGATGGTGAGCTCGCCGCGCGGTTCGTGTGAGGCGTAGTAACCCGCCAGCTCGCCCGCAGTTCCGATGCGGACCTCCTCGTGCACCTTGGTGAGTTCCCGGGCCACCACGACCTGGCGGTCGGCCCCGGCCACCCGCGCGACGTCGGCGAGCAGGCGCGCGAACCGGGGCGCCGCTTCGAACAGCACGACGGTGCGCGGGGTCGCGGCGAGCTGCGCGAGCAGGGCCTCGCGGTCGGGGCCTTTGCGGGGCAGGAAGCCAAGGAAGGTGTAGCGGTCCGCGGACAGGCCGGACACGCTCAGCGCGGCGGCGACGGCCGACGGACCCGGCACGGCGACCACGGTGTGGCCGCGCGCGCGCGGCCGCCACGAGGTCCGCGCCGGGATCGCTCACGGTGGGGGTGCCGGCGTCGGTCACCAGGGCCACGGCGGCGCCGCCATCGAGCGCCGCGAGAATCGCGGCCAGGCGCCCCGGCGGCGAATGCGCGTGGAAGCTCAGCACCCGCGGGTGCGCGTCGACGTGCTGCAGCAGTTTCCGCACGCGCCGTGTGTCTTCGGCGGCCACGAGATCCGCGGCCCGCAGCACGTCGGCGGCGCGCGGTGCGAGATCTCCGAGATGACCGAGGGGCGTGGCGACGACGGAGAGCGTGCCCGGCGTCACCAGGAAACCGGCCACGGGAGCCGCTGGTAGAATCCCGCGCGTTGCAGGACGTACCGATGCGGCCGCGTGGCATCCCGCAACACCGTGGGGGCCACACCGGGGGCGATAATCTCGAGCTGTTCGAGCAGTTGCAGCGACCAGTCGGACAGTCCGAACGCCATGGCCTCCGGCGCGAGCACCGCCGGCGCCAGCTCCGCCTCGCGCGGCGTGCTCAGGACGGCGAGCGGCCGGTGGATGGAGACCAGCAGGTCGCGCACCTTCAGCGCCCGCTGGTGCCCTTCCCCGGGCACCTCGCGCTCCGCCGTCTCCGCGATGCGCCAGAACACGTCGCGGTACGCCTCGACCAGCACCGGTGAGGCCTGCGGCACGAGCGTCTCCACGGAGGGGAACAGGCTGGCCGCCACCGTGCGCGAGCCCTCCGACCGCGGCGCGAGCACGCGATCGAGATACGCCTCCACCGCCGTCGGGTCCGGACTGTCGCAGAGGAACGCGGTCTGCACGCGGCCGTCCACGAATCCGAAGTAGGAGACCCCCCCGTCCACGATCAGCTCGAGGATGCCGGCGTAGCGCTGCCGCTTCAACTCGGTGAAGACCTCGCGCGGCGCGGTTGGTGGAATCGGAATCGGGCGCGCCGGCGCGGCCCCGCTCTGGTACATCCATGCCAGCTGCGCCGGCGGCGCTTCGCAGAAGGCCAGCTCTCCGCGCTCCACCTCATCGCGGATCTGATCGAGCACCGCGGGAATGGGCACCACCGCGCGCCCGCGCTCGGTGAACGCGACGGCGGTGATGGCTTCCCCCTCTCGCAGAAACACCACCGCGAGCTCATCCGGGAGATACGCGACGATGTAGCCGTCCACCCGCGCGTCGCGGTCGGCCTTGGCGAAGTGGAGCAGGTTGTCGAGATGGATGTACGCGAGGCGCGTCCGTTGCACGTGGACCCGCCGCGCGGGAAACCGCAGTTCAGCCAGCCGGACCGGCGTGCCGCTCAGGACCGCTTGACTGGGTCGCACGTTCCTCTCAGGGCGCTTTCCGCCTCGTCTGTCGACGCACCGCGGTCATCCGAGGTGCTGGTCGACCTTCGATTTCAGGTGTGGCTTCGGCACGGCCCCCACGACCGTGTCCACCAGCTTGCCGTTCTTGAAGAACAGAATGGACGGGATGGACCGTACGCCGAACCGCATGGCGGTCTGCGGGTTCGCGTCCACGTCCAGCTTCGCCACCTTGAGCCGTCCGGCGTACTCCGACGCCAGCGCCTCGACCGACGGGGCCACGACCTGGCAGGGCCCGCACCACACCGCCCAGAAATCCACCATGGCCAGCCCGTCGTGTTGCTCGATCTCCGCACCGAAATCCGCATCCGTCACCTGCACCGTCCCTGCCATCGACGTCTCCCTCTCGTTATGTTCCGCGCGCGGGCTCACGCCCGCGGCCGTGTCGTGAATGGTTCAGCTGAGGAGGACCGCGTGCCGCGCGCCCACACCGCGATCGCCCACGTCGGTGTCGCCGTCCCTGATCTCGACACCGCGCTGACGTTCTACCGCGACGTCCTCGGCCTCGAGCCGGGGCCGGCGGAAGTCGTCGATGGCGCGACCATCGTGGCGCTCCGGTTCGGCGACGCCCAGGTGGAGTTGCTCGCGCCCGCCGCCCCGGACGGTCCGATCGCGAAGTTCCTGGCGCGTCGTGGGCCCGGCATCCATCACATCTGCTACCGCGTGCCGGACCTCGACCGCGCGCTCGCCGCCTGCCGCGCGCGAGGGTATCAACTGATCGACGAGGTGCCGCGGACCGGGCACGGCGGCCGCCGCATCGCGTTCGTGCACCCGAAGAGTACGGCGGGCATCCTGGTGGAACTCACCGAGTAGGCTGCGCACACGGCTTGGCCGGATTCCCGGCCGCCTGGAGATCCACTTCGTACACGAGCCATCCCTCGCGATAGCGCACCACGGTGAACGGCACCACCGGCGTGCATCCGCGCCGCATCAACCGGACCCGCACGACCCGCTGGTCGGCGCTCACGCCCGGCAGCGACGTCGGCTCCATCGCGTAGCGCTCGTGGGCGAGGTATGACTGCATCACGATGAGGCGCTTTTCGAGCTCGTCGGCCTTCATGTACCGCACGGCCGGCCCGTTCTTGGCCGAGCCCCACAACTCGCCCATGCGGGCGTAGTCCTTCGCCTGCACCGCGGCCAGGAACTGCGTGACGGTGACCGATGGGTCCGCCGGCGGCGGGGTGACCGGAGGCTTGCCGGAGCAGGCCGCGGCAGCGAGGATCAGACACAGGGCAACGGGGTGGCGCACGGGCATCGTCAGGGGTCGAAGTTGATGGATTGTACGAACTTCGGAGGTGGAGGGCAAGCCGATCCATGCGACTGTACGTGAACGTCGATCACGTGGCCACCGTGCGGCAGGCGCGGCGCGCCGATGAGCCGGACCCCGTCGAGGCCGCGGCCATCTGCGAGGCCGCGGGCGCCGACGGCATCACGGTGCATTTGCGCGAGGACCGCCGACACATCGGCGATGACGACGTGCGGCGGTTGGCCGCCTCCGTCCGCACGGTGCTCAATCTCGAGCTGGCAACGGCCCCGGACATCGTGGCACTCACCGTGGCGCTGCGCCCGCACCAGGCGACGTTCGTGCCCGAGCGCCGCGAGGAGATCACCACGGAAGGCGGGCTGGAGCTGGCGGCGCCGGGCGGGCCCGACCCGCGGCTCGCCGAGGCGATCGACCGGCTGCGCGCCGCCGGCATCCGCGTGAGTCTGTTTCTCGACCCCGATCCCGCGGTGCTGGACGTCGCGGCACGCCTCGGGGCCGACGCGGTGGAGTTACACACGGGGAGCTACGCCCACGCGTTTCCGGCGGCGGACCGCGCGCTCGCCCGCCTCGCCGCCGCCGCCCGGCACGCCCGGGCCGCCGGCCTCGCGGTCCATGCCGGCCACGGCCTCACGTACCGCAACGTGCAACCCGTCGCGCGCCTGGCCGACCTCGAGGAGCTCAACATCGGCCACAGCATCGTGAGCCGGGCCATCATGGTGGGCCTGCGGCGCGCCGTGGCGGAAATGCGAGTGCAGGTCGATGCCGCCCGCGTTGACCAACCCTCGGCGTGACCGTAGTTTAGCCTCCATCGCAGCCGCGCGGAGCGCATGGACAAGCAACTGGGAATGGCGGAGTTCTTCGCAATGGAGTCCGGCGAGTACCTCGAGCGGCTCGATGCGCTCGTGTCCGCACCTGGCATGCCCAATGGCGAGGAATTCCAGCGACTCACGCGGGCCCTGCGCGGAGCCGCACTCATGGCGAACCAGCAGGCGATCGCCGGGGCGGCGGGCGCGTTCGAGCACGTCGCCCGCGCGGTGCGCGAGGGCCGGCGCCCCTGGGACGAGGCCACCCGGCAGCTCGCCATTCGCACCGTCGACGATCTCAAGCGGCTCGTGCGCCGCGTGCGCGAGTGGGATGACAGCGACGCCGAGCGGGCGGCCGCCCTGGCGGGCGAGCTGGAACAGGTCGGGGGACGAACCACCCCGAGCCCGCGCCTCTCATCCCCCGAGGCGACCGACGCGGGGACGCGCGCGTTCCTGGCGCGCGAAGGGGCGGCACTCGCCGCCGCGCTGGCGCGCGCGGCCGGCGCGCTCAATCGCCATCCCGGCCAGCGGGAAGCGGCGCAGCCGGTGCTCCAGATCATGCAGCCGCTCCGTGGCCTCGCGTCGCTGAGTCAGTTTCCGCCGCTGCCGGACTTGCTGGAAGGCATCGAACGGGCCGCCACGCTGCTCGCGCACGCGCCGCAGCCGACGACGACGGGCCCGGCGGTGCTCGACGCTGCGGCCCGGGCCCTCACCCAGACGACGCGCGATATCACCGCGGGCAACCGGGCCGATCCCGATTCGGTGGAACTGCGCCGCTTCACGGACGCCCTGCGCACGCTCCTCGGACTCGAACCTCCCGACGTCGCCATCGAGACGCTGTACTTCGACGACGAGGGACCCCACGTGGTCGAGCGCGCCGAGCGCCGGGCGTCCGGTGCCCCGCTCGGCACGGTCGAGCTCACCGCGCTCGGCGAGCACTTCCGGCAGATCGGCGACGCCGTGCAGGAAGCCACCACCGACACCCAGCGCGAGCTGCGCGCCATTGGTCTGGCCGACACCCTGCGCTCGCTGGAGCGGGGCGCCGACGTCGAGTGGCAGCCGACGGCGCTCGCGTTCGCCCGGGCGGGACGCGACGCGATTGCGCGCGGAGTTGCCGAGCGGGACCCGACCCGGTTCGCCGACCTGGTGCGCGATGCGGGCAAGGCGCTCGCGACCGGCGCCACCCGTTCCCTCGAGGGCATCGCCCGGCGTCTCGCCGACCTGACCGGTCCGCTCGAAGCCGCCGTAGCCCCCCCCGCGCCTGAGG
>JAOTWJ010000131.1 GCA_029862925.1 Gemmatimonadota bacterium
GGATGCCGACGTGCCGTTTGCCGAGAGCGTGGGCGCGTTTCGGCAGCTGCGGGACGAGGGGAAGATCCGCCACGTCGGGCTGTCGAACGTCACCGTTGCGCAGATCGAAGAGGCCGAGGCGATCGTGCCCATCGCGAGCGTGCAGAACCGGCTCAATCCGTTCTTCCGCGAGGCCGTCGAGACGGGCGTCGTCCGGCACTGTACCGCCCGCGGCATCGGGTTTCTGGCGTACAGCCCGGTGGGGGGCGGCCGTCTCAACAAGCAGCTGCCCGCGCATCCGGTGGTCGCCGCGCTGGCCGACCGGCACGGCGCGTCCGCCCATGCCATCGTGCTGACGTGGGTGCGCGCCCAAGGGACCACCGTCATCCCGATTCCGAGCGCGCGCACTGTGGAGCACGCGCTCGATGCGATCCGGTCGCTGGCGGTCACCCTCACGCGCGACGAGCTGGGCGCGATCGACCGCGCGGAGTTCTCGCGCGCGTGATGCCCTCATGACCGTCATCCCATCATCCCGTCATCCCGTAGGATAGCAGCGCACTGCGCAGGCTGATTCACCCGGAGACACCCATGAGCATCCGCACCGCACTCCTCGTCGTGGACCTGCAGCCGGACTTCATGCCCGGCGGGGCGCTGCCCGTGGCCGAGGGCGACCAGCTCGTGAGCCCGATCCGCGACCTGCTCATGAGTGGCCGGTTCGACGTCGTGGTGGCCACGCAGGATTGGCATCCGCCCGGCCACGTGTCCTTCGCCAGCAGTCACGCCGGCATGGCGCCGTACGACACGACCACGCTGTACGGGCACGAGCAGGTGCTCTGGCCGGATCACTGCGTGCAGGGGACCGCGGGCGCGGCGCTGCACGAGGGGCTGCCGCTCGAATGGGTGGATGCCATCATCCGGAAGGGCAACGATCCCGCCGTGGATTCCTACAGCGGGTTCCGCAACAACTGGAACGTGATGGGCGACCGGCCGCCCACCGGGCTCGCGGGTCTGCTGAAGGAGCGGGGCACCACGCACCTGTTGGTGTGCGGGCTCGCACGGGACTACTGCGTGAAGTGGACGGCCGAGGACGCGGCCGAGGCCGGGTTCAAGGTGCGCTTGCTCTGGGATCTCACGCGGCCGGTGGACCGGACGTCCGACGACCGCGTGCGCGAGGCGTTGACCGCGAAGGGCGTGGCCATCGTCTCCGAGTGACCGCTCAGCGCTCGAGCGCCCGGGCGACCTCGCGTCCCGCTTCGAGCTGATGGTCCACCCGCTCGCCGATGGCCTTGGCGGCGTCGAGATAGCGCGTGAGGTCTTCCACGGAGCCCGCCCCGGAGCGAAGGCGCAGCAGGGCCAGCCGCACGTGTTCGAGGGCGGCCACCGTGTCGGTGAGGGCGGGGCCGGTCTCGCCCCGGTCACGCAACACCTCCGCGCGCGTTTCGAGCCGCTCGACCACGTCCGGCAGGCCGGCGACCCGCGCGCGGTATTCCCGCGGCAGCTCTTCGTAGGCCCGCTCGACCGACCGACCCAGCACCAGCTCCGTCCGGTCGGCGGACGCCACGGCGGGGCGCTCGGGCGGCGTGATGCCCGCGCCGGCCACGCGGAAGAACCAGCGACCGAAACCGCCCGCCCACAGCCGGTGCCACAGGCTGTCCAGTCGGCGCAGCCACCGCCCTTGCTGGATCTCGTCCGCTTCTTCCTCCTGCACCTGCGCCTCGGCCAGCAGGGCTGAGCGGATGTCATCGAACCCGTAGCCCTGACGAAGCAGACGGCGCGCGACGATGATGAGTTGGACGATCAGGATGGTACCGATGAGGCCGGGCCCCAGGCTGAAGCTTTGGATCCCCGCCTCACCCACGCTGATTCCCTGCCCCGCGACGGCCACCGCCAGAAGCACCATCGTGGAGACCTGCGCGTTGCGCACGAAGTTGCGGACCAGCGGCGGCGCGCGGTGCTGCCGGCCGCGGGCCTGGTCGAGCGCGCCGGCAAGGTCCTCGCCCGTGGCGAAGCGCGCGCCCGGCGCTTTCTGGAGACAGCGGTCGACGATGGCGGCGAGCTTCGCCGGCGCGTCGGGCCGCACGACCTGCAGGGCTGGAGCCGGCTCGGTGACATGCTTGGTCAGCAGGGCCGGCAGGTTGGCGGCTTCGAACGGCGCGCGGCCCGTCACGGCGAAGAACATCGTCGCGCCCAGGGAATAGAGGTCGCTCCGCCCGTCCACGTCCTCGCCGCACGCCTGCTCCGGACTCATGTAGCGCGCGGTCCCGGTCACCTCGCCGCCGCCCCCTTCACCTCCGCGCACCGCAATGCCGAAATCGGTCACGATCGTGCGGTCCGTCGCCCGCTCGATCATGATGTTGTCCGGCTTGATGTCGCGGTGCACCACGCCCCGCTCGTGCGCGTAGCCCAGCGCCCACGCGGTCTCCTGCATCAGCTTCATCGCCGCGCGCGCCGCCAACGGGCCCACCCGGGCCACGCGCTCGCGCAGCGTCTCGCCGTCCACGTACCCCATGACGAAAAACACCCAGTCGCCGTGTTCTTCGACCACGTGGATCGGCACGATGTGGGGATGGGAAAGCCCGGCCGCCGTGCGCGCCTCGCGCAGGAACCGCTCCCGCACCGCGAGATCACGGGCGAGCGCCGGCGGCAGCAGCTTCACCGCCACTAGCCGATCGAGCGCCACGTCGCGGGCGAGCAGGACAATCCCCATGCCGCCGCGACCCAGCTCCCGCTCGATCGAGTAACGGCCCGCCAGGAACTCCTGGAGCGGGAGGAATTCGGGATCCAGCGTTCGCATGTCGGTGGGCACTACGAGAGGAAACGGGCCGAAGTTTCCCGGGAGGACGGGATCACGGGATGACGGGATATCGATCATCCCGTCATCCCGTTCTTTCCTACGCCACCCCCATCTCCATCTTCGCCGTGTACTTCCCGTAGCGCGCGGCGCTTACCATCTTGCCGCGGCGCGCGAAGGCCGCCTGCCCCGCGGCGAGGTTGGCCGTGTCCCCACCCCAGGCCTTGAGCGCCTCGTCCTGCAGCGCCCGGCCGTACGAGTAGCTCAGTTGCCACGGGAATCCGCCCATCGCGTTCATCGCGTTGAGGTTGGCGGTCGCTTCCTGTGGCGTCTGGCCGCCCGACAGGAACACGATGCCCGGCACGGCCGCCGGCACGGCGCGAAGGAAACACCGCACGGTCGCCTTGGCGATCTGCTCGGGGCTCCACCTGGTCGCCGCCTTCTTGCCCGGGATGACCATGTTGGGCTTGAGCAGCATCCCCTCGAGGTTCACCCGGTGCGCGTGCAGCTGGAAGAACACGCTCTCGAGCGTCGTCTCCGTCACCTCCGCGCACCGCTCGCCCGAATGGTCGCCGTCCATCAGCACTTCCGGCTCCACGATCGGGACGACCCCGGCCTCCTGGCAGAGCGCGGCGTAGCGTGCCAGCGCGTGGGCGTTGGCATCGATGCAGAACCGGGTCGGGATGTGCTTGCCGATCGTGATGACGGCCCGCCATTTGGCGAACGTCGCGCCGAGCGCATGGTACTCCGCGAGCCGCTCGCGCAGTCCATCGAGGCCCTCGGTGATCTTCTCGCCCGGGTACCCGGCCAGGTCTTTCGCCCCGGTGTCCACCTTGATGCCGGGCATCACGCCCAGCGTGGCGAGCGCCTTGGGAAACGCCATCCCGGCCTTGGTCTTATGCCGGATCGTTTCGTCGAACATGATGACGCCGCTCACGAAATCGCCGACGCCCTTGGCGGTAAACAGCATTTCGCGATACGCGCGACGGTGTTCCTCGGTGGACGGCAGGTTGATGCTCTTGAAGCGCTTCTCGATCGTGCCGAAGCTCTCGTCGGCCGCGAGGATGCCCTTCCCGGGGGCGACCAGGGCCTGGGCGGTGGCGGCGAGATCGTGGTGCGTCATGCGTGTATCCCCTCACTCGGAGCATTGATGGTATGGATAGCTAACCTAGCCGCCCGGTTCAGGCCCGGCCAGGGAGGCGCCGCCGTCACCGGCCGTCATCCTCACGGTCCTCCTCCGCTCCGACCGCCTGGGCCCCACCCGCAGCCGGCTGCGCGTACGCACTGGCCGCCCCGTGCTCGTACACGAGCTTCCCGCCGAGGTCGCCTACCCGCCAGCCCAGCCCCACCAGCGCAACCGAACCGAGGAACGCCAGCCACCGGGCGCCGCGGCCAACCAGCCCCGGCGCAAACCCGACGACGGCCAGCCCAAGCACGACCCACGCCGCGAGCAGAAACGTCTCGGCCGCCTCCTCGTGGGCGTGGATCGCATCCTCGGCCACCACCCGCTCGACCGTGTCTTCCTCATTCTCCCCGGTGCGGGTCGCGAGCCATCCCGACCCCACGACGAGGGCGGCCGTGAGTGCCACGTAGCCCCAAGCGCGCAGTCTGGCGCCATCGTGCAACCGCCACATCACGAAGGCGGCGATGATCGGCAGCAGCGCCATGAACACGATCGGAAAGTGCACGACGGAGGGGTGCAGCGGATTCGGAAGCATGGCATTATCCTCTGGTACAGGACCGGCCCATCGGAACCGGGGGGCAGTATACCCAGAGATCCCCCGATCCTCCATGGGAACCCCGCCGTCCACTTTCCCGTTTCGGGGGCCGGCCACCACCGCAACGCCCCCAGGGAGCGCACGTATGAGCCGGATAGCGAGTCGCCGACTGCTCCGCGCGATCGTCCTCGTGAGCGGTGTGGCCCCCCTGCCCGCGCACGCGCAGACCGATGGTGTCGCCGCTGCCCGCGCCTACCGGGAAGCCCACGGTCCCCGCATCCTGCGAGATTATGCAGCGCTGCTGGCGATCCCCAACGTGGCGTCCGACTCGGCGAACATCCGCCGCAACGCGACGGTCCTGCGCACCCTGCTCGCCGAGCGCGGCGTGCGGGCAGAGCTGCTCACGGTACCGGGAGCCCCACCGGTGGTGTTCGGCCGGCTCGACGTGCCCGGCGCCACGCGCACCCTCGCGCTCTACGCGCATTACGACGGACAACCGGCCAACCCTGCCGAATGGCGCCACGGACCGTGGGAGCCGACGCTGTACACCGCCCACCACGCGGCGGGCGGGACGCCACGCGACTTGCCGCCCGATGGGGTACCGATCGGTCCGGAATGGCGCCTCTACGCCCGCTCGGCCGGGGACGACAAGGCGCCGATCGGGGCACTGCTGGCCGTGCTCGACGCGTTCCGGGAACAGGGCCTGACGGCGACGTCGAATCTCGTGTTCTTCTTCGAAGGCGAGGAGGAAGCGGGATCCCCCCACCTGCGCACCTATCTCGACACCTATGCCGGCCGTCTGGCCGACGTCGACGTGTGGCTGTTCCTCGACGGCCCCGTGCACCAGAGTGGCCGGCCGCTGCTCGCCTTTGGCGTGCGCGGCGTGACCCGGCTGGAGGTGACCGTGTATGGCCCCGTCCGCGGCCTGCACAGCGGCCACTACGGCAACTGGGCACCGGTCCCCGGCCGGCTGCTGGCCCAGCTGCTGGCCACGATGTGGGACGACGACGGCACGGTACGGGTTGCCGGCTTCTACGACGACGTCGCGCCCATCGGGGCGGCGGAGCGCGCGGCGATCGCGGCGCTCCCAGCCTACGACGCCGAGCTCAAACGGGAGCTGGGTCTGGCGCGCACGGAGGGCGAGCCCGCGACCCTGGCGGAGCGGCTCATGCTGCCGGCCCTGACGGTGCTGGGTCTACAGAGCGCCAACGTGGGCCCGCTGGCCTCCAACGTCATTCCGACCTCCGCCACGGCCACGCTCGGCGTCCGGTTGGTGCAGGGCAACGACCCGGAGCGGATGCTCGACCGGCTGGAGGCGCACCTCCGCGCCCAGGGCTACCACGTGGTGCGGGCGGAGCCCGACCGCGCCACCCGCCTGGCGCACCCGCGCATTGCCCGCGTCGAACGGGACGTCGGTTACCCGGCGGCGCGGACGCCCATGGACGTGCCCGTCGTGCGCGACGTGATCGCCGCCGCCCGCCGCGTCGCCGGGGACGAGCTGGTCTTGCTTCCGGGGATGGGCGGCTCCTTGCCGCTGTATCTGTTCACCGACGTGCTCCGGAAGCCGGCGGTGATCGTGCCCGTGGCCAACCACGACAACAACCAGCACGCGCCCGACGAGAACCTCCGGGTCGCGAACCTGTGGTATGCGATCGACCTCTTTGGCGCGCTCCTGACCATGCCCGCGCCGGCCACTCCGTAATGCTCGGCTTGGAGCCCACGCTCGTGGTGCTCCTCTTTTCCGCCATCTCGGCGGCAAGCGCGGTGTTGGGCGCGGGACCATTCCTGTTCCGCCGGCAACTCCCGATCGTGCAGATCGGCTGGGCCAACGCACTGGCAGCCGGCATGATGCTGGGGGCGGCGTACGTGCTGCTGATCGGCGGGTTGCCGCTCGGGGCGGCGGCGGTGGCGGCGGGAGCCGTGCTGGGCATCGGCTTTGCCGCCTGGAGTCACACGGCCTCCGGCACGGGCGACTTGGACCTGAACCGCCTCGACGACACCGGTCCCACGTACGGGTATCAGGTGCTCCTCGTGAACAGCCTGCATTCGGCGTTCGAGGGGGTGGCGATCGGTGCGGCGATGGCGCTGAGCCTGCCCTTCGGGGTGTTCGTGGCGCTCGCCATCGCGATTCACAACATCCCCGAGGCCACCGTGCTCTGCGCCATTCTCACCGGACGGCGCGTCGCGATCTCGAGCGCCGCCGGGCTCGCGGTGGCGGCCAACGTGAGCCAGGTGATGCTCGCGATCTTCACCTTCGCCATCGTGGACGCCGCGCCCGGCGCACTGCCCTGGGCCCTCGGTCTTGCCACCGGGGCGCTGATCCAGCTCGTGATGGCGGACCTGCTGCCGGAGTCCTACCGTCAGGCGGGCCACCGGACAATCGCGCTGGTGGCGATCGTGGCGATGGGCATCGTCGTCCTGCTCCGCACGGCCGTCGCATGACGCACCCCGTCCTCACGGTTTTCCTCTACGGCCTCGTCACCGCCCTGGCCACCGGCCTCGGCGCCCTGCCCTTCGCCTTCCTGCGGACGGTGTCGCCGCGGGTGGTCGCTTCCGCCAACGCGATCGCCGGCGGTCTCATGCTGGGCGCGAGCTTCGGGCTCGTCGCCGAGGGGACGGAGTACGGGGCTTGGCAGACCCTCGCCGGCGCGCTCCTGGGCGTGCTGTTCATCATCGGCACGCAGCGCCTGCTCGGCGACCGCGAGGTCGCGTTCGGCGACGTGCGGGGCACCGACGCCAAGCAGATGGCCCTGATCGTCATCGTCATGACGATCCACTCGTTCGCCGAGGGCGTGGCGGTAGGGGTCTCGTTCGGCGGCGGGGCCACGCTGGCGCTCGTGATCACGCTGGCCATCGCCGTGCACAACATTCCCGAGGGGCTCGCCATCAGCGCGGTGTTGCGGCCGCGCGGGGTGAGCGTCGCCAAGTGCGCGGGCTGGAGCATCTTCTCATCCCTACCCCAGCCGCTCATGGCCGTGCCCGCCTTCCTCTTTGTCGAGACGTTCCAGAAGGCGCTCCCCTACGGGCTGGGCTTTGCCGCCGGCGCGATGGTGTTCATGGTGCTCGAGGAGCTGCTGCCCGAAGCGTACGACCGGGCCCGACGGCCCGTGGTGGCGTTGCAGGTGAGCCTCACGCTCGTGGCCATGGTGCTGTTTCAGCAGTATCTGTAACCGGGGTACCAACCCACCCGGTTCCGCAGTAGATTCCCCGACCTCGCAAACTCAGATCTGAGTCGGATTACGCATGCCTATCACCGCCACGAACATCCGCCGCGGCATGGCCATCATGTTCGATGGCGAGCCCTGTCGCGTCATCGAATTCCGCCACCACACGCCCGGCAACCTGCGGGCGATGGTCCATGCCAAGCTGCGCAAGCTCAAGAGCAACAGCACGGTGGACCACCGGTTCCGCGCCGTGGACACGGTGCACGTCGCGGAGCTGGAGACGCACGAGCTGGAGTTTCTGTACCGGTCCGGCGCCGAGCGGTTCACCTTCATGAACCTCGAGAGTTTCGAGCAGTACGAGCTGGACGCCGAGACTCTGGGTGACGCCGCGCCCTGGGTGACCGAGGGCATGAAGATCATCGCCGAGTTCTTCGAGGGGCGTCCCGTGGCGATCGACCTGCCGTCGTCGCTCACCTTCGAGATCGTGGAGACGGCGCCCGTGATGAAGACCGCCACCAAGACGGCATCCAGCAAGCCCGCGACGCTCTCCAACGGCGTCACGATCAACGTGCCCGAGTTCGTCGGCCCGGGGGAACGCGTGCGGGTGAATCCCTCGACCGGCGAGTATCAGGACCGCGCGAAGGACTGAGGGGACTGCGGCGCCCCGAACGGAACGGCGGCCCTCGCGGCCGCCGTTGGTGTTCCTGGGGTCCGGCTTAGCGGTGCATGCTGTGACACTGACGGCAGTCCGTCCCCGGATTGTGGGACGGACTCACCGTGAGCGGATCGTACCAGCCGCCTCGGCAGAGGCGCGAGCGGCGGACCCGGTTCGACGGCACGCTGCAGGCAATCTGGGCGCCGGGGTTGCTGCGGGCGGCGCTCAACTACGCCTACCTCGACTGGTCGTTCCGCAGTCTGCAGGACGCGACCGTGATTCCCACGGTGACCCTGGGGCCACTCCAGCACCGACTCATACTGGAGCTGAGCCGCCGCTTCTAGCGC
>JAOTWJ010000018.1 GCA_029862925.1 Gemmatimonadota bacterium
CGCGACTCCTTCCAGGTTGTCATCCAGGGGTCACCCATGGGGGGTCAGGTGACGGAGCTACGCCGCGAGGGCGGCACGCTGACGTACCGCGAGCAGACGAGCATCCCGATCATCGGCCTGAGGCAGGAATCGAACGTCGTCATGGACGGGGTCACCCTCGACGTGCGGTCGGTCGAGCAGCGCGGCCAGGCCGGCGGGCAGGCCGTCGAGACGCGGGTCGTCGTGCAGGGCGGACGCGCCACGGGTCGGGCCCAGACGCCGGACCCCAGCGGGCAGCCCAAGGTCGTGGAAGTCGACACGACCCTGGCGGCCGGGACGCTCGAGGTGAATCAGCTCCAGGCCATCGTGCCGGCACTTCCCCTCGCGGACGGGGCGTCATTTACCGTCGCGGTGTTCAACGCATCGGACGCATCCATCAAGCCGTTCACGATCACCGTCGGGGGCGTCGAGGCGATCACGGTCCCGGCCGGGACGTTCCAGGCGTTCAGGGTGTCGCTGGCCGGCGGACGCCTGCCGGTGGTGCTCTACGTGACCGAGCAGCCACCGCGCCGGATCATCCGTGTGGAGGTGATTGGCCAGCCGATCGTGTTCGAGCTGGTTCAGTAGGCCGACCGATCGGGCGGGGTCGCTTCCCGGCGGCCCGGCCCGCAACGAACAGGGGCGACCGGATGAACCGGTCGCCCCTGTTCGTTGCTCGGGTGGTTGCCCGCGCCGCTCAGGACGCCATGGCCGCCCGGGGATGGACGCTCACGCGGAGCCGCCGACGATCCTTGCGCTCGAAAGTCACCACGCCGTCGATCAGCGCGAACAACGTGTCGTCGCGCCCGCGCCCGACGTTCTTGCCGGGATGGAACTTCGTGCCGCGCTGGCGCACAATGATGTTGCCGGCCCGCGCGAGTTCGCCGCCGAACTTCTTCACCCCCAGGTACTGGGGGTTGGAATCGCGGCCGTTGCGGCTGGAGCCGACGCCCTTCTTGTGTGCCATGTGTGCCTACCCGCCGACCTTGACGCCGGTCACCTTGATCTCGGTATAGCGCTGCCGGTGGCCCGTCTTGCGGCGGTAGTTCTTGCGCCGCTTGAAGCGGAACACGTGCAGCTTGTCGCCCTTCACGTGGCCGACGATCTCCGCGGTCACGTGCGCGCCCTTCACGAGCGGCGTCCCGGCGTGCACCTTCTGGCCGCTCGAGGAAAGCAGCACTTCCTCGAAGGTGACCTTGCTGCCGGGCTCGCCGTCCATGAGCGGTACCTGGAGCGTGCGGCCCTTTTCGGCCTTGAACTGCTGCCCCTGGGCGCGGAAAATGGCGTATGACATAGACAGCAAAGGTACTTAGGGCCTGTCGAGGAGGTCAAGGGAGGGGCGGCGGTCCCTGGAGGGGACCGCCGCCCACCGCCACACCCGGGGTTCAGGCGACCAGGTACTTGTCCGTCACATCCCGACCGGCCGGCTGGGCCACGAGGCGGAACTCGTCCACCGCGATGATCGGGTCGTCCCGGATCTCCAGGTCGAGCTTGAGGACCTTGCGAAGGTCCTTGAGGAAGTTGGGCTCCTGCTCCAGCAGGAACAGCGCCACGTCCGGGTGCAGCCGGACGGTCAGTTGCCGCTCCTTGCTGCCGTGCGCGACCCGCCGCAGGGTGCGCTCCAGCCGGCCCACCACCACCTCCGGCCGAAACACCCGGCCGGTGCCGCTGCACGACGGACAGGGATTCGTCATCGAGTGCCACAGCGACGGCCGCACCCGTTGCCGGGTCATCTCGATCAGGCCCAGGTCCGAGACTTCGAAGGCGCGGGTGCGCGCCCGGTCGCGGCCCAGGTGCGTGCGCATCTCGTGCAGCACCCGGTCGCGGTTGCCCTGCGACTCCATGTCGATGAAATCGATCACGATGATCCCGCCGATGTCGCGCAGCCGCAACTGGCGCGTGATCTCTCGGGTGGCCTCGAGGTTCGTCTTGAGGATCGTCTTCTCCGGGTCCTTCTTGCCCGTATACCGGCCCGTGTTCACGTCGATCGAGACGAGGGCCTCCGTGGGCTCGATGATCAGATACCCGCCCGTGGGAAGATCGACGCGGCGCTTGTACAGGTTCGCGATCTCGGACTCGATCTCGAACTTGTCGAACAGTGGCGTGGCGTCCTCGTACAGCGTGATGCGCTCCAGAAGGTCCGGATCCACCTGTTCCAGATAGCGGCGGATCTCCTCATAGAGGTCCCGCACGTCCACGTACAGTCGGTCCACGTTCTCGCTGAAGAGATCACGGATGATCCCGCTCGTGAGCGATGCCTCGCGCTGCACGAGCGCCGGCGGCCGGACGAAGGTGGCTTTGCGCTTGATCTTCTTCCACAAGGCGAGCAACGACTTGAGCTCGCGCTTGAGATCGTCCTGCGTGATGTCCTCGGCGACCGTCCGGACGATGACGCCGCCGGAGTCCTTGGGCATCAGGCCGGCCACCATCTGGCGCAGCCGCGCCCGCTCCTCCCGGTTCTCGATCTTGCGGCTGACCCCGACCTTGGAGGCGTAGGGCATGTACACCAGGAACCGGCCGGGCAGCGACACCTGGGTGGTGACGCGTGGGCCTTTGGACGAGATCGGCTCCTTGGTGACCTGCACCAGGATGGTCTCGCCCCGCTTCACCGCGTCCTGGATGTTGGGGAGCTTGCCGCGCCGCTTGCCGTTGTCGTCGTCCTCGAGCTCGTCTTCGTCCGGCTCGATCAGGTCCGACGCGTGGAGAAAGGCGCTTTTCTCGGTGCCAATGTCAACGAACGCGGCCTGGATGCCGGGCAGCACCGCTTCGACCCGACCCCGGTAGATGTTGCCGACGCTCCGACGGAGTTCCGGTCGGTCGACCAGCAACTCGACCAACCGGTCGTCTTCCAGGATGGCCACGCGCGTCTCGCGCTGCCCTCCGGTAATCAGGATTTCGCGCTTCACGTAGGATTTCCTCTGTTCTCCGGCACGGCGCACCACCCGCGGGGCCCAGCGGCACCCGTCGTGGCTCCGACGCGGGACGGCCCGCGCCCGAGCACGCACGAACGGGGGGCAACCTGCCCCCCGCGCGAAGCGCTCCGGCCAAGGTTTCGAAACTGGTGGAAGTCACGGTTGTAAGGATATGCAAATTAGGAACTTACGTCAACACCCATTACGTCAGTCGATGAGGTCGCCCAACAGGCTCCGGGCGATCACGATCCGCTGGATCTCACTCGTGCCTTCGCCGATCTCGCACACCTTCGCGTCCCGCATCATCCGTTCCACCGGATAGTCCGCGGTGTAGCCGTAGCCTCCGTGGAGCTGGACGGCGGCTGTGGTGGCCCGCATGGCGAGTTCCGAGGCGTACAGCTTGGCCATGGCCGCTTCGGTCTTGTGGGCCTTGCCCTGCTGGTACAACCAGGCGGCGTGGTAGACCAGATGCCGGGCGGCCTGCAGCTCGGTGGCCATGTCCGCCAGCTGGAAGTGCACGCCTTGGAACGAGGCGATCGGTCGCTCGAACTGCCGGCGCGTCGACGTGTAGCCGACGGCTTCGTCGAGCGCGCCCTGCGCAATGCCGAGCGCCAAGGCCCCGATCCCGATCCGGCCGGAATCGAGGGTGGAAAGGAAATTCCGGAATCCCTGCCCCAGCTCCCCCAGCATGTGTTCCTTCGGGACGACGGCATCCTCGAAGATCAGCTCACGCGTGTCGGATGCCCGCCATCCCATCTTTTCTTCCTTCTTGCCGGCCTTGACCCCTGGAGTCTTCGGCAGATCGGGGTCGTGCCCGATCCCGACCGCGCGCGTGGCGTCGAGGTCGACGGTGTCCTTGGTGACGATGAACGACGTGATGCCGTCGTTCCGCTTCTCGGGGTGGGGATCGGTGCGTGCCGTGACGACGAAGATCTCCCCCACGCCGGCGTGCGTGATGAAGATCTTGGAGCCGCGCAGCACATAGTGGTCGCCGCGGTCTTCGGCGACCGTCTTCGTGCCGCCGGCATCGGAGCCGGCGTCGGTCTCCGTCAGCCCGAACCCGCCCAGCACCCGGCCCTGCGCCAGCAGCGGGACGAATTGCCGTCGCTGTTCGTCTGAGCCGAACTGGACGATGGGGGACGTGCCGAGCGTGGTATGCGCGGACACCGTGATCGCGTGGCTGGCGTCGACCCGCGCCAGCTCCTCGATCAGCAGGATGTAGGAGAGGTAGTCCATCCCGGCCCCGCCGAGGTCCTCGGGCCACGGCGCCCCGAGAAAGCCCAGCTCGGCCATCTGCTTGACGGTGGCCCACGGAAACCGCTGGTCTCGGTCGAGCTCACGCGCTACCGGGCGAATCTCCCGCTCGGCGAAATCCCGAACGATTTCGCGGACCTGGTGGTGTTCGTCGCACAGGTAGGGAAAGTCAGGCATGCAGGGAAGATAACCGGCGGATGGGCGGTTGGGCGGCCGGGCGGGTGGGAGCACGGGCTCTCGGTCGGGTGGGGTCTGCGTCCCTAGCGCATGCTCACCGGTGGAGCGAGGATCTCACTCCAGATGACGGCGCGCCGGAGATCCCGATTGGTGATCGGCGCCGGGGCCGGAGGGGGAGCCGGGGCGGGAGCGTCAAGGTACTTCTCGTGGAACCGGACGTGGCTCTTCCCTCCGGCGGGTTCGAGCGTCTCGACGGACGCCGTCCCGCGGTCTAGTCCCTCCATCCATAACGCGCTTTCCTCGACCTCGAGCGTCTCGAGGCTCACCGCCTCGTCGGGGTCGGGCACGCGCGCGGGCGGCGGTACCAACCCGCCCTGGGCCGCCTGCTCGAGCTGCTCGAGCAGGTCCCGCAACGCACCGCGCGGTTGGGGCGCCGCCCGGGACGGCGGGCGCGCCGCCGGCCTGGCCGGGCGCGCCTGAGGCCGCCGCGTGGGCGGCGACGGCTTCTTCTTCTTACGGCTTCCGAGGATGCCGAAAAGGATGAACGCCAGCGCGAGCAACAGCTCGAAGTAGTCGCCCACGGCTCAGCTTCCCGGCTTTGCCTCGGGCGTACCGCCGCGCGCGATGCTGTCGCGCATGGCGGTATCGCTCTCGACGTTCCGGTAGCGCATGTAGTCCATCACCCCCAGCCGGCCGTTGCGGAACGCCTCAGCCAACGCAAGCGGGACCTGCGCTTCCGCCTCGACCACCTTCGCGCGCATCTCCTGGGTCTTGGCCTTCATCTCCTGCTCCGAGGCCACGGCCATGGCGCGCCGCTCCTCGGCCTTGGCCTGCGCGATCCGCTTGTCGGCCTCCGCCTGATCCGTCTGCAGCTCCGCCCCGATGTTCTTGCCGACATCCACGTCGGCGATATCGATGGAGAGGATCTCGAACGCCGTGCCACTGTCGAGCCCCTTGGCCAGCACGGTCTTGGAGATGTTGTCGGGATTCTCCAGCACTGCCTTGTGCGACGCGGAGGAACCGATCGTCGACACGATGCCCTCGCCCACCCGCGCGAGGATCGTCTCCTCCCCGGCGCCACCCACCAGCCGGTTGATGTTGGCGCGCACCGTGACGCGAGCCAGCGCGATCAGCTGAATGCCGTCCTTGGCCATCGCGGCCACCTTCGGCGTCTGAATCACCTTCGGGTTCACGGAGACCTGGACGGCCTCTAGCACGTCGCGCCCCGCGAGGTCGATGGCCGTGGCGCGGTTGAACGGCAGCTCGATGCCGGCCTTGTCCGCGGAGATCAGGGCCTTGATGACGCGGTCGACGTTGCCGCCGGCGAGGTAGTGGGCCTCGAGCAAGTTGATGTCGAGCTTGAGTCCGGCCTTGGTGGCGGTGATCAGGGGCCGTACGACCGCCGCTGGACTGACCTTCCGCAGGCGCATCCCCACGAGCGTCGTGAGGCCGACATGGACACCGGCGGCGAGCGCCTCGATCCAGAGCCCGACCGGGATGAAGTACACGAACAGGCTGAAGAGGACGATCGCCGCGGCGACGAGCCCCAGTATCAGGAACGGGCCCATATCGGTCAGCTGCATGAGGACTCCTTTGCGAATCCCGCGCTACGGGTGATACGCGCCGGTGATCGCGCCACTAGCCGTCCCCGGGGAGCACGACCAGGCGATACCCGTCGGCGCGCACGACGCGGATGGGTTGGCCTCGGGCCACGAAGCCAGCCTCGCACACGACGTCGACACGTTCGCCGCCGAACTGCCCGGTGCCCGAGGGATGGAGATCGGTCAGTGCCACGCCCTCCTGTCCCACGAGTTCCGGTCGCGCCGCCGCCGACACGTAGCCCTCGTCCCGGTTCTGCGCGGCGCGGAGGAAGATGCCGTGCCAGCGGTTGCTCGTGGGGAGATTACGGACGAGCAGGTAGATCGCTGCCACCACGATCCCGACCGTGGCCGCCAGGATGGCGGAGGCGCGGGCGAAATCCGTCCACGTCGGGAGATTCCCGATGAGCGCGAGGAAGATCGCGGTCCCGACGCAGGCGATGCTGATCACCCCGGCGATGCCGAACCCCGGCACGATGAACACCTCGATGCCCAGCGCCACGAGGCCCGCCCCCAGCAGAATCAACTCTTCCCAGCCCGCGAGGCCAATGATGAGATGACTCCCGAAGAAGGCCCCCAGCGAGGCCAGGCCGACGATGCCGGCCAGGCCGAACGACGGCGTCTTGATTTCGATCATGAGCCCCAGCACGCCGATCGACAGCAGGAGCGGAGCCACGATGGGGTTCGACAGAAACCGCACGAGGGACTCCGCCCAGTTGGCGGTCGGGCGTACGACCTCCACGCCCGACAGGCGAGCCGTTCGAGCACGTCGCTGAAGCCCGTGACTTCGACGGCATACCCGACCCGCTCGGCTTCCGCGGCCGTGAGCGTGAGCAGTTTGCCTTCCTCGACGACGCCGGGAACCTCGAGCGTCTCGTCCACCATTGACTCAGCGATGCGGGGATCGAGCCCGCGACGCTCGGCAAGCGCGCGGAACTGCGCCCGCATCACGCTCTGCGCCTTCTCGGAAACCTTGCTGCCCGCCGCGTCGACGACGGTGGAGGCGCCGAACGACGCTTCCTTCGCCATGAACACGGAGTCGGTTGCGACGGCGATCAGGGCCCCGGCGGAAATGGCCCGGGGATCGATGAACGCGTACACCGGAATCTCGGCGGCCGTGATCGCGTCCACGATCTGGAGCGCGGCATCCACGCGTCCACCGAGGGTGTTGATGTCGAGAATGACCGCGCGGCCGCCCGCCGCCTCCGCCTCGGCGATCGCCCGGCGAATGAACGGCGCAATGCCCAGTTCGATCGTGCCGGTCACAGGCACCCGATACACCACGGGATCCTGTGCCGCGGCGGGCGCGGCGGCGGCGGCGGTCAGGAGAAGCGCTGGGAGCAAACGACGGGACACCACGGCCTCCCCGGCAATGGGCATGCTGAATACTAGAAGTCCGGGGAGCCGAGCGGTAGGACCGGTGTCCGGCCGGGGCTCGGCGCTAGACCCTCCGCAGCACGATCGTGTTCAGCGGCCCAGCCGGCTCGATCCGGTACGACAGCGTGATGCGATCGCCGTCCACGGGCCCCTCGAGCGTCACATCGGCGAACAGGGTGATCGTGATGCGCTTGGCGGTCTCGTCCACGACGTAGGCGCAATCGCCGGCGTCGATGGAGCTGACGTTCCCGTCGACCTGCGCCGTCTCCGTGCATTGCCCGAGGTCCAGGAAGGTCCACCGTTCCCACTGAACGGCCAGGGTGAAGGTGTCGGTGGTCGCGTAGATGCGCACGGCGCCGGGAAGCCGCTGGCCGTTGATGGACTCGGTTTCCCACGCCGCGACGACATCCTCCACGCTGAACGCGTCGCCGCAGTTGGAGACCGCCGCGACGCCGAGGAGTCCGATGCCGAGCCACAGCAAAGTCCGCCGCATGTTCCACCTCCGGGGCCAGGGGATCACGTGGACGCCGGGGCGCCGTCCAGGAGTGCGCCGCCGCTCGGCGATCCGGATCGAGTGTGGCATGGCCGGGTCAAGGAACCGTCAAGTGGGGTCGCGCGCCGCATCGGTCGCACCCCGCGCACCGCTGGAGCGATTCCCCCAGATAACCCAGCAGCAGACGCCGCCGGCATCCACGCCCGTGCACATACCGGCGCATCGTCGCCAGCGCGAGCGGCACCGCCGGGCCGCGTCCGGCGAGGCGGCGCATCAGCACCAGGTCGCGTTTGGTCCAGAGCAGCTCACAGCGGGCGGGTGCGCCGTCCCGGCCCGCGCGACCGGCCTCCTGATAGTAGGCTTCCGGCCGCGCGGGCACCCCGAGGTGGAGCACGACCCGCACATCGGGCTTGTCGATGCCCATCCCAAAGGCGTTGGTGGCGACCATCACGCGGATCGAGCCGTCGAGAAAACGGGTGAGGAGGGCGCGCCGAGCCGGCGCCGGGAGCGCGGCGTGGTACGGGGCGGCGCGATACCCGCACCGCCGGAGCAGGGCCGCGACGCCGTCGGCCCGGTTACGGGTGGGGACGTACACGATTGCGGTGCCGGCTTCCGTCTGGAGCCGGTCGAGCGTGAGGCGCAGCCGTTCGGGCTCTCCCGCGCACCGCCGGGCGGCGAAGAACAGATTCGGACGATCGAACGACTGCCGCACGATCACGGGGTTGTGCAATCCCAGCACTCGCCGGATGTCGGCGCGCGTCGCGGCGGTGGCGGTGGCGGTCACCGCCATCGTCGTCGGTGCTCCCAGGCGGTGCCGGTGGGCGCCGAGCGCGCGATACAGCGGCCGGAATTCGTGTCCCCATTCGCTGATGCAGTGGGCTTCGTCGACGGCGAGCAGCCCGATCGCGAGCCGCCCGTGGCGTCCGAGGCTCGGGAGGCGCTCCGGCGCCGCGTACAGCAGCGTCACCCGACCGGCCAACACGGCTTCCTGGACGGCGGCCCGTAATGAGGGTTTCTGGGTGCTGCTCAAGTATGCAGCGGCAATGCCGCGCGCCCGGAGCGCGGCTACCTGGTCCTGCATCAGTGAAATCAGCGGGGAGACGACCAGCGTCAGGCCGTCGAGGAGCAACGCCGGGAGTTGGTAACAGAGCGACTTCCCGCCCCCGGTCGGCAGCAGCGCGAGACAGTCGCGACGGTGCAGCGCGGCCACGACGGCACGACGCTGGTGCGGACGCAGGCGGAGGAACCCCCAGTGTCGCGCGAGCAGACGCTCGGCGATTGCGAGGCTGGGCGATGGGTGCACGAGTCCCAGCGTACCGTCTCGGTCGCACGACGCCGTCATCGGATTCATGCCTGCGTCGGTAGATCGACGCGCGGGTCTGGGCGCTCCATCAGGACACCCCTGAGGTCTGGCTGGCGGGGCACCCCGTGGTAGCTTTGCTGGATCGCCCGAACCTCGTCCGCGAAACCACAAATCCGAGGAAAACCATCAACATGGTAGACGATCTCTACACTGCTCAGCAGATCGACCTGCGCGCGCGGGCGCGTGACCTGGCCGAGACCGTGATGCGTCCGGTCGCCGGCAAGTACGACGTCGAGCAGACCTACCCCTGGGAGGTGCAGCAGGCCATCAAGCACGCAGGGCTCTCTGGTGTCTGGATTCCCAAGGCGTACGGCGGCCTCGGCGGCGGCGTGCTCGACCTCTGCCTCGTGGTCGAGGAGTTCTCCCGGGCCTGCGGCGGCATGGGCGTCGGCTACGCCGTGAACGCGCTGGGCTCGTTCCCGATCCTCGTCGGCGGAACGGACGAGCAGAAGGAACGCTGGCTGCCGCCGATCGCCGCCGGGGACAAACTCATCGCGTTCGGACTGTCGGAGAAAGACGCCGGGTCCGACGCAGGGTCCATGGCGACCCGCGCGGCAAAGGACGGCGACGTCTACGTGCTGCAGGGCGAAAAGAAGTGGAACACGGGTGGGGCGGTGGCATCATTCAATACGATCTTCGCCGTCACGCAACCCGGCCGCGGCGCGCGCGGCATCTCGGCGTTCGTGGTGGAGAAAGACACCCCTGGCTACCGCGTCGGCAAGCACGAGGACAAGATGGGCATCCGCTGCGTGCCCGTCGTCGAGATTCACCTGGAGGACTGCCGGGTTCCCGTCCGGAATCTGCTGGGGGGAGAAGAGGGCCACGGGTTCAAGCACGCGATGGTCACGCTCGATCGGGCCCGGCCCGGTGTCGCCGCCCAGGCCATCGGGCTCGCGCAGGGTGCGCTCGACCTCGCCATCGCGTACACGCACGAGCGGAAGCAGTTCGGTCAGTCCATCAGCTCCTTCCAGGGCATCCAGTGGATGCTGGCGGACATGGCCACGCAGGTCGAAGCGGCCCGCGCGCTGGTGCACCACGCCGCCCGGGCCATTGACGCGGGCCACAAGCACATCACGAAACTGTCGGCGATGTGCAAGGTGATGGCGACGGACGTGGCCATGAAGGTGACGACCGACGCCGTCCAGCTGTTCGGTGGGTACGGCTACTGCAAGGACTACCCGGTGGAGAAGTACATGCGCGATGCCAAGATCACCCAGATCTACGAAGGCACGAACCAGATTCAGCGGCTGGTGATCGCGCGCAGCCTGCTGCGGGAAGCGGCGGGAGCGGGCGGCTGACCGTGTCTCGATTCCGGCGGATTGCGCGGAGAAGGCCGTCCGGCTCGGTACGCCTGGGTATACTTCAAGGTTAGGACCGCAACCGGGAGGTTGCGGGCAATTACTACTCCGGAGTAGGGAGACCTATCTGATGGCTTCAGTGCTCGAAACCCTCGTCGGTCAATTCGCCGGTACCCCCGTGCAGCGTTTGAGTCAGTCGCTCGGAACTGATGACGCGACGGCGCAGAAGGCGCTTGGCGCCGCCCTGCCCCTTCTCGTCAGCGCGCTGGCCAAGAACGCCTCGGAGCCGAAGGGCGCGGACGCCCTGCACCGTGCGTTGGCAAAGGATCACGACGGCTCGGTGCTCAATGACGTGGGCGGCTTTCTGAATCAGCCGGATACGAAGACCGGTGACGGCATCCTCCGCCATGTGCTGGGCGACCGGCGCCAGGCCGCGGAGGCGGGCATCAGTCAGGCGTCCGGTCTCGACGCGCGCGGCGCAGCGACGTTGCTGGCTACGCTCGCGCCGGTGGTGATGGGCGCCCTGGGCCGCCAACAGCGCCAACAGGGGCTGGACACGGCCGCCCTCGCCCAGATGCTTCAGGGCGAGCGCCAGCAAGCGGCCAACGCGCCTGGTCTCAGCGGGCTCGCCGGGTTGTTGGATGCCGACAAGGACGGCCAGATCGTGGACGACCTCGCCAAGCTAGGCGGCAAGATGCTCGGCGGCCTGTTTGGCAAGCGGTCGGGCTGACCGCGATCACGGGAGCGCGGGACGGTCCCGCCCTCCACCTGTACTTGCAGAAAGGACGAGCAGCGATGGGTGTGTTTGATTTCGTGAAAGACGCGGGCCAGAAGCTCGGGTTCGGGAAGGGTGACAAGGAGGCCCAGGAGACGGAGCGCGCGCAGGAAGCCGTGATGGGCGGCAAGCTACGCCGTCATCTGCAGGGACTCGGCATCGCGATCGAGAAGGTCAACGTGACTTTCGACGACGGGGTGGCCACGGTCACCGGCAAGGCGGCGTCGCAGGCCGAGAAGGAAAAGGCCATCCTCGCACTCGGCAACACGCAGGGGGTCTCGCGGGTCGTGGATGAGATGACTGTCGGCGTCCCCGAGCCGGAGGGCAAGTTCTACACGGTCGTCAAGGGCGACTCGCTCTCGAAGATCGCCAAAGCCCAGTACGGAGACGCGATGAAGTACCCCGTGATCTTCGAAGCCAACAAGCCGATGCTCACCGACCCGAACAAGATCTACCCCGGGCAGGTGCTGCGGATTCCGCCTCTCAAGTAGGGGTACGTCAACGCGTCGGCCTCCGAGACGCGCGAGGGGCCGCACCCGCGGGGTGCGGCCCCTCGCCGTTCTGGGCGTGGCCGACGGCCGTCACTTGCGCAGGAACGCCTCGATGGCCCGGCGGAAGTCCGGGGTCGTGCGCGCAACGGCGTTCACCTCGGCGCCGAGGCGGATCCCCTCCGCGAAGCTGCGCCCGTCGAGCTCGTAGAGCTGCCGCTTGATCAGGGCCAGGGTGGAGGCACTTTGTGCCGCCAGCGCTTCCAGGATGTCGCCCACGTCGTTCTCGAATCGGTCGGGGCCCAGCACCCGGGACGCGAGCCCGAGCGCGCACGCCTCGTCCGCGCCGAGGAGCCGCCCGGTCGCCACCAGGTCAAAGGCGGCCTTCTCGCCGGTCACGCGCCGCAGCATCGCCATCACCATGGCCGGGACGAATCCGCGCCGGACCTCGGGATAGCCGAACTGGGCATCGGCCCGCGCCAGCACGAGGTCGCACGCGGTGGCGAGGCCACAGCCGCCGGCAAGGGCGCGCCCGTGCACGACGGCCACCACCGGCTTGGGCAGCGCCCGCATCCCGACGAACACGTCGCCCAGCCGGGCGGCGCTCTGGGCGTTCTCCTCCATCGTCCGGTTCACGGAGCCGAGCAACTCGGCGAGATCGGCGCCGGCGCAGAAATCCGGGCCGGCGCCACGCACGACCACAACCCGCACGGCGGCGTCCAGCTCCGCGCGCGCGAGAGCGGTCAGCAGCGCCTCGACCATCGGCGTATCGATGGCATTGCGCTTGTCGGGCCGGTTCAGCGTGAGCGTGAGGAGGCCGTCGGCGCAGACGACCAGCAGGGGGTCACCGGACATCGAGATCCCCCGGGACCGGGATTTCCATCCGCAGCAACGCGGTGGAGAAGACCTTCCCCTGCGCGTCGGTCTTGAGCGACAGCGTGCCCCCACCGCCCAGCGCACCGTGCAGCAGGAAGTTGAGCGCGCGGAGATTGGGCAGCTCGAACCGCTCCACCGGCCCGCGAATCATCCCCTTGAAGTGGCGCGCGACGCGCGCGGCCGTTACCTGACGCCGCAGCAGGTCGTAGTATTCCGGCTTGAGCGCGATCAGCCCGACGTTGGCCGTGTCGCCCTTGTCGCCGCTCCGTGCGTGCGCCAGGTGCCGCAGCTGAACGGCCGCTGGCCGGGCTCGAAGGCGCCGCCCCTTCAGCGACATGCCGCCGTCCCGCGTCGCGGTTGTTTCACCGGCGCCATCGTCATGCGCGGAGAATCTCGACGTGCGGGGTGACTTCCCGCTTCGGAATCAGCGCCGGCCAATAGGCGACGATCTCCTCGACCTTGGGACGCCCGCCCGCAAAGCCGGTGACGCTCGGGGGGCCGTTCAGCACGAGTGGCGCCAGTTCGCGCGTGAACCGCTCGACCGGGGCGCGCTCGCGGGCGCGGACGCCGATCCGGAGCTGCACTTCGGGAAGGTCGGCGTGCGGGGGCCCAGCCAGCCGGCCGTGGGTGGCATTCACCCCCACGAACTCGGTCAGCATCTCCTCGAACGCCGCCCCGAGGCGCGCGAGGCGCGCCCGCAGGATGCGGTCGGCGGCCCGCGCCTTCGCCAACGCATCCGGCCACGCGTAGACCAGGGTGCCCACGGCCTTGTAGCCGTAGAAGTACGAGACGGAGACTTTGAGGAACTCGGTTGGCGGCCGACCGCGCACCCCGCGGACCGTCACGCGGTCGCGGCCGTCCTGGGCGAGCCGGACCGTCGTGAAGTCGGCGACGACGTCGGGCGTGATGTAGTTGGTCGGGTCCCCCATCTCGTAGACGAGCTGCTCGGTGACCGACGCGACCGACACGCGTCCGCCCGTGCCGGGGTGCTTCCCCACGGCAAACGCGCCGTCGGCCGTGACGTCGATGATGGGGTAGCCGGGGTCGTCCATGCTTGGGAGGCGCTGCCAGTCGACCAGGCAGTTGCCTCCCGTGCACTGCGCGCCGCACTCGATGATGTGGCCGGCCACCGTGCCGGCGGCCAGCCGGTTCCAGGCGTCCGGCGCCCAGCCGAACTCGTGGATCATCGGTCCCAGGGTGAGTCCCGTGTCGGTCACGCGTCCGGTGATCACGATGTCCACCCCGCGCGCCAGGGCCTGCACGATCGGGCGGGCGCCAAGGTAGGCGTTCGCCGAGAGTACCTGCTCGCGCACCGTCGCCAGCGGCTCGCCGGTGTCCATGTTCGCGAGCGGGTGCCCCGCGGCCAGCAGTCCGTCGAGCCGGTCCAGCAGATCGTCGCCGGTGACGATGGCGATGCGGACCTTGCCCGCGAGCCCGCGGGCCCGCGCCGTCTCGAGGACGGCCTCGGCGCACGCCCGCGGATTGACGCCACCGGCGTTGGCCGTCACCCGGATATGCTTGCGGACGAGGTCCGGCAGCAGTCGCTCCATCAGGGGCACGAAATCCCGCGCGTAGCCGAGCGAGGGATCGCGGGAGCGTTGCTTCTGCATGATGGACATGGTGACTTCGGCGAGGTAGTCCATCATCAGATAGTCGATGGGACCGCCCTCCACCTGGCGCACCGGCGCCTCCAGCCAGTCACCCCAGAACCCCTGTCCCGAGCCGATGCGCACGGTGTGACTCACGGAACGCCACCGGACGTGATCGTGTCGCGCGGAAGCACGACGCGGCGCACGATGGCGGCCGCGCCAGCCGGCGCGACCCGGACCTCGACCATGGGCCGAAGTGCGTCCGCGACGGGCGGCAGGGTCGTGAACGCCCACGGCACCACCGTCTCGCTCCCAGGTGGCAGCGTCACGCGCAGCGCGAAGGCCGGCTCACCGTCCGAGTCGGTGAGGGCCGTGATCGCGACGCTCGCCGTCCAACTCGTCGTGTCGCCTGCCAGGGCAAAAGCGGGAACCAGCTCGAGGTCGAGCTCCGTGGCCGGCAGGCTGTCCGTCCGGAGGCGATAGCGGCCGGTCGCGTAATTGAGCGGCTTTTCGCTCACCAGCCGACCGTCGAGGTCCCACAGCGAGACGGCGAAATCGGTGAGGCGGGGCCAGACGGCGCGTGTGACCTCGACGTCCACCGCGAGCTCCACCGCCCACGGCTCGCGCGGAATCCGGATGACCTGTCGGACGGTGCCCCTGGCGCCGACCTGCCAGCGAGCCTGCGCGCCGACGAGCGTGGCGGTGACGGTGGCATCCACCGGGGCCGCGCCGCGGTTGCGCAGCACGATCGTGCGCGGAGTCACGGCCGCGATGGTCACGGCCGGGAGCGCGGCTTCGAAGTCCACCGTGACCCCCGCGGTGGGAGGCGCCACGACGACGGCTTCCCAGACGCCGGCCGTGAGATCCTCGCTCGGCACGCTGAGGCGCCCGTCGATCCCGTGCTGGCCCCCCACCTCGAGCGACGCCTGGGTGCGGGCAGGCTGACCGGTCGGCTCGAAGAGGTAGAGGGAGGCCGCCCGATCGGGGTCGCGCGTCGTGAGGCGCAGGGCGAGCGACCCCGCGTCCTCGGGCACCCGCAGATACATCGAGACGGCGCCTCCGGCGGGGATGGACCGCCGCACCGCCAGCGGCGCATCGAGCTCGAAGGGGACGACGATGGTGTTGACGAGGCCGAAAATGGCGCCGCCCACCGTGTCGGTCGCCGGCCAGGCCCACACCGTTCCCACGTAGCGCCCCGGCGTCCGCAGCGCCCCGGCGTCGTAGCGCACCGTAACGGTCGCCGGTGCGCCGTCGAAGTCCATCGCCTCCGGCGCGGCGAGCCAGGGCGCGTCCGCGCGCAGCACCACGCGGGCGAACGGCTGGCCGGCGACCGACTCGACCGTAAAGCGCTGCAGGGTGTCACCCGATGTCGCCAGACCGGCGCGCCGGTACGCCGCGGTCCAGCCCGTGTTGCCGCCGTCGGGCAGGGTGCGGATTCGGAAGCGGCCCGCGCGGTGTGCGGCCGCGAGCCAGCGGGACGCCGCGCCAACGTTCGGCACGCCCAGGCCCTGGTCGATGGTGGACGCGCCCCTCAGCGGCGCGGCGGTGGCGCGTAACGCCTGGACCAGGTCCGCCGCCGGCCGCGGCTGTCCCGCCTTCTGGAGGACCGCGGATTGAAGCAGCGCCGCGAGGCCGCTGAGATGCGGCGCTGCCATGCTGGTGCCCCCGGAAACCTCCTGGCCGGCGTGCCAGGGGGGCACGTTCGAGAAGGCGACGCCCGGCACGCAGAGATCGGGCTTGTGCACCACGCCGCCGCGGCCGCTCCACCAGCCGAGCACGTCCCGTGGAGGACGGCTGCCGGGTTTGGGGCCTGCCGCGAACACGCCCGGGAACAGGGCGCACGCGGACAGGGCGAATTCGGCCGATCCGGGGAACCCCACGCTCGAGAGACCGGGCCCATCGTTACCGGCGCTGATCACGAAGAGCACGTCCGGATGGGCGAGCGCGAACGCGTCCACCAGGGAATCGATCACCGCGGGGCCCGCCGCCGTCTCGTTGCCGACGCCAAAACTCAGGTTCAGCACGAGCGGCATCTGTCGGCGTGCCGCGTACGCCGCGGCGTACTCCATGGCGCGCCGCATGCTGCCCGACACCGAGACCCCGCCGCGCGCGTTGTTGGCGATCTTGAGCCCGAGCACCTGGGCGCCCGGCGCGACGCCGTCGAAGCCGGCCACGCCGAACAGGGCGTGTCCGGCGGCAATCCCGGCCACGTGAGTCCCATGCCCCGAGTTGTCGAAGAACAGGTCGAGTGTGGGTTCCGCACCGCTCGAGCCGAAGTTGGCCGCGAGCGTGAGGGGGCCATAGGTGAAGGTCTCGGCGGCGACCGCGTAGTCGTGTACGGCCCGCTCGCCCAGCAGCGATCCGTCCCCATCGGTATCCGCCATCAGGAACCACCCCCCCCGCCCCCGGCCGACGACGATCGGCAGCGCATCGTCGCGGTCACCGTCACCGTTCACGTCCGCGGCTGGCAGGGCCCCGAGCTGGCGCTCGATGAGCACGCCGCCGTAGTAGGGCGGCAGCGCGAGCCGTCCCACGCGGCCGAAGTCGCGCAACCGCTGCCCGCCGACGGTCACGCCGTCGTGGTCACGCGCGATCCGCTCCAACACGATGCGGCCTTCCCCGGAGAAGTCCCGGAGGTCGAGCAGCTTTGGATCTCCCGTGGACGTGCGGTGCAGGCCGGGCACGCCGGCATCGATGCCGCTGTCGAGAATACCGATCAGCACGCCACGCCCGTCGTGTGTGGGGTGGTCCGCCACGAATTGCTCGGCCCCCGTGGAGCGGCGTGGCAGAAGGCCCAGGAGCATCGCGGCCTGCGGCGGCAACAGCGGTTCCTTGACGGCGGCGGCGACCGCCGTGTGGTCCGTGGCGGTGGTCTGCGGCTCGAGCGGGGGCGGTGCCGGGGATCGGGCGGCGCAGCCCAGACCGACAAGGGCCGCTCCCAGGAGGACTGGTCGGCTGGGCATCAGAGCCGCTCCGGCAGGACGAACGCGCCGAGGTGGGGTCCCGTGTGGGTGGCGCACACGCGGAGCGCGAAGGCGAGGACGTCGCGCGTGTCTTCCGGAGCCACCAGCCCGTCCACGTAGCCGCGCGCGGCCGCGAACTTCGCGTCGAGCTGGTGCTCGTAGTCCGCCCGCATCTGCTCGACCGCGTCGGCCGAGGCCGGATCGTCGACCTTGGCGCCGTAGACGGCTTGCACGGCCGATTCGCCTTCCATCACCCCCATCCGTCCGGTCGGCCACGAGAAGATGAAGTCGGGATCGAACCCTTGGCCCGCCATCGCGTAGTAGCCGGCCCCCGACGCATGGTTCACCGTCAGCACGATCTTGGGCACGACCGTCGTGGCCATCGCCTCGACGAACCGGGCGCCCGCGCGGATGATGCCGGAGTGCTCGGCCTCGGGCCCCACCATGAAGCCGCTGACGTCCTGCACGAACAGAATCGGGAAGCCCTCGCGGCTCGCGTTCTCGATGAAGTAGGCGACCTTCTCGGCGCTCTCCGTGTACACGATGCCGCCGAACCGCGGGCGCTCCGCCGGCGTCCGTCCCTTGACGATGCCGCGTTGGTTGGTGATGACGGCCACCGGGTAGCCCTCGATGGCGCCGTGCCCGCAGATCATCTCCGCGCCGATGTCCGGCTGGAACTCGTCGAGGGTGCCGTCGTCCAGCAGGCACGCCAGCACTTGCCGCATGTCGTACGCCATGCGGTGATCGTGCGGCAGCAGGTCGTAGAGCGTGGCGGGCGGTTGGCCGGGTGGCCGGTCCGGCGCGTCCCGCCGGGGCGCGGTGGTGCGCGTCGGGAGCGGGAGCCGACGGACGTACTCGCGGATCCGCTCGAGGCACGCGTCGTCGTCGGGCGCGCGGTAATGCGCCACCGCGCTCACCGCCGTGTGGGTGACGGCGCCTCCCAACTGCTCGCCATCCACGGTCTGACCCGTCGCCCCTTTGACCAGATTAGGGCCCCCCAGGCCCATGAACGACGTTCCCTCGACCATGTAGATGACGTCGGACAACGCCGGCAGGTAGGCCCCGCCGGCCACGCACTGGCCCATGACCGCCGAGATCTGCGGCACGTGCAGATAGCGGCGCATGATCGAGTTGTAGTAGAAGATCCGCGCCGCGCCGTACTGCCCGGGGAACACGCCATCCTGGTACGGCAGGTTCACGCCGGCGGAATCCACGAGGTAGATGATCGGGATCCGCTGGCGCATGGCGATCTCCTGCGCCCGGAGGATCTTCTTGATCGTCTCGGGCCACCAGGATCCGGCCTTCACGGTCGCGTCGTTGGCGACGATCACGACGTCACGGCCACTCACTACCCCGACCCCGGTCACGACGCCGGCCGCGGGTGCCTGGCCCTCGTACCGGTCGTAGGCGACCAGCAAACCGATTTCGAGCCAGGGCGTGTCGGCATCCCGCAGGCGCGCGACGCGCTCGCGGGCCGTGCGTTTGCCCTGGTCGTGTTGCTTGCGGATCTTGTCGGGACCGCCGCCCTGTTCCAGACGCGCCGCGAGCTCGCGGTACTCGGCGGTGAGCTCGCGCAGGCGGTTCTGCGACATCGCGCTGCCGGGACGCGCCATCACCGGCGCCGGTCGTCGACGGCGCCGGTGATGTAGGCGATGATGTCGCCCGTCGGGGTCCCAGGGCCAAATACCTTCGCGACGCCCTGAGCCTCGAGTGCCTCGACGTCCTCCTGCGGGATGATGCCGCCCCCGATCAGGAGCACGTCGTTCCGGCCCTCGTCGCGTAGCAGCTGCCGGACGCGGGGGATCAACGTCATGTGCGCGCCGGACAGGATCGACAACCCGACCACGTCCACATCTTCCTGGACGGCGGCGGTCGCGATCATCTCAGGGGTCTGATGCAGGCCGGTGTAGATGACTTCCATGCCGGCGTCCCGCAGCGCAGCGGCCACGACCTTGGCACCGCGGTCGTGACCGTCGAGGCCGGGTTTGGCGACCAGCACGCGCACCGGTCGCTGCTTCGCGCTGCTCATGGTGCGCGCAACCTATCGCCGGCCCGCAGGGCAGACAAGCGCGTCACCCGATCTTGAAGCGCAGGAGACACGCCAGCCCACCGACCTGCGCGCGCGCGTCGGCATCTTCCACCACGTCGACATGGCAGCCTTGCCGCAACGCGTCCTCGATGGCTTCGTCGATCACGTCCGGCACGGCTTCGGGGGGACCGTCCGCGTTGCAGCCGTTGGCCGTGACCGAGAGGCGCCCGCTCGCGGCGCAGCGGAAGCCCGGTCGCTCGGCTGCCGAATCCACCAGGAGGGAGCGGACCTGACCCCGACTGAGCGCCTCGAGCGTGGCGGTCATGCCGGTCAGCGCCCAGCCGGTGCCCAACCCCTCGGCGAGCTCAGCCACGTGGCGGCGTTCCCACTCGCGCTCCCGCTCCCGCCGCACCTCGAGCACGGCGTGGAGCACGTCCGCCGGCGTGACCGTTTTCGGATTCAGCTTGGTCGTGCCAAGGACGGCCTCGGCGACGTACGGATGGAGGTGCGTCTGCACCGCCGCGACGTCCGCCCCGGTGCCGGCGAGGACGATGCCGCGGACCGGCGACTCGCGCATCGCCGCGAACAGGCGCTGGGCGATCTGCGCGTAGTGCCGCTGCTTCTCCTCGCGGATCCGCTGATTGAAATTGTGCTCCCCCGGCGACGACGCCCGGACGCCACGCTCGGCGCGCGGTCCGTGAAACCGCCCCGCGCGCGTCGTGTCGTCCGCCGCGACGCTCTGCTGCTCCTCCACGCCCGACGGTGTCACCGCGAAGAAGCGCGCGTTGGTCCGGTCGTAGGCAACGCACAGGACACGGCCGAATTCGCTCTCCAGCGCGGCCAGCTCGCGCACGAGCGGCGAATGATCGACCACGAGGCGCGAGCGGAACACGACGGGCAGCGGTACCGCCTCGAACAGTTCCAGGGGCTCGCAGGCGAAGATGGCGATTCCCCGCCCCGTCGGCAGGTTGGTCGGTTGGGCCAGGAAGTCGCGAATCCGCTCGAGGTCGCGCTCCACGACCGCCCGCGCGGTGCGAGAGAGGCCGCGGGCCTCGAGTCCCTCGAGCAGGCCCTTGATGCGGTTCTTGATCTTGATCTGGTACTTGCCCCGGCCGCGGTCCCTGGGCTCGAGCTTCAGGTAGCACGACACGACCCAGTGTTCGGTCGGGCCCATCGCCGTCAGGCGGTCGATGAGTGGCGCCAAGGTGCTCGCCCGGCTCTGTCGACGCTCCTCGACCGTCGCCTGCTCCCGTCCCGCCGTGCGCCTAGAAAAAGATCGGTTCGCGGTAGGCACCGTAGACCTCCTCCAAAGCATGCCGAATCTCGAACAGCGTGCAGTACGCCCGCGCGCAGTCGAGCATTGGTGGGATGACGTTGTCCTCGCGCTCCGCGGCTGCCCGCAGAGCGGCGAGCGTGGCCTGGACCCGGGCGTCGTCGCGCCGGGCGCGCAGCTCGGCCAAGCGGCGACGCTGCGTCTCGTCTGCGGACTTCGTAACCCGGAGGACCTCGAGCTCCGGCTCGCCCTCGGTGACGAATTCGTTCACGCCCACGATGACGCGCCGCTGCTGCTCGACCTCGTGCTGGAAACGGCGCGCGCTCTGAGCGATCTGCTGCTGAAACCAGCCGGCTTCGATGCCCCGCCGGACGCCCCCGATCTGCTCGATCTCACGAAACAGCGCCTCCGCCTCGCGTTCCATCTGGTCGGTCAGCGCCTCGACGTAGTACGAGCCGCCCAACGGATCGATCACGTTGGGCGCGCCGGTTTCGTGGGCGAGGATCTGTTGGGTGCGCAGGGCCAGCCGCACGGAGGCTTCGGTCGGAAGCGCGTAGGTTTCGTCGAGCGAGTTGGTGTGCAGCGACTGGGTCCCGGCGAGCACCGCGGCCAGCGCCTGGTACGCGACCCGGACCACGTTGTTCATCGGTTGCTGCGCCGTGAGCGAGACGCCGGCCGTCTGGCAGTGGAACCGCATCGTCCAGGACCGCGGGTCGGTGGCGCCGTAGCGCTCGCGCAGGTGGCGTGCCCAGATGCGACGGGCCGCCCGCATCTTGGCGATCTCCTCGAAGAAGTCGTTGTGCACGTCCCAGAAGAACGACAGCCGGGGGGCAAACGCATCGACGTCGAGCCCACGCGCGATGCCCCGCTCCACGTAGGCGAAGCCGTTGGCGAGCGTGAAGGCCAGCTCCTGCACCGCCGTAGCCCCGGCCTCGCGGATGTGATAACCGCTGATGGATATCGTATTCCACTGCGGAGTGTGCTCGGCTGCCCACTCGAACATGTCCACGATGATCTTCAGTGACGGTTCGACCGGGTACACCCACGCGTGCTGCGCCATGTACTCCTTCAGGATGTCGTTTTGCACCGTGCCGCGGAGCTGGCGGATGTCCACCCCCTGTCGCTCCGCCGCCGCGACGTAGAAGCAGAACAGCATCGCCGCCGGGCCGTTGATCGTCATCGACGTGGAGACCTGGTCCATCGGGATCCCGTCGTACAAGGTCTCCATGTCGGCGAGCGAGGACACCGCCACCCCGCACATCCCCACCTCGCCTTCGGAGCGGGAGTGGTCGGAGTCGTATCCCATCAACGTGGGGAAATCGAAGGCGATCGACAGTCCGGTCTGGCCGTGACTCAGCAGGAACTTGAACCGCCGGTTCGTGTCGGCGGCGGTGCCGAACCCGGCGAACTGCCGCATGGTCCACAGTCGCCCGCGGTACATGGTCGGATGGATCCCGCGGCTGAACGGGTATTCCCCGGGGTCCCCCAGCTGGCGGTCGTAGTCCCAGTTGTGCAGGGACCCCGGGCCGTAGAGCGGCTCCACCGGCGCGGAACTCTGGGTGACGAACTCCACGTCCCGCTTCGTGCCCGCCTCGTAGGCGGCCTGCCACGCTCGATGACCGTCACGCATGCCCATTGCCCATCTCCTTCTTCACGCCGGCGAGGATCTCGTGCGCCAGCTTGTAGGGGTTGACCGTGCCCCCGGCAACCCGCTCGAGCCCGGCGCGGAGCGCCGCCTCGCCACCACCCTCCTCCCAGACCAGCGCGCGGACCCCCCGGTCCACGACCTCGCGCGTGTGCCGCACGAGCCGCTCCCGCCGCCGGCGGCTCAGCTCGCCGCTGCGCTGCAGGTACTCGGCGTGCCGCTCGATTGCCGCGACGAGCCCGTCGATGCCCTCATTGCGAACGGCCGAGACCGCCAGCGCCGGCGGTTCCCACGGCGCCGCGCCTTCTCCCACCGACTTGCCCGGCGGTGGGGTGGTGGGGCGGTGGTGGGGGGCGACGTGCCGAAACGCGTTCCCGCGCCGGATGCCCAACATCACGTCGATCTCGGTGCGCAGCCGGTCGGCGCCCGGGCGGTCGGCCTTGTTGATTACATAGAGATCGGCGATTTCCATCACGCCGGCTTTCAGTACCTGGATGCCATCGCCCGACTCGGGCACCAGCACGAGCACGGCGGTGTCGGCCGTGGCCGCGATCGTCAGTTCGGATTGGCCCACACCGACCGTCTCGATCAAGATGCGCTCGAACCCGAACGCATCGAGCACGTCGCACACTTCCCGCGTCGTCGTCGCCACGCCGCCCAGTTCGCCGCGGGTCGCCATCGACCGGATGTAGACGTTGGGGTCGAGGGCCACCGACTCCATGCGAATCCGGTCCCCGAGGAGCGCACCCCCCGTGAAGGGACTCGTCGGATCGACGGCGACCACCGCCACCGTGCGCCCGCCTGCGCGATACGTCTGGACCAGCCGCTCGGCGAGGGTGGACTTGCCCGCCCCGGGCGGGCCGGTGATCCCGATCCGATGGGCCCGCCCAACCCTCGGGTGCAGCGAGGACAGCAGCGCTTCGTACCCCTCCCGCCCGTTTTCCACCAGGGAGATGGCCCGGGCGAGAGCCGGCATGCGGCGTGCCTCGATCCCGGCCAAAAGGTCGGCGGTGGTCATACCGAAAGGTCACGACCGCCCGCGGGTTCCCGCAAGGCGAGCGTCATCCGACCAGCACCCAGGTGCCGAGCCCCAGCAGGAAGAGGAACCCGAACACGTCGGTGAAGGTCGTCACGAAGATCGAGCTCGCCACGGCGGGGTCCGCTCCGAGGCGGCCCAGCAGGATCGGCACCAGCGATCCCGCGATTCCCGCGATGATCACATTCCCCCACATCGCGAGGGTGACGACCACGCCCGGCGCCCACCCCGGTTCCCATCAGCGCCGCCACCGCCCCGACGGCGAGCCCGGTGGCCAGCCCGTTGAAGAGGCCGACGGTCATCTCCTTGCGCGGTCCGGGCCCACGACCACGAGCTTCTGGAGCGGGAGCACGCCGGTGAGGCGGCCGTCGTCCTCCACGCAGTACACCTGGAACAGATCCTCGACCTCTTCCGCCTGCTGGCGAACCGCGCCGAGCGCTTCCCCGATCGTCATGCCGGCCGGCACCGCGACCAGCGCCGTGGTCATCCGCCCGCCGGCGGTCTCTTCGTCGTAGGCGAGAAGCCGCTCGAGATCGGCCCGGTCGGCGACGGCCGCCAGGATCCGCTGAGCGGTGGCCGGCGGCAGTTCGGCGATCAGGTCGACCGCGTCGTCGTCTTCGAGCTCCTCGACGATGTCGGCCGCTTGCTCCGGCCGAAGCTGCGCCAGCAGCGCCTCGGGGTGTTCCCCGTGCTCCATCTCCGCCAGCGCTTCCGAGACGAGTGCCGGCGGCAACGCCTGCACCAGCCGCAGCTGGGTGTCGTTGTCGAGCTGCGCGAGCACGTCGGAGAGGTCGGACGCGTGTACCGGCCGGGCGTAGCGCAGCAGGCCCGTGACGTCTCCGACCTCCGCGAGGCGACGCATCTCCTCGTGGAGCCCGGGGAGCGCGGTCACGTCGTGCGCTCGCGGAACAGATCGTCCAGGTCGAGACCGCGCCGGAGGACAGGGGTGTCGCCGCCCACCGGCGAGACGGAACCGGCCGAGATCACGAACTTCATCGCTTCCTCGATGGAGACGTCCGTGTTCACCACCCGGTCCTTGGGCACCACCAGCAGGAAGCCCGACGTGGGGTTCGGCGTCGTCGGCACGAACACGTTGATGCAGGGGACCCCGATGATCTGGGACATGACGGGCGCGTGCTCGTTCGTCACGAAGGCCACCGCCCACATGCCCTCGGTGGGATACGGGACCAGCACGGTTCGCTTGAACACGCGCGACTTGTCACTGACGATGCTCTGGACGATCTGGCTTGCGGTGTTGTACAGGCGGCCGGCGACGGGGAACCGCACGAAGGTCTGGTTCCACGTTCCGAGCAGCCGCCGCCCAACGGCGCGATGGACGATCCAGCCCACGACGAGCACCACCAGGCCCAGGAGCAGGAACCCCAGTCCCGGCACCCGAAAGCCGAGCGCGGCCTGGAGCGGCTCCCCGAGGATCGCGTCGATCCTCTCGAACAGCCACCGCAGGACGAGGACGGTAAGGCCGACGGGGGCGATGACGATGAGCCCGACAAAGAAATAGCGGCGCAAGCGCGGCAGGCGCGGGCCGGGCGTCACAGGCTGGCCCCCCGGATCGGGACGCCGCCGGCATGGCGCACCACCACGCGCTCGACCCGCGTCGGGCTGGCGCCGAGAATGTCGAACTCGAGCCCGGCGAGGACGATCCGATCCCCCGCGACCGGAATCCGTCCGATCGCCGATGCGAGGACGCCGCCGATCGTCTCCCCGCCGGGCAGCGTCGTACCGAAGCGTGCCGCCACGTCTTGGGCCGGCACCGTGCCGTCCACCTCCACCAGCTCGTGCTCCGGCAGCCCGACGGCGCCGGCATCCGTCTCGTCGAAGATCTCGCCCACCAATTCCTCCAACAGGTCCTCGAGCGTCACGATGCCCGCCGTGCCGCCGAACTCGTCGAGCACGACCGCGAACTGGCGACGCTCGCGCTGCATCTCGAAGAGGAGATCAGCACAGCGACGCGACTCGGGCACGGCCATGACCGGGCGGCCCTGGATGGGGTCGGCGGGGCCCACCTTGAGCAGGTCGAAGACGTAGGCCATCCCGATGATGTGGTCGAGCGAGTCACGAAACACGGGCAGACGGGAGTAGCCCGATTCCGTGAACAGCAGCCCGGCCTCGGCGGCCGTCGCGCTGTCCTCGATGGCCACGATGTCGGTTCGCGGCGTCATGACCTCGCGCACGGGGCGCTCGGTGAACGCGATCACCCCGGCGATGAGCGCGATCTCTTCCTCCCGCGGCGTTTCCTCCGCGTGGCGCGCACCGCGCGCGACCGGCAGGACGAGCCGCAGGACCCGTGCCGCGTGCTCGAGCCACGGCGCGGTGGTCCGTACCAACGGCTCGGCCCAGCGACGGCCGGCGCTGCGGGGGATCGTGTGCACGGCGACGAGGAAGACCGGGACGCCGGCGAGCAGCAGCGCCGTGGCCACCGCCACCGGAAGCGAGGCGAGCATCGCGGCCGCGCCGAGTCCCGCGACCAGCACGCCGACCGCCGTCAGGCTGTTGGCCGGGCCCAGCACCTTGCCGGGTGCCGACAGCAGGGTCGCGGCCAGTTCCGCCCCGTGCAGGCCCTGCGAGATCCAGCGCGACAACTCGAGCCGGCTCACGGCGGCGGTGCCCACCGCCAGCGCGGTGCCGAGGGCGGCGATTCCCACACCGGCGGCGACCAGGAGCCAGCTCATAGGTCCTCCACGCCGCCGTGCGTGCGTCCGGCGTCCAGCCCCGCCAGCGGCTCGCTGGCCAGGCGTTCGAAGTAGACCCGTCGGATCCGGCGTCGCGCGATTTGCTCGACCACGACCCGGAATCCTCCCAGGCGCAGCTCCTCGCCCGGTCGCGGAACGCGCCCGAGTTCCGAGTAGATCAGGCCGCCGACCGTGCTCACTTCCTCGTGCTCAAACGCCCCGGCGAGCGTGGCGGACAAATCGTCCAGGGTCACGCGACCGTCTACCCAGAACCGATCGTTACCCTCACGCTCGATCGCCGGTCCCTCATCCGTGTCGTACTCATCGTGGATCTCCCCTACGATCTCCTCGAGCACATCCTCGAGCGTCACCAGTCCCGACGTCCCGCCGAACTCGTCCACCACGATCGCGATATGGGCCCCGCCCCGCTGGAAGTCGCGCAGCTGCGCCGAGAGCGACTTGGATTCCGGAATGAAGGGCACCGGCCGGACCAGGTCGTGCCAGGTCGCCGGCGGAGCGTGGGTCCCGGTCAGCACCGGGGCGATGTCCTTCGCATACAGGATGCCCGCGATATCGTCGAGCCCCGCCCGGAATACGGGAAGGCGGGAATGCTCGCTCTGGCGCACGACTTCCACGATCTCGTGCCACGGTTGCGTGGCTTCCAGCGCAATGATGTCGAGGCGTGGGGTCATGATGTCCTCGACGGTCGTGTCCGCGAGGGAAAACACGCCGAGCAGCATGTCTCGTTGCGCTGCCCCGAGCACGCCGGGCTGCGGACCGCGCGCCGGGACGGTGGCTTGGGCTAGCCGGTCGGCCGGCGCCATGATGCCCAGCAGGGGACGGAACGGAGCGAGGCTGGCGCGCGCCAGCGGGAGGGTGTGGGCGGCGGCACGCGGGGCGAGGACCCCGATGGCCCGGGGCAGCACTTCTCCGATCAGCAGGAAGAGCAGCGTCGTGATGGTCACGGCGGCGGCGGCATCCACGGGCGCCCGCCGCCACCAGGCGATGGTGGCCCCCGCCGCCACGGCGGCAAGCAGTAAGAGGGTCACCCGGGCGATGCGCAGGGCACGGGCGAGCGGCATTGGGCTGCCGGGCGGGGCTGGCGGATCGCCCAGGCTCGCGGAAACACCGGGGGCCTCGTCGGCGATGGCCAGCAGGGCTGCCCACGCGGCCGCCACGGCGGCGACGAGCAGCGGTGCCCACGAGGGCAGGAGGCTCATGTCATCCTCCTCAACAGCCGGGCGAGATAGCGTTCCTGCCGACGCCACATCGCTGAGCGCGTGCGCGTCGCGCCGGTGGGATGATCGTACCCCAGGACGTGCAATGTGCCGTGCACCACCAACCGCAACACCTCCTCGCGTGCGGCCACGCCAAACCGGCGCGCGGAGCGTCGGGCAACGGCCGGACACACGTACACGTCGCCCACCCGCGTGCGGTCGTGCCGCATCCCGAACGCGATCACGTCGGTCGCTCGGTCGCGGCCGAAGGTGCGCCGGTTGAGGGCGCGCATCCGTTGGACCGAGAGCACCGTGACGGTGACCGATGTGCGTCCGGCCCGCTCGCCCCGCAGCACGGCGGCAACGGCCCGCCGGAGGATGGCGCCGGGCACGCCGGCCCGGTCCCCCACCTCCGCCACCCGGACGTCATGCCTGGGACGCCGGCGTCCACTCAGCGCTGATGCCACCGGTTGCCGCGGGGTAGTCGATCCGATTGTGGTAGACGCCCGAGAGGACGCGCACGAACTCGTCTTTCACGAGGTCGAGTTGCGCCAACGTGAGCGGGGCCTCGTCGAGCTGGCCCGACTCGATCCGGCCCTGCACCAGATGCTCGATCGCCTCGCGCACCTTGTCGGGCGTCGGATCGTCGAGCACCCGGAGAGCCGCCTCCACACCGTCGGCGAGCATGCAGACCGCGGTTTCGATCGAGCGCGGACGCGGGCCGGGATAGCGGAACTGCTCGCGCGACGGCTCGCCCTCGCCGCGCGTGCGGGCACGGTCCAGGAAGTACGTGATCTCGGCGGTCCCGTGATGCTCGGGGATGAATGCCTTCACCGCTTGGGGCAGACCGGCCTCGTCGGCCAGCGACAGGCCGTCCTTCACGTGATTCCGGATGATCTGAGCCGACACTTCGGGCTTCAGCTTGTCGTGCGGGTTGACGCCTGGGACCTGGTTTTCGACGAAGAACTGCGGCTTCTTGAGTTTCCCGACGTCATGGAAGTAGCAGCCGACTCTCGCGAGCAGGCCGTCTGCCCCGACACCGTTGCACGCGGATTCGCACAGATTGGCCATGGCGATGCTGTGGGCATACGTGCCCGGCGCCTCCGTGGCCAGGCGCCGGAGCAGCGGATGGGTGGGGTCGGAGAGCTCGAGCAACGTGAGATCGGTCGTGATCCGCCCGAAGGACTCGAAGAGCGGCAGCGAGATCCCGACGAGCGCGGCCGACACCACAGCGTTCACGGTTCCGCGCACCGCGCTGGCGCCGATCGCCGCCGGCGACCAGCCGAGTTGCAGCCCCACCGTTACCGCCCCGACGGCAAACGCCAGCGAGATGATGGCGGTGGTGGTGAGAATCTGCGTGCGGCGCCGGACTACGCGGATGCCGATGGCCGCCGCGATGCCGCCGATGAGCACGATGTAGAGAGCGCCGGTTCCCCCGTACACCGGCTGCGAGCCGATCAGGACGGCGAGCACGGCGGCCCCGACCATCGCGACCCGACCGCTGAACAGCACGGTGAGCAGCATGGCGGCGAAGGGCACCGGGATGAGCTCCGGCGCCTCGGCCACGAACCGGAAATTCAGCGCGGCGCCGACGATCACGACGAGGAACAGTATCCCGAACAGGAACACGTGCCGCACGTTCGCGTACGACTCCCGTCGATAAAACAGCAACAGGAGCCAGAAGATCGACAGCACCAGGGCGCTCGTGAGAATCTGCCCCACCGCGGCGGTGGCGCTGCGCTGCGTTCCCCCGCGGCGCACCAGTTCGCCGCGGAGGGCCGTGAGCCGCTCGTTCACTTCGGGGGTGACAACCTGGTGTTCGCCGACGATCAACTCGTTCTGCCGGACCTGATCCTTCACGGGGTCCACGGTCGCCCGCAACTCCGCCCGCAGCGCCTCGGTTTCGGTGAGGTTGGGCACGAGGGTGGGCCGGAACGTGAGCACCAGGACCTTCACGAACGCCTGATCCCCCACGGAGGAGTTGGCGGCCGGGTGACGGGTGCTGCGTCGCTCGAGGAACGCCTGATAGCCGGTGAGCTGCTCCTTGGGGGTGACGCGTTCCGTGTTGCCGCGACGGACGACGACGCCCGGCGCCGTTTCGCCCTGCAGCACGCCCGACGCGGTGACGCCGCGGGCCAGCTCCCGCCGGAGCAGCTCGGTCGTCGCCTGGCGGAATACCGCTCGGCGCGACCCCTCGAAGAGAAAGGCCGCCTCGTCGCCCGTCAGGCGCAGCCCGTGGGCCTGGGCACTGTCCGCGAGGGCGGGCGCCGTCGTCGCGCCGTCGAGGGCGGCGAAGAGCGCTTGGGCCACGGCGAGCCCGGTATCGAGCGCGGCGGAGCGGTATTCGTAAATCGGGCGGACGGTGGCCGCCAGGGCATCCCCCTCGCGCGACAGCTCCCCGGGCGTCTTCCGCACCTCGAAGTCGAACGGCGCCACGACATTCTGCGGGGCCACCTCCCCCGGCTCCAGCACCGGCGCGTCGAACCGGCCGGCGACCGGATAGAGGATGTATGTGAGCACCGCGAGCACGAGCACCGGCACCCACCGGATCGCGTGGTAGGCGACGTGGCGCGGCAGCTCGGGCGGCGGCGGCTCGAGCGCAAGGACGATACTGCGGCGTTCGGTCATCCGCCCTGGTCCTCGGAATAGGCGCGAATGATCTCGCGCACGAGTCGATGCCGCACCACATCGCGGTCCTCGAGGTAGCAGAACGCGACCCCGTCGATCCCGGGCAGGATGCGCTCCACCTGGACGAGTCCGGAGTCCTCCCGCTGCGGGAGATCGATCTGCGTCTTGTCTCCGATCACCACCGCCCGGGAGTTGAGGCCGAGCCGGGTGAGGAACATCTTCATCTGGCCGCCCGTCACGTTCTGCGCCTCGTCCAGAATCACGAAGGCGTCGGACAGGGTGCGCCCCCGCATGTACGCCAGCGGCGCGATCTCGATGGCGCGGCTCTCGAGCGCCCGCTGCATGCGCTCGGGCGGCATCAGGTCTTCGAGCGCGTCGTACAGCGGACGTAGATAGGGATCCACCTTGGCCTGCAGGTCTCCCGGGAGGAAGCCCAGTCGTTCGCCCGCCTCCACCGCCGGACGCGCCAGCACCATCCGCCGGACCAGCTTCCGACTGAGGAACTCCACGCCCAGCGCGACGGCGAGGTAGGTCTTGCCGGTCCCCGCCGGCCCGATGCCCACGACGATCTCCGACTCCCGCAGCGCCCGCACGTAGTCGCGCTGCCCGGGCGTTTTCGGTTGGACCGCTTTGCGGATGCCCGGCAGCATGACCCGCAGTTCGCCGTTGCCCGGCTCCGCCGCGTCCGGGCCATCGGTGAGTAGCCGGCGTACGTCGTCGAGCCCCACGTCCCCGGCCCGCGCCAGTTCCACGAGGGCCGCGGTGACCTCGGAGGCGCGCTCCACATTCTCGAGCTCGCCGGCGACGGTCAGCTGGTCGCCCCGGAGGGTGATGCGGGTTCCGGTGCCCTCCGCCACCGCGACCAGGTGCTGATCGTTCACGCCCGCCAGCGCCAGCAGATCGGCGCCCTCGGCAGAGAGTCGATGGGTCACGTCGCTCACAGACGGATCTCCAACCCGAGGGCGGCCAGGTCGGCCGCACTCACCGGTGCCGGCGCATCCTCGAACAGGGCCCGCGCGGCCGTGGTCTTCGGGAAGGCGATCACGTCCCGCAGGCTCTCAACCCCGGCGAGCAGCATGGCCACGCGGTCGAACCCGACGGCAAACCCGCCATGCGGTGGCGCGCCGCACCCCAGCGCGTCGAGCAGAAAGCCAAACCGGCGATGCGCGTCCTCCCGCGCGATCCCGAGCACGTCGAACACCCGCAGCTGCACCGACGGGTCGGTGATCCGAATCGAACCGCTCCCGAGTTCGGTGCCGTTGTAGACCAGATCGTAGTGCTGGGCCCGGATGCCCTCGGTGCCTCCGGCGAGAAAGCGATCCCGGTCGTCCGGGTGCGGCGCGGTGAAGGGGTGGTGGGCGAAGACGAGCGCCCCGGAATCGGGATCCCGCTCGAACAGCGGGAAGTCCTCCACCCAGAGAAACGCGTGCGGCACACTTGGCGGCGGCGCGAGCCGCCGGATCGCGGCCAGGCGCACGCGGGTCAGCGCGGCCGACGTGAGCGCGTCCGGCCCGGCCACCACCACGAGCAGCTCACCGTCTGCGAGCCTGAAGAGCGCGGCGTCGGCGCCGGCGAGTTTGGCGAGCGGGCCGCTCAGCTGGTCACCCTGCCGCTTCACCGTGGCGAGGCCCGCTGCGCCGCCCCGCTTGGCCTCCTCCGCCAGCTGCTCGAGCTCCTTGCGTGAGAGGGCGCTCCCGCCGGGAAGGTGCATGCCCCGCACCCGTCCACCCTGCGCGCGCGCATCGTCGAAGGCGGGGAACCCCCGGCCGGCCAGGACGCCCGTCAGGTCCTCGACCTCGAGGCCATAGCGGAGGTCGGGCTTGTCCGTCCCGAAGCGCTCCATGGCGTCGGCATATGACAGACGCGGAAACGGTCGGCCGACCGTGTGGCCACCCTCGTCCCACAAGGCCACGAGCACGGTCTCGAGCGCCGCGTACACGTCCCCGACCGACACGAACGAAGCCTCGACGTCGATCTGGGTGAACTCCGGCTGCCGGTCCGCCCGCAGATCCTCGTCCCGGAAGCAGCGCGCGATCTGGAAGTACCGGTCGAAGCCCGCCACCATAAGCAGCTGCTTGTAGATCTGCGGGGACTGCGGCAGCGCGTAGAACTGGCCGGGGTGCACGCGCGACGGCACGAGATAATCACGGGCGCCTTCGGGCGTCGGTTTGGTGAGGATCGGCGTCTCGACCTCGAGAAACTCGAGTTCGGAGAGCGTCCGGCGGGCGCGCTGCAACAGGCGGTGCCGCAGCTGCAGGTTGCGCTGCAGCTCCGTGCGACGCAGGTCGAGCACGCGCTGCTGCAACCGCCGCTCCTCGGCGGGCAGCGGCTCGCCCTTGGTGCGCCACACGGGGATCGGCAGCACCGACGGCGCGCTCCCCACCACCTGAAGTCGGTGGGCGCGCACCTCGACGTCGCCGGTCCCCATGTCCGGGTTCCGCTGCGTCTCCGGCCGGGCGAGCACTTCGCCCTCGACGAGCACCGCCGATTCCGCCGTCAGCTCCGGCAGGGCGGCCAGGGTCGCGGAGTCGGTCCAGTCGGGACCGAACGCGACCTGGAGGAGCCCGTCCCGGTCGCGCAGATCCACGAAGAACAGGCCGCCGAGATCCCGCCGCCGATGGACCCAGCCCCCGAGTCGGACGTGCTGTCCCACGTGTTCGCGCCGCAAGGCTCCGCAGCGGTGCGTCCGCATGGCCGTTGCCGGTGAACTCATGCCACTCCTACCGCTCCTCGGCTTCCCGGAGGTGCCGATGGAATTCCTCGCTGGACCGCGCCCCCACCAGGCGCTCCCGCAGTGTCTGGTGCCGGACCAGTCGGGTGATCCGGCTCAAGGCTTTCACATGCGCCCCGGCTTCGCTCTCGGGACCCACCAGAAGGAAGAAGAGCTGGACCGGTTCTCCATCGAGCGCGCCGAAGGGAATCGGTGCCAGGGCGACCCCCGCCGCGAGGCGCAGCTCTCGCACCCGGGCGGAGCGCCCATGTGGGATCGCCACCCCGTACCCGATGCCGGTGGACAGGACCGCCTCCCGTTCCTCGACCGCCTCCAGCAGGTCGGTCGCATCCCCCTGATCGCCATTGGCGACCATCTCCACGAGTTCCCGCAGCACCGACCCCTTGTCGGTGGCGCGAATGGGGACCCGGATTCTGTGGGGGTTCAGCAGCTGGGAGAGCAACACGGCGGACGCCGTCCAAGGGCATGCATCGTATGAACTTAATGGCCGCTCAGGGGGGCAGCAAGCTCCGCCTTGACACCCTGCCCTGTGGTCCACAAGCTTCGGCGGTGAAACGAGTTGCCTTCCCCCTCGCGGTCCTGCTCGGGACCGCTGCGCCTGCCGCCGGCCAAGCGCCGGAGTGGGCAGTCCTCTGGCGGGTCGCGGCCAGTACGCTGCCGGCTCCCGCGCCGCTCGGGACGGGCCCGACGAACATCTTCTGGAATCCCGCGGCCGTGCACGATCTCCCCGGACTGTCCGCCGGGCTCGAGGTGTTGCATACCCCGGACGTCGTGAGCCTCTCCGGCACCGTGGGTGCCGTCGCGTACCGGATTTCGAGGCGCGTGAGCGCGGGGGTCGTCGGTGGCCGGCTGGCGGTGAGCGATCTCGTGCGAACGACGACGTCGCCGGTCAGCGAGGGGAGCGAGATTCAGGCCTACACGCAGTTCATCGGTGGTGCCATCGGCGGGGGCGGCGCACGCCTCGCGGGCGGGGTCCTCCTGCTGGTGCACGACGCCCTGCTCGACCAGCGCAATGAGGGCGGGGTCACCGTCGATCTCGGCGTGCGCGGCCGGCCGACGGACGCGCTCACCTTTGCCGCCGCGACGCACCTCGCGGCGATCCCCATCGAGCAGCGGGCCACCACGGAGTATTTCCTCGGTGCGGAGTATCGCGTGGGCTCCCCGCACCTCTGGGGGTCGCCCGGCCGGATCCTGGCGCGGTACGGGGTGAGCCTCCGGGCCGACGGCCCGCTCGAGCATCA
>JAOTWJ010000132.1 GCA_029862925.1 Gemmatimonadota bacterium
CACGCCCAGGACGCCCGCCACGCCATGGACGTCGGTGACGCCCAGGAACACCATGAGCAGCGCCGCGATGAGGAGCGCGCTGAGCGTGAGCCCGGAGATGGGGTTGTTGGAGCTGCCGATCAGGGCGACGAGGTAGCCGGCCACCGCGGCGAACAGGAAGCCGAGTACGACCATCACGATCGTGAGGACCGTCGCGCCCTTCACGGATTCGGAGAAGTGGAGGTACAGGAAGAACGTGGCGACGGCCATGACGGCGACCCCCACGAAGATCTTTTTGAGGTCGAGGTCGATTTCCGTGCGGTCGTTGCCGCCGCCGCCCGCGAGGCCGATGTTGCCGAGCGCCTTGCGGATGCCGGTTACCAGCGACGTGCGCAGGTTGTAGAGCGTGTAGAACGCGGCGACGATCATCGCGCCGACCGCGAGGGGTCGCACCTGCCGGCGCCACACCTCGTTGGCGAGGTCGGCCATCGTGTTGTCCGGGCCGAGCGTGCTGGTCAGGCCGGGGTTGAGGAACACCGAGAGCGGCACGAGCAGCAGCCACCCGAACACGGCACCGGCGAAGAGCACGGCGGAGATCCGCGTCCCGACGATGAACCCCACGCCCATCAACATGGGCGACGCGTTGGGCGACGACACCAGCATGCCGCCCGTATACTCGACGCGCTCCTGGAGCAACTGCACCGAGGAACGTCCAAAGGCGAAGAACTTCGCCGCGCTCTCCTCGACGACATGCACGCCGTTGGAATTCTTGACCAGCTCCCAGAACCCCGCGAGTCCCATGGCGGCAAACAGGAAGGACGCGCCCGTCTGGCCGCCTTGCCCGGCTTTCACGATCTCGGCCGCCGCGACGGCTTCGGGGTAGGGGAGGTCCGCTTCCACCACCAGCGTGCGGCGGAGCACGATCACGAACAGGACGCCGAGCACGCCGCCCACCATCATGATCGCCATGCTCTGGAAATAGTGCAGATTCTCCCAGGCGCCGCTGATCACGAAGGCGGGAATCGTGAAGATGGCGCCCGCCACGAGGGCCTCGCCGACCGAGGCCGTGGTGCGCGCGATGTTCTCTTCGAGGATCGTGCCGCGGAACCCGCGCAGCACCGCCATCGCGACGACGGCCGCCGGGAAGGTCGCCGCCACCGTGAGGCCGGCCCGCATCCCGACGTAGGCGTTCGCCGCGCCGAGGGCGATGGCCATCAGGATGCCGAGAATGAGCGCCTTGGCGGTCAGTTCCGCCATCTGGCTGGTGGCCGGCACGTACGGCTTGAACGATGAGTCTGCCATGGGACCCCGGTGCGGGAAGGTCAGTCCGGTGTGGAGGCGCCGCGAAAAACCGGCTCATGATAGTGCGTGGCGTGGAGCGGTGTCAAACGGGCGGACGGGCCGAATGACGGGAGGACGTGAGAACGGGAGGGCGTGAGCACCGGAGGCGGGCAGCGGGCGAACGCACGGGGTGGGCCAGCGGGGTTACCATTCCTGCCCAGGAGGTTCCCCATGACGTTCGTAGCCGAGTTGGCGCCCCGCGAAGTCTGGACGCACTTCGATCGTATCCTCACCATTCCGCGGGGCTCGAAGCAGGAGGCAGCGGCGCGGCAGTACGTGCTGGAGGTGGCCACGCGCGCCGGCGTCGAGAGCCACGTGGATCAGGCGGGGAACGTCGTGGTCCGGAAGCCGGCGAGCGCCGGCCGCGAGCGAGCGCCCGCGGTCATTCTCCAATCACACCTCGACATGGTGCAGGAAAAACGGTCGGATCTGGCCCACGACTTCGGGCGTGATCCACTCGTTCCGCGGCGGGATGGCGACTATCTGTACGCGACGGGCACCACCCTGGGCGCGGACAACGGGATCGGGGTCGCGGCGATGCTGGCCGTGCTGGAGGCCGACGATCTGGTGCACGGGCCACTCGAGTTGCTTTTCACGGTGGACGAAGAGACCGGACTCACCGGCGCGGCCCAGCTCGACCCGGCGCTGCTCAGGGGGCGGCTGCTCCTGAACCTCGACTCCGAGGAAGACGGAATCCTCTATGTCGGGTGTGCGGGCGGTGGGGACTCGCACATCACGCTCCCACTGCGCACCGCTGCCATCCCGGCCGGCCGCGAGGCCCTCCGCGTGCGGGTGCACGGCCTCAAGGGGGGACATTCGGGCGTGGACATCCACCTGCAGCGCGGGAACGCCATCCAGATCCTAGTGCGCGCCCTGCTGGCCGGGCGCGGGCGCGTCCGGGCGGACCTCGCCGCCCTATCGGGGGGTGGCGCGCACAACGCCATTCCCCGCGAGGCGACGGCCGTCGTGCTGCTGGCCGCCGAGGCCGTCGGTCCGTTCCGCGAGGGCGTCGAGGCCGAGTTCGCCGCCGCCCGGGCGGAATACCGTGCGGCAGACCCGGGATTAGCTCTCGAGCTGGCCGCCGCGCCGGTGCCGGCGGCCACCTGGACCGCGGAGGACACGACGCGGATCCTGGGTCTGCTGCTGGCCCTCCCGCACGGCGTGCTGGCGATGAGCCACGAGATCCCCGACCTGGTCGAGACCAGCAACAATGTGGCGGCCGTGCGCGCCCAGGACGGCGGGCTCGTCGTGCTCACCAGCAGCCGCTCGTCGGTGGACACGGCGCTCGCGGCCACGCGCCGGCGCATCCGCGCCGTGGCCGAGCTTGCCGGCGGAACGGTCGAGGAGCCTCCGGCGTATCCCGGGTGGAAGCCCAACCTTGACTCGCGGATTCTGGGAGTCACCCGCGCGGTGCACCGGCAGACGCTCGGCGCCGATCCGGAAGTAAAGGCGATTCACGCGGGCCTCGAGTGCGGCATCATCGGCCAGAAGCTGCCGGGCGTGGACATGGTCTCGCTCGGCCCGCAGATCGAGTTTCCCCACTCGCCCGACGAGCGGGTGCTGATCCCGTCGGTGGAACGCTTCTGGCGGCTGCTGGGGGCGACCGTGGCGGCGCTGGCTACACCTTGAGCAGGTCCTTGGCGATGGTCTGCAGCTGCATGTTGCTCGTGCCCTCGTAGATCGTGCCGATCTTCGCGTCGCGGTAGTACTTCTCGACCGGGTACTCCTTGGTGTAACCGTACCCGCCGAAAAGCTCGACGCACAGGCCGGTGATGCGCTCGGCGGCCTGAGACGAGTACAGCTTCGCCATGGCGCCCTCGATCATGTGGAATTCCCCGACATCCCGCAGCCGCGCGGCGTTGTACACCAGCAAACGGGCGGCCTCGAGCTCGGTCGCGGCCTGGGCCAGCTGGAACTGGACGGCCTGGAACGCCCCAATGGGCTGGCCGAACTGCTGGCGCTCCTGGACGTATTTGACGGTCGCGTCCAGCGCACCCTGCGCCACGCCCACCATCTGCGCCCCAATACCGATACGGCCGGCGTTCAAGGTCTCCATGGCCACCTTGTAGCCCTTGCCCACGTCACCTACCACGTTCTCCGCCGGGACGACGCAGTTCTCGAAGAGCAGCTCCGTCGTGCTCGACGCCCGGATGCCGAGCTTGTCTTCCTTCTTGCCGATGGTGAAGCCGGGGGTGGCGCGCTCGACGATGAACCCGGTGATGCCTTTATAGCCGCGCGACGGATCGACGGTGGCGAACACGACGAACAGCTCGGCCTCGTTCCCGTTGGTGATCCACAACTTCTGGCCGTTGAGCACCCACGCGCCGTCCCGCTGGTCGGCGCGGCAGGAAAGCGCGAACGCGTCCGATCCCGACCCGGCCTCGGACAGGGCGTACGCCCCGACGGTGCCCGCGGCGAGCTTGGGGAAGTACTTCGCCTTGAGCGCGTCGCTGCCCCATTCGCCCAGCGCCACGTTCATCAGCGTGTTGTGCACGTCCACGAGCACGGCGGCGCTGGCATCCACCCGGGCAAGCTCCTCCACCGCGAGCACGCTCATGAAAAACGTGCCGCCGGCGCCGCCGTACTGCTCGGGGATGTCGATCCCCATGAGGCCCAGCTCGGTGAACTTGGCGAGCAGCGACCGATCGAACTCGGCGTCGTGATCCATCTTGGCCACGAGGGGGCGGATCTCCGCCTCCGCAAACTCGCGCACCGCCGCGCGGAACATCTGTTCGTCCTCGCTCAGGCGGGTGAGCGGCGGAACGGCGGACGGCTGGACGGCGGTCATGGGGAGCTCTGGTACCTCTCGAGGGACGGCGTCGGTGGTTGCGTGGGGAATGTAGTCCGGGGCCCGCGACGGTGGGAGGGCTACGGCCGGCGGCGGGTCAGTAGGCTTTCCACTGGTTCGTATACGTGTTGGGGACGGCGGTGAACCCCGCCAGCGGCCGCATGGCGCGGGCCACGTAGAGGGAGTTGTAGTCGATGTCGGTGTAGTCGCCACCGATCTCGCCGGTCGGGGGGGTCCCGCCCAGCTGCACGTTCAAGCCGGAGGCGACAAGCCCGTCGAAGCGCTGATCGTCGGCGTCGAATCGGATCCGGCCGCCAACGAGCACCACTCCGTACCACTGGACGAACGTGCCGAGGACGGTGAGGTCCCCGGAGACGATCAGGAGGCCGGTGCCGGTCGTGGTGGCTCCCGGCGCGCCGAGCGTTGCGTTGCCGGTCACCAGCACCACCGGGTAGGTCATGTCGCCTGGCTGCACGCTGGTGAAATCGGGCACGATCCCGCCGGGCGCCAGCGTGGCGGCCCAATCGATGCCCGCCGCCGTGACGATGGCAGCTCCGCTCCCGCCGCCAAGGGGCGCGAGGCCGTAGATGTTGTATCCGCTCAGCGAGGGGACGGAGGCGGTCACCCGGAGCGCGTACTTCGCGGGGCGCTGGCAGGAGACGGTGGGGTGTTCGTCCGCGCCGCGCAACTCGCCGGTCCCGCCGGAGATCCGGGTGAGCCCGTTGGTGGCGGTGAACGCGCCGGGCAGGGAGAGCCGGCCCGACTGCCACTCGGCGTACTGGGCCACGGTCTGTCGGGCTACGGGGGTTGGTCCCGTCGCCGGCTGGATCACGTAGCCGTCTGCCCGCACGACGTAGAGCCAGTTGGCGAGGCTGTCCACCGGGCGCTTCACCACCCGCGCGACGATGTCCGCGTAGCCGCCCGGGACGTTGATCCGCACCGAGTCGCCGTCCACCGGACGGGATGGGCGCTCGCAGGCATCGAGGTTCACCGTGTTGAAGTACGTCTGCAGCCCGTTCCACGCCACGGCCGTCGCGGTGGCCGTCGCCTCACTCGCGCCGGCGACCTGCCGGTCGGCGGCGGCGCGCGTGAGCCCGGTCGTGAGGAGCGCGGTGAGCAGGACGACCAGGAGCAAGACGGTGGGAAGCGCGAATCCCGCGTCGGCCCAACGCCGAGCACCCGGAGGGACGCTCCGGCTGGGCGCAGTGGGAACCTGAGCGAGTCGCGGCATAGAGTCTCGTACCGACCTTTCCCCTTCAATAGTCGGGCCATGACACTCGCAGGATTGTGACGGGGAGCACCAAGCGGTGCGGGCCGACCGGGGGCCGGCGAACGGTCAGTACACGCTCCAGCTGTCCAGCCAGGCGTTCTGCACCGGCGTGAGGCCGGTGAGGGGTGCGAGCGCCTGGTTCACGCGGCAGGCGTCGAAATAGAGGGACAGGTCCTTCCCCCCGCCGCTGATTTCGGTGCGCTGGGGATTGATGCCGAGCTGCTCGTTGAGGCCGCTCATGAGCATCCCGTGCACCTCGTTCGACGAGGCGCCGAAGTCGATCTTGCCGCCCACCAGGATCACCCCCTCGAAATAGAATGACGTACCGGAGAGCAGCAGGTCGCCGGTCACGATCAGCAGCCCGCTGCCGGTGGACGTGCCGCCGAGGCTCAGGCTGCCCGTGATCAGCTGGATGGGAAACGAGGTGTCGCCCTGGCGGAAGACGCGGTCATCCGGCACGATGCCGCCTCCGATGGCGGCGGCCCAATCGACGTCCGTCTGGGCGGCCACGAGCAGGCCCGTTCCCGCCCCATGCTGCACCAGCGGCGGCGCCCCCACCGTGTCCATGGGTGGGTTGGGCGGGCCGGTCATCACAGTGGTGCGGATGGCGGGGATCGGGGGCTCCTGGCCGCAGGCGTCGGTGCCCCAGATGACGATCGTGGACGAGCCGTTCCGGAGCCGCACGCCGTTGGCCATCGTCAGGGTTGCCCGCCGCTCGATGTAGCCGGTCTGCCACTCGGCGAACTGGGCGACCGTCCGGCGTCCCTGCGGCGTGCTTCCGATGTTCGGGTTGATGGCGACGCCGGTCGAGCGGATCAGAAACAACTGGTTGGCCATCGTGTCCACGGGCGTCTTCAGCACGTGGGCTACGACGTTGGCGTACCCGCCCACGACGTTGATCCGCGCCGAGTCTCCGTCGGCCGGTCGTCCGGCGACGCTGCCCATGTAGGCCTGCATCCCGGTCTGTGCGATCGCGAAGGCGTTGCCGGTCTCCTCGCTCGCGTGCGCCACCTGGCGGTCGGCGCGCACCCGCGAGAGCCCGCCGGCCAGGAGCACCGTGAGGAGGGCCACCAACAGGATGACCGTGGGGAGCGCGAACCCGCTCGGGCTCGCCAGCCGGGCGGTCATTGGAGGACGCGGTTCACGAACTTGACCCGCGGCGCGAGCGTGTACTGCGCCGGCGTGGAGGACCCGCTGGGGACGGCGTCACTCTCCCCCACGAGGCGCAGCTCGAGGCCCTGGATGGAGTCGAGCGTGGCGGGCGGCGCCGTCTGCACGGTGAGACGGGAGCCCACGAGAAACGCGAAGCGGGCCGTCGTGCTGAACGGTGAGAGGATCTCCTCGTTGGTCGCGCCGATCCGGCGCCAGAGCGCCCGTCGGCCGGGGAGCGCGGCCGAAGCCGCAAACCGATACGTGACCTGCTGGAACAGGTAAAAGATCGTCCCCGCTGGCGCGAGGTTGTTCTGCGACAGGGTGATGCGGATGCCCGAGGGCACCGACCGGATGCTGTCGGCCGTGCAGTCGGCCGTGCTCGCGGTTGTGCCCGTCACCGTGACGGCCGTGTTGAACGTGTAGGCCCCACCCGGCAGCCGATACGCGAGGCCGGCCATCACGGCGTTGGCATAGAGGACGGAGTCGGGCGGCGCGAGGACGGCGTACTGGTTCTTGCACAGCACGCCGAACGCGTAGGGAATGCGCACCGTTACGCTGTCGGCGGCGGCGGCGATCAGCCCGCCGTCGCTCACCATGCGCAGCTCCGCCACGACGCTGTTCATGGCGGCCCGCGCGGTCTGCCGGGCCTCGAGTTGGGCCTCCTGACGCGACACGAACCGCGAGTTGCCGATCATGAGCCGCGCGAGCGCGGTGCCGAGGATACCGAACACCACGAGGGCGATGAGGAGTTCGGCGAGCGTGAGGCCGCGACGGGTCATGCGATCCTCAATTGATGTTGAGCGGTGAGCGGGACCGCGGCCGCGACCGCTGCACGGTCACGGTCTCCGCCTTGAGCAAAGTGGCCGCGGCCGGGCTCACGATCACGCGGACCTGCCGAAGGGACGGTCCGAGCGTCTGGACCTCGAAACAGCGCGTGTACGGGAACCCGGTCGACGAGTCGGCGGTGCACCCGATCAGCGCGGTGAGGCTGTCCCAGCGGACCGCCAGCGCAAGGGAGGCGGCGCTCTCGATCGCGGCGCTCCGCGCTCCCACGCCGCCGGCAATCCGGTTGTGGCGGCCCATTTGCCACATGATCCCCATCAGCGAGAGGACCACGACGCTCAGAATGGCCAGCGCGATCAGCACCTCGATGAGCGAGACGCCCCGCTGGTCGTCAGGGAATCGTCGCCACACGGATCTGTCCGGCACGAGAGAAGGTGACCTGGCGCCGATAGCCATTCAGTCCCACCGTATACGTTGCGCTCTGCGCTACAATCGAGTTGGGAAACACCTCGACCGCAACCGGCGCGGCGGAAAACTCGCCGAGGCCGTACTCCGACCCCGCGCCGAAATCCCGCGTGCGGTACACGGTCACGCCGCCGCGGCTGGCGATCTGATACGACTTGGCCCCCACGTTCACGGAGATGACCATCGGGGTGCGATGCTGGGCCGCCAGGGTCTGGGCGTACTGCAGGTCCGTGGCGAGCAGGCTCGCCGCGCCACGCACCCGCGCCCGCTCGAGCGTGGGTCCGACCCGGATATACACGATTGCGGCCAGCACGGAGACCACGACCATCACCATCAACATCTCGATCACCGTGTAGCCGGCGTTCCTTCGCCTGGCGGTCACCATCCCAAGTTAATTACGCAAGCACTGCGCCACTTGGCAGAGACGATGCGGCGAATGGCTAACCAGTTGGGAGGAATAGCGATAGGAGATCGCCGGGTGGCTGCAGGTCGCGCCGGACCGGCCCCGGCGGTCCCGGGAAACGCGACGGGGCGTGCAAAGGACTGCATGGCCGCCGGGTCTCGCGCATGCCGTGTCGGGGGCGTGAGGGGACGTTATCTTAGGCCCTTCCGGCGACTCAATTGGCCGTGCGACATGAGGATGACTCGATGGTGCGGCGATGGTGAAAGTGCGTGACTCGCGGGCGGCCCCGGCCGCGACCTACGTCGCTCGGCCGGCGGCGGAGCGGAATCCGGGCACCGCGCTGGACCTCGACTGGGTGCGTGACCTGCGGGTGAACCGCAGTGCGGTGGAGCGCCGGGCGGACACCTTGGTGCGGCGCCGCACCGTCAAACGGGACTGGCAGG
>JAOTWJ010000133.1 GCA_029862925.1 Gemmatimonadota bacterium
GTGGACCCTGCCTGGTGGCGCGGTCCGGTGGACGTTGCCTTCAAGCTCGAGCGGAACGAGTGGCGCGGCGACGTGAGTCTCCAGGCGCGCATCGTCCAGGTCCGGCCGGCCGCCTGATGCGCATCGTCGCAGGGGAGTTCCGGGGCCGGCGCCTGCGGACGCCGCCCGACGCCCGCGTGCGGCCCACCGCCGACCGGGTGCGGGAAGCCTGGCTCAGTATCGTCGAACCGCTGCTGCCAAGCGCCCGCGTGCTCGACCTGTTTGCCGGGTCGGGCGCGCTCGGGCTCGAGGCGCTGTCCCGCGGCGCGGCGGACGCCACGTTCGTCGAGCTGAACCCGGCGTCGCTCGCGGCGCTGCGAGCCAATGTTGCGGCCCTCGGCGTGGAGGGCCGCGTCACGGTCCGCCGGGCCGACGTGCTGCGCTTCGTGAAGCGCCTCGAGCCGGGGGCATTTGACGTGGCCTTTGCCGACCCCCCCTATTCGACGGATCAGGCGGCCCGGTTGCGGGATGCGTTTCGCGAGCGGACCTTCGCCCGGGTGCTCGGCATCGAGCACGCCGCCGAGCTGGAGCTCGGCGGCGACGACATGCGACGCTACGGCAACGTCGCCCTCACCTTCTTCCACGCGCCATGACCCGTATCGCGCTCTACCCCGGCTCGTTCGATCCCGTCACGCACGGCCACGAGGATCTGATCCGGCGCAGCCTCAACCTCGCCGAACGGGTCATCGTGGCGGTGGCGGTGAACGCCGCCAAGGCCCCGCTCTTCACCGTCGAGGAGCGGATGGACCTGCTCCGCACCGTCGTGGGGGACGACTCGCGCATCGAGGTCCGCGCGTTCGAGGGTCTGCTGGCGCGGTTCGCGCAGGAGGTGGGGGCGGGCGTGGTCGTGCGGGGGCTCCGCGCGGTGAGCGATTTCGAATACGAGCTCCAAATGGCCTTGATGAACCGCCAGCTCAATCCGGAACTGGAGACCGTGTTCCTGATGCCGGACGTGGGCCTCACGTTTCTCAGTTCGAGCATCGTGCGGGAGGTGGCGCGCTATGGCGGCAAGGTCTCCGCCCTGGTGCATCCGGCGGTCGAGCGGGCGCTGCGCGCCAAGCTGGGCGGATGAGCTTCCGGCAGGACCTGCATCGGCGGGCCGGAGCGCTGGGCCAAACCGTGGTCCTCGCCGAAGGCTGGGACCCCCGCGTGCGGGCGGCCGCGGATCGGCTCACGGCCGAGCGGATCGCGCGGGTCATCGTGCTGGAGGGCCCGGTCGACGAGCACCCCCGTCTGGGTGACGTCGCGGCGCTGCTCAAGCGGCGCCGGCCCGATCGCGTGCCCGACGACCGCCGCGCCATGGAGCTGGCGCGCGATCCGCTCCGGTTCGCGGCGGGGCTGGTCGCCCTCGGCGTCGCGCAGGCCGCCGTCGCGGGGGCGACCTGTCCGACGGCCGCCGTCCTGCGGGCGGCCCTCTGGGCAATCGGCCCGGCATCCGGGATTCAGACGGTGAGCAGCGCGTTCTACATGGTGTTTGAGACTGACGGATCGACGGATGGACGGATCGAGGAATCGACCCGCGGGGGGGCGGCGCTGCCGCCGACCGGCGTGCTGACCTTCACGGATGCCGGGGTCGTGCCCGACCCGACGCCGGAGCAGCTGGCCGAGATCGCGGCGGCGGCCGCCGACGATCGGCCGCGGATCGTGGGCGACCCGCCGGTGGTCGCGTTCCTGTCGTTCAGCACGAAGGGCAGTGCGGACGGGCCACGGGTGGATCGCGTCCGGGAGGCCGTCGCACGGTTCCAGCAGCTCCGGCCGGAGATCGCCTGCGACGGCGAGTTGCAGGGCGATGCCGCGCTGGTGCCGGCGGTGGCCGACCGCAAGGCGCCCGACTCGCCGGTGGCGGGTCGGGCCAACGTGCTCGTGTTTCCGGACCTTGACAGCGGGAACATAGCCTACAAACTGGTGCAGCGGCTGGCGGGTGCCGTGGCGATCGGACCGATCGTGCAGGGGCTCGCGCGTCCGATGTCGGACCTGTCGCGCGGGGCGACGACCGACGACGTCGTGGACGTGGCGGCTGTCGCGCTGCTCCAGTCCCGGACGGCGGCGTGAACCGGTGGGGGAGGTGTCGATGAGTTTCACGATGCGGAAGGACGCGAGTGGGGTCGTGGTCGTTGGCGTGGACGGGCAGTTGATCGTGTCCAACCGGCACGAGTTGAAGCAGAAGGTGCTCGACGCCGCCGACGGCGGCGCCCGCAAGATCCTGGTGGATTTCTCGGATACCGGATACATCGACTCCTCCGGTCTCGGGGCCCTGGTTTCGCTTGCCAAGAAGCTCCGCGAGGTGGACGGCGAGTTGCGGCTGGCGGGCCTCAACGAGGATCTCCGCACCCTGTTCGAGCTGACCAAGCTCGACACGCTCTTTACGATCACCGAGACCGTCGACGACGCGCTGAAGAAGTTCTGACCCGGTGACCGTTCCCCTGCGTCTCGCGGTGCGGCGGCACGACGTGTCGCTGCCGGAGCCGGCGCGGACCGCGCTGCGCATCTCCGTGCGGCTGCCCAGCGATCTGGAGGTCGTGGAAGAAGCGGTGGACGTGGTCGCCCGCCACTGCGTGGCCGAAGGCCTCACCGCCCGACGGGCCCGGTTCAACCTGCGCGTGGCGCTGTGCGAGGCGCTGGCCAACGCCATTCTCTACGGCAACGCCGAGAACGCGGCCAAGCACGTGCACGTGCACGTCACGATCACCGAACCGCACTTCCTGGTCGAGGTGCAGGACGAAGGCGCCGGGTTCGACCCGGCGGCCTTCGCCAACGTCTCCCTCCCCCATGACCTCGAGGCGCTCGGCGGACGCGGCCTCTTCTTGATTCGGCAGCTGGTCGACGACGTCTACCTGAACGAACGAGGCAACGGCATCTGCATGGTCCTGCGCCGCGCCTAGAACGGCTCGACGCCCTGCTCCTCGCCCTCGGCAATCTGGTCGGACATCGGATCCGTCTGTGGAGTGGGGGACACGCGGGCCTCCGGGCTCTCGCGGGCGAAGGGCCCGATGACCGCCCGCCGCCGGACCCCGGCGAGTCGGGCGAGGGGTTCCGTTGGGGGCGGTCGTGGTTTGCCCCGCTGGCGGGCCTCGACGGCTACTGGGCCGAACTCGAGCACGGCACGGGAGACGCCGCCGCGCGGGCGATCCCGATTTTGAGCACCCTGCTCGGGTCGGAGCGCGATTCGCTGGCCATCGTCCAGCAGCTCCACGATCGGCTCGAGGAAATCGAGCTGCTCTACACGATCAGTGAGACGCTCGGGCGCACGCTCGGGCTCGTCGAGTCCGCCCGGACGATCGTGCGCGAGGTGGCAACGGTCGTTGGGGCCCGCCGCGCGTCCATTCTCGTGCACGACGAGGCCGCCCGGCTGCTGCACCCGGTGGCGGGGTGGGGGATCGACGTGCGACGCTTCCCTCCGATCCCCGTGGACGATTCCCATTCGGTAGCCGCGCGGGTCTTCCGGGAGCGCCGCATCGCGGAGTTCGACCCCACGTCCGGCGACGAACCACCGCCCAGCGAGCCCGACCGTACCTATCGCGGCGCCGCGTTTCTGTCGATCCCGATTCTGTTTCCCCAGCCCGAGGGGGAGCCGCGCGCGGTCGGGGTGCTCAACGTGACGGATCGGTTCGGGACCGACGCCTTCACCGACGGTGACAAGCGGCTGTTGGCGGCGGTCGCCAGTCAGGTGGGGACGTTCATCGAGAATCAGCGCCTGCTGGAACGCGACCGCGCCCAGCAGCGCCTGCGGCGCGAGGCGGAGCTCGCCCGCGACCTCCAGCTCAAGCTGCTCATCCCGCGGTATGCCGGCGCGGCCGATGTCGCCGCCCGCTGCCGACAGGCCGATGAGGTAGGCGGCGACTTCTACCACATCATCCGCCTGCCCGAACACCGCCTCGGCGTGATGCTCGGCGACGTGGCGTCGCACGGCTTCGGCGCCGCGCTGATCATGGCCCTCGTGCTCTCGGCCGCCGGCATCCACGCGGAGGAAGCAGGCTCCCCGGAAGACGTCCTCCGCCTGCTGCTGGCGTCGGTCGGCGGCGACCTGCGGGATACCGAGATGTACCTGACCCTGTTTTACGGGGTGACCGACCGCGTGCACGGCAACCTGCGGTACGCCAATGCGGGCCACCCTCACGCGTTCGTGCTGCGCCACGACGGTCGCGCGGAACGACTCGGCGCCAACGCCCCGCCCCTGGGGCTCGTGCCCGACCAGCAGTTCACCGGGACCGACGTCGCGTGGGCGCGCGGGGCCGATACCCTCGTCCTCTGCTCGGATGGCGTCGTGGACGCCCGGGACGAAGCCGGCGATCGGTTCGGCGAGGAGCGCGTGCTGGATGTGATCCGTCGCCATCGAGGCAGCGGATCCCAGGTGGCCGTCGCCGCGGTCTTCGAGGCGCTGGATGCCTACGCCGGGGCCAACCCCGACGATCGCTCCGTGCTGGTGTTGAATGCGTGAGACCGAGATGACGGATGACGGGATGACGGGATAAGGGATGGGGCGGCGGCTCGGCCAGCATTTCCTGCGGGATCCCCGCATTCTCGACCGCATCGTGGACGCGCTGGATCCCCTGGCCGACGACGTCGTCCTGGAGATCGGGCCGGGAGACGGAAGCCTCACCCGGCGGCTCGCGCCGCGTGTGGCCCGGGTGGTGGCGATCGAGCGGGATCGGGAGTTGGTTGGTCAGCTGACCGGCGCTGGGCATGGGGAGCGGTCCGCTCCGTTGCCGGGGAACGTCTCGGTGGTTGGGGCCGACGCCCTGGAGATCGACTGGACCGGGGCGGAACCGCTCCCCGCTCCTGGCACGTCATTCAAGCTCGTCGGCAACATCCCCTACTACATCACGTCACCTCTCATCGCCAAGGCGCTGTCGCCGCCGCTACCCGCCGTTGTCGTGTTCCTGGTCCAGAAGGAAGTGGCGGAGCGCGTCGTGGCCACCCCGGGCGGGCGCGAGTACGGAGCGCTCACGGTCGGCGTGCAGGCCGTCGCGCGGGCCGAACGGGTGTTTGCGATCAAGGCGGGGGCGTTTCAACCGCCGCCCAAGGTCGACTCGGCCCTGCTCCGTCTCACGCCCCTGGCCGAGCCGCTCGTGAGCCCGACGGAGTTTCCCGCGTTGCGCCGGTTCCTGGCGGCCTTGTTTGGGCAGCGGCGCAAGCAGCTGGGGCGGAGCCTGCGACACGTGGTGTCGCTCAGTGCCGCCGACGCGGCCGCGCTGTGCGGGCGACTCGAGATCCCCCCGTCGGTACGGCCGGAACAGGTGGCGCCCGACCGGCTCGTGGCCTTGTTCCGAGCGGCAATGCGTTGACGGCGAAACCCGGGGATACGTAGATTGTGAATTCTTTCACAATTCGCGATGCGCAAGATCGCCGAATCCACCGTCCGCCGCCTGTCGCTCTACCTGCGATTCCTCGAGGAATTCGAGGCCGCGGGGGTCGCGACGGTGAGCTCGGAGGCGCTCGCGCGCCGCGGCAGTACGACGTCGGCGCAGGTGAGAAAGGACCTGTCGTTCTTCGGGTCGTTTGGCAAACGAGGACTCGGCTACTCGGTTCCCGAGCTCGCGGCCACGCTGCGGGACATCCTGGGACTCGAGCGCCGCTATGCCGTCGCCGTCGTCGGGGCGGGGAAGGTCGGCAGCGCGCTGGTGCAGTATCGTGGGTTCCCGAGTCGCGGGTTCCACGTGGAGTGGGTGTACGACCGCGATCCGGCCAAGATCGGCAGCGCTTGGAATGGGCTGCGCGTGCGCGACGTGGCTGGGCTGGAAGCCGACTTCGAGGAGGTCGCCCCCGACATCGCCATTCTCGCCGTGCCGGCCGACGGAGCACAGGCGGTGGCCGACCGGCTCGTCGCGGCGGGGGTACGGGCGATTCTCAACTTCGCGCCGGTGCAGCTGGCCGTGCCCGAGGAGGTGGCGGTCAAGAACGTCAACATGGCGCTCGAGCTCGAGACCCTGAGCTACGCCCTGCGCAACCGGTAACCGCCGCGTCGCCAACAGCCCCGACCGCGGCAGGACCGCGCCCACCCCATTTTTCGGCGCCCCCCTTAGATTCTGACCGTATGCCTCGCCTCAAGATCACCTCGGAGATCGGCCCGCTCAGGGCCGTCTTGGTTCATACGCCTGGCAATGAGCTGCTGGCCGTCACCCCCGGCACGCGCGAAGACTACCTGTACGACGACATCATCGACCTCGACATCGCCCGGCGGGAGCACCGACGGATGGTCGCCGTGCTGGAACGGTTTGCGGACGTGTACGAGGTGCAGGACCTGCTCGGAGAGGTGCTCGAACAGCAGGACGTGCGCGACTTCCTGATCGCAAGGATGCACGAGGTGGTGCCGTCGGACGCTCTGGCTCGGCAACTGGACGGGCTGCCCACCGACGAGCTGGTCACGCACCTCATCGAAGGGGTGGTCGAGGATGCCGGTCCCATCGGGCGGGCCCTGAACGAAGTCGGGTACAGTCTGCCGCCGCTGCCCAATCTGTTCTTCACGCGGGACGTGGGGATCGTCGTCGGGGAGCACGTGCTGATCGGCTCGATGCGGCACGGGGTGCGCTGGTCGGAGGAACTGATCGTCAAGGCGCTGTTCGCCTACCACCCCGCGTTGCAGAGCGCCGGGATCCTGTATGACGGCTCGGACGAACGACGGGTCAACTACACGCTCGAGGGTGGCGACGTGCATCCCGTGCGGGAAGACACGCTGCTGCTCGGCTTCTCCGATCGGTCGAGTCCAGCGGCCCTCGATCACCTGTGCGACCTGCTGTTCAAACAGAGCAGCGTGACCGACGTCATCGTCGTTGTGATGCCCGGCGAGCGGACGGCCATTCACCTCGACATGATCTTCACGCAGCTCGATCGGGAACTCTGCGTCGTCTACCCGCCTCATTTCCTGGGACCGGAACGGCTGTCGGTGCTCCACCGGCGGAAGGGCACGCACGGGGTGAAAGAGATGCCGAACCTCTTCGCGGCGCTTCGGGCCATCGACTTGTCGCTCGAGCCCATCCTGTGCGGGGGAGACAGCCGCCCGGTGCAGGAGCGCGAACAATGGGCGTCGGCCTGCAACTTCGTCATGCTGCGTCCCGGGCTGGGACTGGGGTACCACCGCAACGACGCCACGCTCACCGAGTGTCAGAAGGTGGGCTTCGAGATTGTCAGGGGGGTGGATTTCCTTACGGGAGACCGCGAGATCCAGGACGACGAGCGCGCGATCATCACCATCGAGGGCTCCGAGTTGGTACGCGGTGGCGGCGGTCCGCGCTGCATGACCCTGCCGCTCCGGCGGGACGACGCGTGATGCAGCCCGGCGTGGCGGCCCATGCCACGGGCACGCTGCTGGGACGGGCGCTGCGCCTGCTCGAGGCGGGGCCGGCCGACAGCGAGGTGATCGCGCGCGAGGTTCTCGGTTTGGCCACCCCCCCACCCCCCGCGCTGGTTGCCGACCGGTTGGCCGCCGCCCTGCTCGGTGCCGATCCCCGGGTGCGGCGCGATCACCTCGGGCGGTGGGGGCTCGCTGCGGCCGTGCGGGCGGTATCGCGTCTCGACGAGACCGTGTTTGCGGTCGTGGATGTCGAGACCACCGGATCGCGCCCCGTCGCTGGTGACCGCATCACCGAGGTGGCCGTGATCCGGGTGGGCCCGGCGGGGCGCGTGGAGACGGCAATCGAGACGCTGGTGAACCCCGAACGGCCCATCCCGGCGTTCGTAACCCGCCTGACCCGGATCACGAACGCGATGGTCAGGGAGCAGCCGGTGTTCGCCGAGGTCGTCGACGACGTGGTGGGAGCCCTGGCGGGACGGGTGTTCGTGGCCCACAACGTCCAATTCGACTGGCGGTTCCTCGAGCACGAGGTGCGGAGGACCCGAGACGTCCGGCTCGACGGCCCGCGCGTGTGTACGGTGAAGCTCGCCCGGCGCCTGTTGCCGGGCCTCAAGAACCGGGGCTTGGACAGCGTCAGCCGGTACTTCGGGATCGAGATCGAGGCTCGGCACCGGGCGGGCGGAGACGCCCGGGCCACGGCGCAGGTGCTCGTCCGGCTGCTGGATCGGGCACGCGACCTCGGCGCCGAGACGCTCGACGACCTGGGCCTGGTGGACGCGCGCCACAAGGCGCCGCGCACGGCCGGCCCGCAGTGGATGGATGCGATCGATCCCATATGAGCCAACCCCAGACGTTCCGCATCGGCCGGCTCACCTGCCACACCCTCGACGCCGGCAGCCAACGACTCGATGGCGGGGCGATGTTCGGCGTCGTTCCCAAACCGCTGTGGGAGCGGCGGGCCCCTCCGGATGAGCGGAACCGTATCCCCCTGGCCCTGCGCTGCCTGTTGATCGAGCACGACGACGGGTTGGTGCTTGTGGATACAGGTGTGGGAAACAAGGAAAACGAAAAGTTCCTCGACATCTACGCTGTGGAAAACGGTGGAGAAACAGGTCCAACGAGATTAGAGGATGCTATTGTCAAT
>JAOTWJ010000134.1 GCA_029862925.1 Gemmatimonadota bacterium
GTTGTCCGGCAGACTGAAGGCGTAACCCAGCGCGATCGCCTTGGGCGGGATGCCCCGGGCCAGGTGCTCGTCGAGGTTGTCGGTCAGCCCGAACGCGATCACCACGAGCGGAAACCCGAGGGCCGTCACCAGGAGGATGCGGAGCCACTCGCGCAGGAGATACCGATCGAGGATCAGGCGTTTCATGCGCCCGTCCTCCGCAGGCGCCACCGATCGCGCAGGCCGCCCGCGGGCGGCGCCGTGGCGGCGGTGCGGGTGCGGTACAGCAGGACGAGCCCCACGAGCGTGAAGATCATGTTCGGCACCCAGAGGATCCACGGGGGGGCGGCGAGCCGGTCGGCCAGCGATTCGCCCGCGATGAGGCCGATGTAGTAGACGGCGAAAATGGCGAGGCTCACGCCCACGACGAGCCCGATTCCGCCGCGCGGGAAGCGGATGGCGATCGGCACGCCCACCAGCACGAACACGAGGCAGGCTGTGGCGATCGCATACTTCTTGTGAATCTCCACGAGAAAATGCGACGCCCGCACGCGCGACTGCCGGGCCCGGTCCTGGTGGGCGCGCACCTCCGACGAGCGCAGGTTGGGCGGGGCCTGCGGCTGGCGGGCCACCCGGGCCTTGAGCGAGTCGACGCCCCGCAGCGTCGGGATGCGAATCGGCGGATCCTGCGCGCGCAGCTCGGGGGGGAGCAGCCAGGCGGCCCAGTTCGCCAGCACCCGGCAGTACGCGCTCGGAGGCGCCTCGGCGACGGCCGTATCCGCCGCCACCGCGGGGAGCCCTACGAGCGCCACAAAGGCGCTGCGGCGGGCCGCCACGGCACGCCGCTCCGACAGGGCCTGCTCGCGCCGTGCGACCCGCACCGCGCGCTCCATCTCGCAGATGCCCATCTCGCGGTCGCCCTTGTAGCTGTCGTCGAGCGTGCGGCGCAGCTCGTTGCCAACCCCCTCGATCCGCACGAGATCGCGCCGGAACCCCACTTGCTGGAACATCTTGGGATCGCTGCGGTCAAACTCATGCATGACGCCCGAGAACAGCGTCAGGTGCGCATCTTCCTGATCGGGGGTGAGCGCGAGGTACCCGCTGTCGGCGTAGATGACCCGTTTGCGATCCTGCTCCCCGAGGTCGTAGATGGTGACGTCGTGCAGCGCGTAGGTGGCCGGGTCGATCTCGGCCGCCCGCAGGAACAGGCGGCTGCGCTGCACCTCGTTGACGACCTGCTCCTTGAGCGAGAACGTGGGCTTCTTGCGCGCGATGTCGCCGTAGAGCGTGCGCAGCCGGTGGTTTGAGCGCGGCAGGATGTGGTCGCTGAACAGGAAGGCGACGGCCGCCACACCGAGCCCCGCGAGCAGGAGCGGCCGCAGCACCCGCCCGAGCGAGATGCCTCCGGCCCGGAGCGCCGTGACCTCGCTGTCCCCGGCGAGCCGGCTCAGGACGTACAGGACCGCCACCAGCACGGCCATGGGGAGCGTCATGGCGACGATGAACGGGATGGAGAGCGCGAAAACCTCGATGATGACGCTCCACGGCAGCCCCTTGCCGACCAGATCGCCGAACCGCTTGGCGATCTGGTTGAGCAGCATCAGGCTCGTGAGCGCCCCGAGGGCGAACAAAAACGGCCCGGCGTGCAGCTTGAGCAGATACCGGCTGAGGATCGACATCCTGCCTCGTAACTTAGCCGCTTGTAAGGGGTTGCGGGGCGGCGTATATTGTGCGTCCCTGCCACTCTCAGGGCCTACCCCGCTCCTCTGGTGAACGTGCCCCGACCCGGTTCGCCCGTGCTCCTCGCCTTTGCGCTCAGCGCGGCCGCGGCGCCGCTCGTGGCGCAGGAGGTCGTGCCGGATACGACCGGGCCGGTGGTGGGGTCCGCCGACACGACCGGCGTGCCCCGCATCGTGTTGCGGCTCCGGGTCGATTCGGTGCCGCTGCGACTCCCGCTGGCGTTGCAGCCGGGCGGGCGCCTCGGCGCCAGGGTACCGCCTGCGGTGGTCGCGGCCCGCTGGGAACGTAGCACCGGGGCGCGCATCGCCGGGAGTCGGGAGCAGCGGCGCAGTTGGCCCTCACCGCTGCAGTTTGCCGAGGCCGAGGTACCGACGGCCCCGCCCCCGCTGCCGCCCTTTGCCCGCCGACCGGTGACGCCGGTGGCGCCGGAAGGGCCCGCGCCGCTCGAGGCGCTCGCCCGGTATGCCGACCTGGGGCTGCAGCTGCGCTCGCGTTTCGAGATGAAGGTCGACCAGCTGCGCAACCGCCGCTGCACGTCCGCCGATCTGCTCAATCCGGTCTCCGGCTGTCAGAGCGGATTCCCCACGCCGGCGCTCGACCAGCAGTTCAACGTGCGCGCCGGCGGCATCGTGGGCGACCGGGTGCACGTCAACGTGGACTACGACAGCGAGCGCGAGTTCACCGCCAACAACAACATCAATGTGTACTACCAGGGTCTGGAGGACGAGATCCTCCGGCGGGTCGAGGTCGGCAACGTGGGGTTCGTGGCGCCGGCCTCCCGGTTCATCACGGCGGCGATCCCGGCCAACTCGTTCGGCATCCAGGCTGAGGCGCAGATCGGGGCGTTCGAGTTCCGCACGATTCTCGCGCAGCAGCGCGGCTCGCAGCTGCGCACGCGCGTCTACACGGTCGGCGAGCGCACCACGCAGCCGGTGAGCCGCGAGCTGCGGGATCTCGATTTCGAGACCGGACGCTTTTTCTCGGTCGTGAATCCTCGTGCGGTGCCGGGGTTTCCCGACGTCGACCTCCTGGGGCTCGCCGCCGACGCCCTGCCCGCGACGCAGCGGCCCGTGCAGGTGCGGGTCTACCGGTTGCGCGCCCGCAGCGCGACCAGCGTCACCAATCCCAACCTCGGCGGCATCGACGCCGTCGCGCTGCGCACCGACAGCCCGCAGCGCGTCGGGCCGTTCCCCTGGGAGCTGCTCGTGGAGGGCCGGGACTACTACCTCGATCCGTCGGGCCTGTGGTTCGCGCTGGGCACGCGGGTGGGTGACCAGGACTTCCTCGCGGTGTCGTACGTCACCGCCACGGGCGACACCGTGGGGACGTATCCCGCGCTCAATCGCGGGCTCGACACGCTGGAGCTGATCTACGAGCCGCGCCGGGGCACCGAAGTGCCGACCTTCGACTACGAACTGCGCAACGTCTACCGGCTCGGCAGCAGTGACATCGACCGGTCGTCCCTCGATGTGGCGCTCGTGGTGAACGAGTCCGAACGGCCGCTCGACGGGCTCGGGACGTACCTCTCGCGTCTGCGGGTGGCCCAGCCCAGCGACGAAGCCCGCCTCGACGAGTTCAACCGCGTGTTCCCCCGCGATCGCGACCCCAACAACGGGGCACCGGTCGTTGACCTGTTTCTCGTCTTCCCCCATTTCCGGCCGTTCGCCGACACGGTGCGGCTCCAGGCGGCGGAGCGGAACGACTCGTTGTATCGCACGCCGACGTACCTGCTCTCGACCCAGGGTCCCCCGCCCCGGTTCCGCGTGCGGCTCCAGTACGAGGCGGCGGGCGGCGGCGACCGCGGCTCGCTCAATCTGGGCGCCCTGCAGATCCGCGACGGCACCGAGAAGCTGTTCATCGGCACTGCCCAACTCGTACGGGGGCGCCACTACACCATCGAGTACGCCATCGGACAGATCACGTTCATCAATCCCGACTCGCTGTTCCGCGGCCCGACGCAGGTGCGCGCGCAGTTCGAGGAGAACCAGCTGTTCGACGTGGCGCCCAAGAGCCTCTACGGGATCACGACGACGTACAACCTGGGCTCGCGCGGCCGGATCAACGCCATCCTGCTGAGTCAGAAGGAGAGCAGCCTGCTCACGCGCCCGCAGCTGGGCTTCGAGCCGCAGGCCAATCTCCTCGGCGGGCTCAGCACGGAGCTCTATTTCCGGCCCGACATCGTGACGCGGGCGCTCGACGCTCTGCCGCTGATTTCGACGTCGGTCCCGTCCAACCTGACCGTGACGGGCGAGATCGCGATGTCGAAGCCCAATCCCAATCAGGCGGGGGAGGCCTACCTCGAGGAGTTCGAGGGCGCGTCCACCCGCGGCATCTCGCTGCTCGAGAATCAGTGGCAGCTGGGCAGCCGCCCAGCGTCGGCGCGCGGCCTCGGCATCCCATACCTGGCCCCCACCGGCGGCTTCGCCGACGCCGACGCGGTGCCCCTGGTGTGGCAGAACGCGGTGCAGTCGGGCAACGACGTGCTGCAGTTCGGACCGCGCGACATCGACTCCACGATCATCCTGCTCGGGACGGCGCGCGAGATCGAGACGGTCCTGTGGCTCACCCTCAAGCCCGACACGATCGGCGGCGCGCCCAACCCCCTCACGGGGGCGCCCCGCTGGTTCCGGCCGCACACGCCCGGGCCGCGCTGGCGCAGCATGACCCAACCGTTCGGCGGCACCGGGCTCGGGCTCGATCTGTCACGCGTCGAGTTCCTCGAGTTCTGGGTGCTGGAGGACGCCGAGCGCAGCGCGAAGACCGAAGGCGTGACGATGCTGGTCGACTTCGGCACGGTGTTCGAGGACGCCGTGGCCTTCGGCCCCGACTCGTTCACGGTGGCCGGGACCGACACGGTCTTCTCCGGCTTTCGCTTCGTGGGCCAGGGCCGGCTCGACACCGAACGCGACACGCTCACCAACGTGTTCAACGCGGCGCTGAACGACGTCGGCATTCACGGGGATCTCCTGCCCACGATCGTGAACGCCACGACGGGCGCACCGCTGACGAACTTCCCGACCTGCGCGCTCGTGCCCGGGGCCGGTCTGCCGGTGTTTCCGCTGGGCGACATCGGCGCGCGCTGCACACGCCGCAACGGGTTTGCGGACGGGGAGGACCTGAACGGGGACGGGCGGCTCGACGTCACGGTGGGGACGGTGGGGGAAGATCTGGTGCGGTACGTCTTCCCCGTGGGCGACGACCGCTATTTCGTGCGCAACGGCAACACGCTGGTCGACGCGCGCGGCCGGCCGGTCACGTGGCGGCTCTACCGCATTCCGTTCCGGGAGGACACGCTGCAGATCGGCTCGCCCAATCTGCGCCAGATCCAGGCCATGCGTCTCACCGTGGTGGCCCCCGACCGGGGCCCGCAGGAGCCGGAGGTGTTCTTTGCGCTGACCCGCATGAAGCTGGTGGGCGCGCCGTGGCTCAAGCGGGCGGCGACGCCCATTGCGGGCCTGAGCGGCGCGCAGGGCGAGCCGCACGGCGAGGTGATCGCGTCGCTGGCCACCACGGAGAACCTCGATCTGGGGTACACGCCCCCGCCCGGCGTGCTCAACCAGGCGGACCGGCGCGGCGCCGGCTTCGAATTCGGTTCCCAGCAGATCAACGAGAAGTCGCTGCGGCTGCTCGCCCGGGATCTTCGGGGTGGCGAGCGCGCCGAAGCGTTCATCCGGTTCACCGACGAAGCGGACAAGAACTTCCTGCGCTACGGCACCCTGCGGGTGTGGGCGCGCGGGCGCGGGCCGGGGTGGGAGGACGGGGACCTGGAGTTCTTCATCAAGGCGGGCCGGGACGAGCACAACTTCTACCTGTACCGCACGCCGGTGCGCACGGTCGACTGGCTGCCCGAGGTGGTGATCGACCTCGACCGCTGGCTGCTGCTGCGCGCGGACATCGAGGGCCGCTGGCTGCGCGGCGAGCCGCCGTCGGGCTCGGCGGAGTGCGGCGGGGATCTCACGGCATACGTGGCGTGCGACGGGCCCTACATGGTGCAGGTGCGGGACCCCGGCATCGCTCCCCCCAACCTGGCACGGGTGTCCGAGCTGGCGGTCGGCATCTACCGGTCGCGCCAATCGGTGTTCGTCGACCAGGCCGAGGTGTGGGTGGACGACATTCGCCTGAGCGACGTGAACGACCGCATCGGCGTCGCCGGGGCGATCGACGTGCGGCTGCAGGCCGCCGATGTGGGCGACTTCGCGTTCTCGTTCAGCACCCGCGACGCGCAGTTCCAGCAGCTGGGGGAAGCCCCGAGCTACACCACCGACGGGGCCATCCGCCTCGGCGGGACGTTCCGACTCGACAAGCTCCTGCCCGGTTCGAACTTCAGCATCCCGCTCGGCATCCAGTACACGCGATCCACCGTGGACCCGTTCTACCTCAACCGGAGTGACATCCGCGCCGACGCGCTCACGGGGCTGCGGGAGCCGCGGAGCGCCACCACGTCGTACACGATCGGGTACCGCAAAACGTCGCGCGGCACCTCGCTGGTCGAGCGTCTCTTCGTGGACCCGCTCTCGCTGCAAGGCTCGCTCTTCCGGGCGCAGACGACGACCGAGCTGAGCGAGGCGACGAGCACGAACCGCCAGCTGCGGGTGGACTACAACAACGTGCCGACCGCCGTGACCGTGAAGGGTGCGCCGGGGTTCCTGGTGAATCTCGTCAACGGCCTGCCGACGTTCGTGCGCACCAGCGAATTCGCCAAGGCCCTGCGCGGCGCGCGGCTCCGGGTGACGCCCGCGCAGGTGCGGGGAGCGGTGACGTTGACGAACAACGAGACCAGCCGGTTCACGTACCGGGTGCCGGTCGTGCTGGCGAGCGACGCCGCCCTGCTGCCGTCGCGCGGGATCACGCACACGCTGCGCAGTGACGGCGGGCTCGACCTGCGCCCGTTCCCCACGCTCTCGCTCCGCACCGACATCAGCTCCACCCGCGATCTCCAAGACTACGGCGACACGACGGCGATCGGCCGCCTGCTGCAGCGGGAGCGGCGCGACCTGCTGGGCGCCGGAGTCGGGTTCGAGCGCCAGCGGATCATCACGACGGCCCTGAACGTGTCGCCCGCGATCGCGAGCTGGCTGCGTCCCCGGTTCCTGCTCACCACGCGGTTCACGTTCAACCGTGACCCCAACCAACGGACGCCGGTGCGGCTCGACGGCGACACGGCGGGCGCGTTCCGGTTGCCGGAGACCCTGGCGAACACGCGCCGGCGCGAGCTCGGCCTCACGGTAGCGCCCGGCCGGCTGCTGGCCAATCTCGTGGGCGAGCGCACCGCCCTCGGCCGCGCCTTCCTGCGGATTCAGCCCGTGGACGTCGCGTGGAGCCGCGAGTTGCGCTCCAGCTTCGACCGGCCCCCGTTCGGCGCGCCGCTGGGCTATCAGTTCGCCCTGGGCGGGCTGGAGTCGTTCCGCGCGCGCGAAGGCGTGCTCGCGACCTCGGCCGGCGATCAGCGGTCGCGCACCGCCGGAGGCGGGGTCCAGCTGCCGCTGGGCCTGTCGGCCCGCGCCAACTACCGCGAACAGGAAGCGTTCACCTGGTCGGCCCGCGGCGGCGCGACGGAGCAGACGGAGCTGGTGCAGCGGAGCACCGAGTGGCCGTCGGGCTCCGTGTCGTGGACGTACAGCCCCCGCTGGGGTCTCCGGAAAGTGGTGTCGATCGTGAACGCGAACGTGCGGTACGTCGAGAACGAGACGTCCAGCGAGCAGCCGGGGCTGGCCGGCGGTGAAGCCAGCAGCACGGCGAGCACGTCGCGGGCGGTCGGCCCGTCACTGACGCTCACGTGGGTAGGCGGGATCGTGACGACCTTTCAGCTGAACGATGCGCAGACCAACGCGATCACGTCGGGCAACACGACGCGCCGGGACCAGGACGACTGGACCGCGACCGTCAACTTCGCCTTCCGGCCGCCGCGCTCGCTGATCCGGCTCCGCAACGAGATCCGCAGCACACTGTCCTACACCAGCTCGGCCGTGGTCGTGTGCCTGTTGCGTGCCGGGAGCGACGAGTGCACGCCGATCTCGGACAGCCGGCGCAGCGCGCTCGACATCCGGCTCGACACGGGCTTCTCGCCCCAGGTGCGCGGCGGAGCCAACTTCAGTTACGTCGTGACCGAACAGCGACACACGTCACAGGAGTTCGCGCAAATGGTCTTCTCGGTCTTCGCCGAGGTGTTCTTCCTGTCGGGGCAGCTGCGATGAGACGACGAGTCGTGTTCCTCGTCGCGGCCGCCGCCTGCGGCGCGGGCGGCGTGCCGCCCACGCCGTTCGACGGCGACGCGGCGTTGCGCTACGTCCAGGCGCAGGTCGCGTTCGGGCCGCGCGTGCCCGGCACCGAGGGGCACCGGCGCACCGGGGACTGGCTGCTGGCCCATCTCTCGCGCACGGCGGATTCCGTCGAGGTGCAGGCCTTCACCCACGTGACGCAGACCGGGGACACGCTGGCGCTCCGCAACTTCATCGGCCGGTTCCGGCCGACCGCCGCGGAGCGGGTGCTGTTCCTCGCCCACTGGGATACGCGGCCGCGCTCGGACCAGGCGCGCAACCTGGCGCAACAGGCGATCCCGGTGCCCGGCGCGAACGATGGGGCCTCCGGGACGGCCGTGTTGCTCGGCGTCGCGGACGTGCTGGCGCAGCATCCGCCGTCGGTGGGGGTGGACCTGCTGTTCGTGGACGGCGAGGACTACGGCGACTTCAGCGGGCCCGACGTCCTGCTCGGGTCGCGGCATTACGCCCGGCA
>JAOTWJ010000135.1 GCA_029862925.1 Gemmatimonadota bacterium
CTGCGCGAGTCCGACCCCCGGCTGGTGAATATCGGGTTCCCCAAACTCGATCCGCTGGTGAACGGCAGCCTGGAACGGCGGACGCTGCTCCGGCGCCTCGGGCTCTCGGGTCGTCGGCCCATCGTGCTGTACGCGCCCACGGGCCAGAAGGAGAACTCGCTCGAGCATCAGGGCGAGGCGGTGCTGGAGCGCCTGCGCAAGACGAACCGGTACGACATCCTGATCAAGCTGCACGACCACCCGCGCGACCAGACGGTCGATTGGCACGTGCGGCTCAAGCCCCTGTGCGACCGGCACACCAAGCTGGTGCGGGATCCCGACGTGATTCCCTACCTGTTCCTGGCCAACCTCCTGATCACCGATGCGTCCTCGGTGTCCAACGAGTACGCGCTGCTCGACCGGCCGATGGTGTACCTGGACGTGCCGCAGCTCCTGGCCAACATGCGGAAGAAGGGGACGGCGCTCGACCTGGACACCTGGGGTCGCAAGGGTGGCGTGACCACGCGTTGGCCGGACGAGGCGGCCGAGGCGGTGGCCTGGTCGCTGGCCCATCCGCGCCACGGGAGCCGCGTGCGACGCGCCATGGCGCGCGACCTCTTCTACAACCCCGGGCGGGCGACGGACGCCGCGATGCGCTGGGTGCGACACCGGCTGGGGCTCGAGGCGGGAGCCTAGGGATGCGCGTCGGCCGCAACGTTCGAGGACTCCGGCGCATCGGCGCGCTGCTGGTGCCCCACGCCAAGGGTGAGGGGCGGGCGTTCGCGCTCGGCGCGCTCCTGGCCTCGGCGGTGGTGGCGCTGCACGTGATCCAGCCCTGGCCCCTCAAGTGGATCCTCGACTACCTGAGTGGGCGCAGTGACGGACTGACGGGATGGGTGGCGGCGGCCCCGACGCGCGGCGTCATCGTGCTCAGCCTCGCGTTCGTCGGGATCGCGCTGGCCGCGGCCGCTGCGGAATACGGGGAGGTCCTCCAGCTGAACGGCCTGGGGAATCGGGTGCTGTATCGGTTCCGCGCCGCCCTGTTCAGCCACATTCTCCGCCAGCCGCTGGCGTTTCACGAGTCGCGGGAGGTCGGCGAGCTCCTGACGCGGGTGATCTACGACATCTCGCGGCTGCGTCGCGGCCTGAACGGCGTGCTCATCCGGATCTTCCAGACCCTCGTCCTGTTCGCCGCGACGATCGCCGTTTTGTTGTGGCTGAACCTGGCACTCGGCCTTGTGCTGGCCGGCGGCGGCGTGCTGGCGCTCCTCGCCATGTCGCGCCGCGGCCAGCGCATCGCGCGCGCGGCCAAGAAGCAACGGAAGCGCGAGGGCTCGCTCGCCTCCCTGGTCGCCGGCGAGCTGTTGAGCATCCGGGAGCTGCAGACCTTCGGGCTCGGCGAGAGCGAGGTCGAACGCCGATTCCGGGGCCGCAATCAGCGGAGTCTCAAACAGGAGCAGAAGGTCCGGCGGCTGGCGGCCGGGCTCTCGCTCAGAGTCGACGTACTGCTCGCGGTGAGCATCGCCGTCGCCTTATGGCTCGGCACACGGGCCGTGGTCTCCGGGCAGCTCACGGCGGGGGATCTCGTGGTGTTCTTCTCCTACGCCGTGTCGCTCCGCCACCCGTTCGCCCAGTTCGCCTATCAGACCGCGCGGCTCGGCCGTACGTATGCGTGCGGCGAGCGGCTTGCCAAGCTGGCGGAGCGGGTGACGGAAATCGCCGACCAACCGGGTGCCCGTCCCGCGCCGCCGTTCCGGGGCGAGATCGCGCTCGAAGACGTCGCCATCAAGGCGCCCAGGCGCGTGCGCACGGGCCGCAAGTGGACGCTCGACGGCCTCTCCGTGACGCTCCCGGCCGGGAAGCGAGTGGCTGTGATCGGCCCGAACGGGGCGGGAAAGTCGACGCTCCTGCGAGCCGTGCTGCGCCTCGCCGACCCCGACCGCGGCCGGGTGCTGTTCGATGGGAGCGACGTCCGCGCCTTCACGCTCGACTCCGTGCGCGGCCAGATGAGCGTCGTGTTCCAGGACAGCGTGCTGTCCGGCCTCACCGTGCGGCAGAACCTCGCGCTCGGGATGCCTGCGGTGACTACCGAGGCGGTCGAGCGGGCGGCGCGCGCCGCGCGCGCCGCCGACTTCATCGCCCGGCTTCCGCAGGGCTATGACACCCCCGTGCGGCGGGGCGGGGATCTCTTCTCGGGCGGGGAAAGCCAGCGGCTGGCCATCGCCCGTGCGTTGCTGCGGGACGGCCGGATCTGGCTGCTCGACGAGCCGACCTCGGGGCTCGATCACGCGACCGCCGGCGAGCTCACGGAGCTCCTGCTCACCGTTACCCGCGGTCGCACGACGCTCTGGGTCACGCACGATCCGGCGCTGGTGCCGCGGCTCGACTGGGTCGTCGTGCTCGACCACGGGACTGCCCGGTTCGCCGGCCGGCCGGAGGCCTATCTCGCATGGCTCGAGGCGGGCGTCGGCGCTCGCTCGGTGCTCCAGAGGGAGTCGTAGGATGCAAGCCGTGATTCTCGCAGGCGGCATCGGCAGCCGGCTCCAGTCGCACACGAACGGCAAGCCCAAGTGCCTCGTCGAGATCGGCGGGCGGCCCCTGATACTGCATCAACTCGAGGCCCTGTCCGACCATGGCGTCGGCCCGGTGCTCTGCGTCCTCGGCTATCAGGCGGAGGAGGTCCGGCGCGTCATCGGTGATCGCGCAGAGGTGCTGGTCAACGAGCGCTACGCGGAGACGAACAGCCTGTACTCGCTGTGGCTCGCGCGGGAGTGGATCAACGGGCCCTTCGTGCTGCTGAACTCCGACCTCTTCTTCGACCCCCGCATCCTGGACCGCTTGCTCGAGGAGTCCGGCAGCGTCGTGGCCTACGACTCGACATCCTCGCGTGGGCGCGAGCAGACGAAGGTCGCCATCAAGCGGCGGCGGGTGGCGGACATCGGCAAGGATCTACCGCCTGGCTCCGCGCGGGGCGAGAGTCTCGGCATGCTCAAGTTCGATGCCGAGGGCGGCAGGGCGTTGCTCGCGGCCGCGGACCATCTGATTCGGGACGGCCACGAGAAGGCATGGGTGATCGAGGCGACCCGGGTGGCATGCGCGCAGGTGCCGATCTACGGGGTGAACATCGCGGGCCAGCCGTGGGCGGAGATCGATTTCCCCCACGATCTGGACGTCGCCCGCCGGGAGGTCTGGCCTGCGATCTGGAAGGGGCGATGGCGGCGGTTGGTGTACTGGAAGCGCACGCGCTGGGCAGCTTTGACGCTGGTCGCGCTGGCCCTGGCGACCGTCGGGTGGATCGCGAGCACGCGTGTGGGTCCCGCCAGCGTCGATTGGGAAACGGTTCCGCTCGCCGGCAGGTCCGCCGTGCGGATCGAGCACGACGGCAAGACCCAACGCTGGTGGGAGCTGCCGCTCGGCCACCCCGGCATCGCGGTGGTCGTGACAGACGCCGCGATCGTGGAGATCCGGTTGGTCCTGCCCGACAGCGTTGCCGACGGGTTGCGCTACGTGGTCGCCGTTACGGTGGACGGCGAGCCGTATGACTGGGAAGCGTTGACGGCTGACGCCGACACGACGGTGCATTTCGCGGGCGGGGTCGTGGGTGACCGGGACCGGATTCGACTGTCCCTTCCCCCGGGCCAGCACGAGATCGGCGTGTCGCTGGTGGCGGGTCACGCGGCCCGGCTGCTGGTTCGCGTGCGGCAGCCGGAGGAACGGGAGAACTGAGCGCGGAGGGCCTCAGGAAGTGACGCCCGCTCCCCCAAGCGACCCCTGCAATTCCCGATCGGTACCGTCCGGGTGGCTCCGGGCCTGATGGGCGGCACCTCCGCCCACGCACCCAAGTAGTCCCGCACCGTAGCCGACAAGACCCGCGGCAGGGCTGGTAGCGAGAGGGGCAGGGGTATTACCGTTCGAGAGAACGGCGGCCGAGGGGAGACGACGCAGCGCGCGCCGTCCCGGACCGCCGCCGCCGTCGGCGGCACACCCGCCGCGCCCGATCTCGAGGAGGACGGGCCATGACCCCCTCCGTCGCTCCCACCGCGCCGGCTCCGCCGGTGGCACTGCCGGACGTGGCCGCCGCGCTCGCCCGCGCCCGTGCCGCCCAACGGCCCTGGGCCGCGCTGTCCAACCGCGCGCGCGCCCGCCGGCTGCGCGACGTGCGCCGCATGCTCGTCGCCCACCTGGACGAGATCGCCACCACCGTCCGCGAGGAGACCGGCAAGCCGCCCATCGAAGCGCTGATGCACGAGGTGCTGAACGTGCTCCAGCTCGTGCGGCATTACGAGCGGCGCGCGCCCCGCGTGCTGCGCCGCAAGCGGGTCCCCACGGGTATCCTGCTCAGCAAGCACGCCTACAAGCAGTACGAGCCGCTCGGCGTGGTGGGCGTGATCTCACCGTGGAATTTCCCGTTCATGCTGCCCGCGCTCCCCACGATCGCCGCGCTGGTGGCCGGGAACGCGGTGATCCTCAAGCCCTCGGAAATCGCCCCACGGTCGGGCCGGCTCCTGGGCACGCTGATCCAACGCGCGCTGCCCGACTTCCCCGATCTGGTCCAGGTGGTCGAAGGCGACGGCCGCGTGGGGGCCGCGCTCGTGACATCCGGCGTGGACAAGATCGCGTTCATCGGCGGCAGCCCCACGGGGAAGAAGGTCTATCGGGCCGCCGCCGAGTCGCTCACCCCCGTGGTGCTGGAACTGGGCGGGAACGACGTGGCGATCGTGTGCGACGATGCGGACGTGGAGCGCGCGGCGGCGGGTGTGGCCTGGGGCGCGATGGCCAACGCCGGCCAGTGCTGCATCGGGATCGAGCGCGCCCTGGTGGCGGCCCCCATCCACGACCGCTTCGTCGCGGCGCTCAAGCGTGAGGTCGCCCGGATCCGCGTGGGCACGGGCGAGCGCGCCGACATGAGCCGGCTCATCTTCGCGCCGCAACGCGGCATCCTGGACGGGCTCGTCGCCGACGCCGAGGCGCGCGGCGCCGAGGTGGTGCGCATGTCCCTGCCCGAGGACGCCGACCCGCGCCTCTATCCCCCCACCATCCTGCTCGGCGCCACCGCCGACATGGAGGTGAACCGCTCTGAGGCGTTCGGACCGTTGGTCTCGATCATCAAGGTCCGGGACGATGCCGAGGCCATCGCGCTCAACAACGACAGCCCGTTCGGCCTGAGCCCGTCGATCTGGACCCGGAACCGGCGGCGCGCGCGGCGGATCGCCGACCGGCTGCAGGCGGGGCTGATCACCGTGAACGACCACCTGATGGGCTTCGCCGTGTCCGGCCTGCCGTACGGCGGGGTGAAAGAGAGCGGTTTCGGGCGGCTGATGGGCGATGAAGGCCTGCTCGAGTTCGTGCAGGTGAAGTCGGTGGCGGGCGCCCGGGTCACCTTCAAACGGGAGCCGCAGTGGTTCCCCTACCGGCCCGGGGACGTGGGCCTCATGCGCCGGTGGCTGGCCCTGTGGTTCACGCCGGGCCTGACGGCGAAGGTGCGTGGCGCGTTGCGCGGTTCCGGGGCCGTTGCGCGGCGGGACCACCCGCAATAGAATTTCGCCCTGAAGGGGAGTAGCTCCGCGGCCGGTGGCCGCGCTGCCGGATCGTCAGGACTGCGCCAGCGGCGCACGGTCCGGCACAGTCAGCGGAACGACTCGAGCGAGACCTTCGCCGCCGCGCCCGGAGAGGGGCGCGCGGGCGAGGGTCTCGTTTTTCGTCGGTGTGGGAGGATGCGATGAGCAACATGAAGGTCTTCATGCTGATGGCCGGGCTCACGGCGCTGTTCATGGCGATCGGCGGCGCGCTCGGCGGTCAGGGCGGCATGCTGGTGGCGCTCGGGTTCGCGGGCGTGTCGAACGTGGTCATGTATTTCATGTCCTCCACGATGGTGCTGCGGATGTACCGCGCCCAGGTGGTGGACGCGCGGCAGGCGCCGGAGCTGTACGCCCTGGTGGACCGGCTGCGGCAGCGCGCCGGGCTGCCGATGCCCACGGTCGCGGTGGCCCCGCATCAGCAGCCCAACGCGTTCGCCACGGGGCGCAACCCCGAGCACGCGGTGGTCTGCGTCACCCAGGGCCTGCTCCAGATGATCTCGCCCGACGAGCTGGAAGGCGTGCTGGCGCACGAGCTGGCGCACGTCAAGAACCGGGACATGCTGCTCCAGACCATGACGGCCACGCTCGCCGGCGCGATCAGTAACCTTGCCTACTTCGGCTTTCTGTTCGGTGGGGGCCGGGACGACGACCGGAATCCGCTGGCGGCGCTGGGCATGATGATCCTGGCCCCGATCGCGGCGATGCTGCTCCAGATGGCCATCAGCCGGCAGCGCGAGTTCAAGGCCGACGCCGTGGGGGCCGAGATCAGCGGCCGGCCGCTGGCGCTGGCTGGAGCGCTCAAGAAGCTCGACGCGGCCGCGCACCAGATCCCGATGCAGGTGAACCCGGCGGCGGCGCCACTGGCACAGGTGAACCCGCTGGCGGCGCGGGGCGGCGGCGTGATGAAATTGTTCTCCACGCATCCACCCACGGCGGAGCGGGTGGCGCGGCTGGAGGCGATCGCGGCCGGACGGTAGGGTTGCGAGGCGCTACTCCCGCAGCGCCTGGATCACCGGCAGCTTCGCGGCGCGCCACGCGGGGAAGAACCCGCCGACCACGCCCATCACCACGGCAAACACGAGACCGGCGAGCAGCAAGCCCGGAGTCACCCGGAAACTGAACGCCACCTCGCTGAAGCTGGCCCAGTTGGTCGTACTCGTGACGATCCCGTTCACCGGGAGCGCCAGCAGGCACCCCACCGCGCCGCCCAGCGCCGCGATGAACGCCGCTTCCGCCAGGAAGCTCGCCAGCACGCTGCGCGGCCGGAATCCCAGTGTGAGCAGCACGGCGATCTCGGGCGCGCGCGACGCCACCGCGGCGTACATCGTGTTGACCGCCCCGAAGATCGCGCCCACCGCCATGATGCTGGTGATCAGGATGGCCAGGATGCGGAGGATGCGGTCGAGCAGCTGGGACTGCTGCACGTAGAACGCCGACTCGCGCTGGACGTCCACCGTGAGCCGCCGGTCGCCTTCGAGCGCGCGTTTGGCGTCCTCGAACGCCGCGGGGTCGCGCAGGCGGAAGCTGATGGCCTGGAACACCTCACCGCGGAACGCGGGCATGAACTGCTCGTTCTCGCCCCAGATCTCGGACTCGAACGCCGAGCCGCGCGCGCTGAAGTGGCACACCACGTCCCAGTCCCGCCCGGCGATCCGCAGACGGTCGCCCACTGCGGTGTTGGGGAACCGACCCAGCAGCCGCCGCCCCACGCACACCTCGGCGCGGCCCGCTTCCGGCCGACGGCCCTGCTCGATCCGGAGATTGGCGCGCACGCTCCACGCCGCCTGGCTCACGCCGCGCGCCACGACGTTGGCCACCTTGGTGGTATCGTCGATCCGTCCCAGCGGGACCAGGACGTAGACTTCCGGCGAGACGAGGGGCCGGCCGTCGGACCCGGCGGCGATATGCGGGGACGCGGCGATGATGCTCGCGGCCTCGCGCGACAGCCCGCTCGCCAGCTCCGAGTCCGCGCCACGCCGCAACACGAGCGCGTTGGTGTCCGATCCGGTCCGGGTCAGCGCCGCCCGGAACCCGTTCGCCAGCGCCAGCGTCCCGATGAACACGGCCACCACCAGCGCCACGCCAAGGCTGGTGAGCGCGGTGGACAGCGGGCGCTGGAACACGCTCCGCACGTTGTAGATGAGGGGGATCTTCATCCGACGTGCCTCAGCGCCTGCACCACCGGCAGCCGCGCGGCGTGCAGCGCGGGGGCCAGCCCGCTGGCGAGCATCAGCACCAGCGCGATGGCAAGGCCGCCCAGGAGCGTTCCCGTCGTGACGTCGAATCCCGGCAGGAAGCCGGCGGCGTTGAAGTTGGTCGCGCGATAGAGCAGTTTGGCGCCGCCCAGCCCGATCACGGCGCCCGTGAGCGTGATGGCGCCGGCCTCCAGCATGACCAATGCGAACAGGGTGCGGTCCGAGAACCCGATGGTCTTGAGCACCGCCACCTCGCCGATGCGCTCGCGCGCGCTCATCATCACGGCGTTCGCCGTGACCAGCAGGATGGCAAACACCACCGCGAGGCCGATCGTGTTCATCAGGAGTCCCACGTTGCCCCACATCGTCGCGAAGCTGGCGTTGAACTCCTGCTCCGTCCCCGTCTTGGTGGGGGCGCTGGAGTTGCGGAACTGATCGTCGATCGCCTTTGCAATGGCCGCCGCGCCTCCCGGGTCGTTGATGCGCAACACGTACCAGCCGGCAATGCCCGCGCGGTCGATGCGCTCGTCCAGCAGGTCGTGGTGGAACATGAGCATGTCGTCGTTGATCAGCGGATCGGTGACGTCGTACACGCCCCGGATGGTGAACGTCCAGTCGCCCGGGAAGATGGTGCCCTGGAGGGTCACGTCCTGTCCCAGCTGCCACC
>JAOTWJ010000136.1 GCA_029862925.1 Gemmatimonadota bacterium
CTGTTCCCAGTCGAGGTAATGCTGAACCGTGAGCAGCGTGTCGGAGGCGGTTTCCTGCGCTGCCAGCGGCACGACCGCGGCAACACACACGAGCAACGGAAGCAACCGGCGCATGAGGTCCTCGGGGTGAGCGTTGGACCGTCAAAGAGACGCTCCGGCGCCCCGGGCGGCAAGCGGCGTGACGAGGATCGACGGATCGACGGATCGGAGGGCGGCGCCCGCCCGTCGATCACCCGATCACTCGATCCGTCAATCCGCCGATCACTCGATCCATCGCGGACCCAGGAGGAAGGTGGTGAGCAACGAGCCCGTCTCTACGTCGCGCGATGGCGACCAGGCGTGGCGTCCCCCGTCCACCGTCACCAGCGCCACCGCCGTGCCGTCGCGGCACGGGCCCCACCGCTCTTCGAGCACGGTCGTGCCGTCGGCCGTGGTGTTGGGCAGGCTGCGCACCCGCCCGTCGGCGGCGCAGCCGTTCAGCCGCCGCCACAGGGCCGTCGTCTGGCGGGCTCCGAACACGGTACGCGCGCCCTGCGCGCGGCCGCCATACGGGTAGGCGTCATCCAGGGTGCCGTGGATGAGCAGGACGGAGACCGCGCGCGTCGGCCGGCAGCGGGCGCCCAGCGGCGCCGAGATCGGTGCGGCCACCCCTGCCACGCCCGCCACGAGATCCGTCATCTCGCACGCGAGTCGCTGCACGAACAGCGCGCCCTGGGAAAACCCGGCGGCGGACACGCGGCCGCGATCCACGGGATGCCATCCGGCCACCGTGTCCACGAGCGCCCGGACGAATCCGGTATCGTTGACCCCGAGGGCATCGGCGCGGTTGCAGTCGCACCCTTCCGCCCAGTTGCCCACCGCGGCATCCGGATAAGCCACGAGCGTCTCCCCGCGGGCAACCGTGCCATCGAGCCCGGCGAGCGTTCGCATGCCGGCGCCGCTGGACCCGGTGCCGTGGAAGACGAGCAGCAACGGCCATCCGGCCCGGGGCGGTGCGCTCGCCGGCGCCACCAGCACGAACGTGCGGATCGTGTCGCCGACGGGGATCGCGGCCCGCCGCACGGTGATGCGACCGCTCCCCGACGCGCAGGCCGCGACCGCAGCCGTCAGCGCCGCGAGCGCGAGCGCGCATCTGGCACTCGGCATGGGTCCGGGGGAACTCAGCGGCGCCGCGTTCGGCGGCGACCGCGCGACTTGCTTGTGCGGGCGGTGCGAGCGACCGCGAGCGCCTTGCCCACCCACACGGTGAGCCGGTCCACGTCGTCGAGCACGTCGCCCGGCACGGCGAAGTAGCGCAGTGCTCCGCCGTCGGGGCCGAACGGCCGGAACGGCTGCATCCCTTGGGCCTCGAAGTCGGGACGGGTGGTCTCGTCCACCTTGAAATAGAGGACGTCGTCGTCGATCACGGCGAAGAAGAGCCCGCGGCCGTACAGCCCGACGCCACCGAACATGCGGCGTGCCTTGATGGGAATCACCCGGCCGAGTTGTTCGAGCACGTACTCACGGAAGCTGTCGCTGACCGCCATCGGTTCCCTCCTCCGGCGCTCTGGCGCACGCCCGGTGGGTCGTGCCTCCGCGGCGAGGCGCCTCCCGGGTCCTGATGGTGTCGCTGCTGTCGGCGGCGTCGGGCGGGCTTACTCGGTCGCCGACCGCTGCGACGGTGGCCGGGCGGTGTGAATCACGTCGTCGAGACGGACGATGAGATCGGCGAACACGCCCGTCGCCGACCGGGACTCGAGCAGGGCCACCGCCACGTATTTCCGCCCGTCGCGCTCGACCAGGGCGGCGTCGGCGTGGAACTGCCGCCAGGTACCCGACTTACGATAGATCTTGGAGTTCGGACGCTGGTCGAGCCCCAGCACGAACTTGTGGTGCAACTCGGGGTCGCCCAGGATGCTCTTCATCTCGGCGGACGCGTCCGGACTCACCAACTCGCCGCGCTCCAGCATCACGAAGAACCGCGCCACCTGCCGGGCGGTGGCTCCGTGGGAGATCTTGTGCAGCGGGTCCCGGCGCCACACCCCGATCCCGCCACCGTAGTCCCGGCCCACCCAGAGCCCGCCGTTGCGCGAGGGGCTGTACAGCTGGTAGCGCGGGTCGCGCAGCGCGGCCTCGATCGCACGGAACCCCACGAGCTCGATCAGTTCCGTCGAGACCGCATTCTCCGACCGGCGGATCATGCGCTCGAGCTTCCCGCGCAGGGCGGGCGTATACTCGATCGTCCCGTGGTCGACCTCGGCAAAGACGCCCAGCAGAATCCCGATCTTGGGCAGGCTCGCCGCGTACCGCATGCGGTCGTCCTGGACCCCGGCGTAGCGCACCTGCCCCGGGGTCGAGAGATCCACCAGTGCGACGGAGAGTTGATTGTTGCGGACCAGGCGGCGGAAGGGCTGCTGTCCCAGGACCCGGTCCAGGTCCCGCTGGAGCTGCCGGTCCTTGGCCGGGAACACGAACCTCGGCTGCTGTTCCGCCTCCGTGGCCGAGAACACGGCGGCCACGGGTACGCCCTGCGCCATTGCGCCCGGCACGGCGCCGGCCAGGGCGGCGGCCAGCAGGCCGGTGCGTCGTGCAACCGCTCGAAGAGGTCGGGGTCTCATGCCAAGGCGATTCCTCCGGCGACTAAGATCGCTGGGACCCGGCCGTCCCCGCCAGTGGCCGCCGTCACAATTGGGCCCCGTCAGGGGTGGAGCCGGGCGATCAGCCGTTCGACCTGGGTCCCGATCTCCAGGTGGGCCTGGGCGGAGTTCAGCTTGAGGACGTTCGACATCATGGAGATGAGGTAGACGCGCTGCGGCTCACCGGCGGCGGGCGATTCGACGATGGCCACCGAGTGCATCAGGTTCTGTGCGTTCCCCCGGTACTGGCCGCACTCGTACCCGGGCTCCGGCCGGCACTGGTACAGCGACCCCGATTTGAAGTACACGGCCGCGTCATTGAGCGCCGGCGAGGCCGCGTACCGATACCGCCGGCGCGTGAAGTACATCAGCTTCTTCATCTCGAGGCTGCTCCACGCATCCACCATCCGGCCCTGCTCCACCCTGAGCAGCCACCGCACTAGCTCCTGTGGCGTGGCGAGGCTGGCCCGGCCCGGGATGACGCGCTGGGCCGTGGCCGTGAAGAACGTCCGCATCCGCAGCTGCGCCGTGTCGATCCCCCCCGCAAGGAGCGGTTCCTCCAGGATCTGGATCGACCGCTCCGACAGCTCGCGCGCGGGCGTCCGCCGGAAGAACTCCTCCTCCTGCTCCCGCGTCGGCGGGTAGGCGCGTCCGAACTCGCTGAGCAGGAGCGCCTGCTTCCAGACCACCGAACCCGCCGCGTTGGAGCTGGGGGAGACCATGTGGTCCACCCACTCCCACAGGGTGAACGTGTCGCCGATCCGGATCGCCCGGTGCGGCACCGCGGTGAACTCGTCGTTCACGACCGGCACCTGGTGGCTGTTGGGGATCACGAAGCGGTCGGCTACGACGCGCGTCTCGCGCAGCACCCGCGCCCGGGCGGCGACGTCGTCGGGATAGAGCTTGCGCAGCTCGTTGAACAGCCCGCCCATCACCAGCAGCTTGCCCACGCTCCCCGGGATATAGCCCTGCTGCGAGCGGATCGCGGCGTACCGCGGACGGTCGGGATCGGTGATGTCGAGCACGGCAACCCGATAGGACGTGTCGCGCGACCCGACGATCCGCTCGAGCGCCGCCTGCAGTTCCGGGTCGGGCGGGAGATCCGGTCCGAGGTTCAGGGAGTCGCCCGCGCCGCGCAGACGCAGCCGAATGGCCGACGACGGGAGGAGGGCACCCGGCTGGAGGCGAAGCGACCCCGGCATCGCGCGGTCGAGGATCATCCGGTACGCGCGCAGTCGGCGGATGCCGGTGTACTCGTAGCCGTCCAGCGGATACGGGTCCGGGACCAGCGCGGCGGCTCCGAGGAGCGGCAGGCTCAGGGCCGCGACCACGAGACCGCGTTTCATAGCTCCTCCTCCAGCGCCACCGACCGGTTCGCATTGGCCCGCATCTCCCGGTCCAGTACCGCGAGTCGCTGCACCAGGTCCGCGCCCCGCGACCGGATGAACGGCCGGATCTGGAACAGCCAGACCTTCCCGTCCACGACCCCGAACTCGATGTCCCACACCTCGTCCGGGGCCCCCGGCGCGAACCGCTCCCGCCATTCGCGCACGATGGCCTGGAGCTGCGCGATCTCCGCCGGCCGCAGCAACGTATCCGGCTGCGCCGCGGGCACGAGCACCACGCCGCCGCTCCCGCTGCCCACCAGGGCGCGCCGCACGGGGCCCTTGGTCTGCGACAGCAGGGCGACCGCGCCGCCGGGCTGCACGACGATCGTCTCCGTCTGCTCCCCCTCGACCGCCCCGCCCACCCCCTCGGCCGTAGAGATGGTCAGCGCGTCCGCGCCGCCCGTGTCGAGACCGGTCGTGATCAGCACGCCGGACTTCTCCGAATGCACGCTTTCCAGCAGCAGCACCGACGGGTACACCTGGCTCTGCTCTTCGAGAATCTGCCGGCGCCAGAGGTAGGCGCGCTCGCTGAACGGGGACGTCCAGACGCGGCGCACCGCTTCCAGGATGCCGTCCACCGAGAGGCGGTGCGGGACCGTGAGGTTGAGCCCGGCGCCGGAAAACTGGGGGAGGTCCTCCACGTTGGTGTCGCTCCGCACGAAGACGCCGCGGCGCACGTCGGGGAACGTCTCGCGCACCGCCTGCTCGATGGCCGCGCGCACTTCAGGCACCCACGGCAGCTCGAGAATCGCCCGCCGCATCTGGGCCAGTGCCTCGAACACGTAGCGGTCCACGTCCGACTCGGTGGCGCCGGCCGCGCGCATCTCGGCGGCCGCGCGGTACGCGGCTTCCAGCGCTTCGAGCGGCGTGCGATCGCCCTCGAACGGCCGGTTGACGTGACGGTAGAACATGCCGAACGGCAGCGCCACCCCGGCCGACACCCGGTCGGGGAAGTAGGCGGCCAGTTGTCCCAGGTTGGCGGCCTTGGGACCAACCGTCACCCCCGAGGCGTCGGCGCGCAGTTCGCGCATCGGCACCGGGGCGATCCGGTCGAGCTGGAGGGCGGACACGTCGAGCCGGATCCTGGCCGGCGTCGCGGACGTTCGGGGCGCGAGCACCGCCAGCTCGTCTGCCGTCAACAGGTCGCTCGTCTTGAGCACGACGCGGCCGAGGGGTGTGACCGCGTAAAAGACCTCCCGGCCGGCGACTGCCTGGAGCAGGGGGAGGTACTCCGACGAGACAGCGGCGTTGGGGATCCCGAGGTTTCGCGCGAGCAGCTGCACGTGCGACAGCGGGTTGCCCTCGTCGAGCGTGATCACGCCCGCCACCGGCCGCAGCTCAGGCGTGGTCGAGGGCAGCACGTAGATCCGGTCGGCGACGACATCCTCGCCGGCATGTGCGTGCTCGGGGACTTCCAAAAGGCGGCGGGCAACCCCCGGGTTGAACCCGTGCACGCCCTGGCTCACTTCGCGGCCGAGCAGGATGTGCGCCGCCCCGAGCGTCCGGTCGGCATCCGCCCCGAGGCGGGCCAGCTCGGCCGCAAGCGGCAGAAGCACCGAGCCGCGCACCAGGGCGTCCTGAAACCCGATCGCCTTCGGCTCCACCGCGACGTAGCGCTGGTGCGTGGGCCCGAACACACTGCGGACCGTCGCCCAGGCCCAATCCACGCCGCGACCGACGTAGGCCACCGCCTCGCGATACGCGAGCGCCGGCACCGTGTCGGCCGCCGCGAGCGCCCGGACCGAGTCCACCAGGACCGTGCGCTCGCGCCGCGAGAGAAACCCGGCGCCGTAGGCCAGGTCGGAGTACGGCAGGAGGTCCAGCAATCGGGCCCGTCGGGACGTCGGCGCCGCCCGCTGCGGCGCCAGCTCCTGCGCGAGAGCGAAGGCCTGGTCCTGTAGCGCGAGCTGCAGATCCATCAGCCGCAGCGCCGTGCGGCCATCCGTGCGTGTCGTCGCCAGGTCCCGCGCCTTGACTGCCAGCGCGGCCGCCGCCAGAAACGCGTCGCGCGCGCGCCCCGCGCCGTAGTGCCGTTGCAGGGCGGCCAGGTCGTCGCCCACGAGGGACCGCAGTCGACGGCGGTACGCCTCGAGCGTCGCGATCGCATGCGTCGGATCGTACTGCTGGCGCAGCAGCTCGCGCAGCTCGCTCAGCCGGGCGCGCACCTCGGGCCCGAGCGTGCGCGCCCCCAGGCGCCGGTCCACCGCCGTGAGATCGTCGCGCGACGGGTACGAGTGGATCTTGATGCGGAGCGCCATGAGAGACGAATCGAGCATCGCCAGGTCGGTCGCCAGATTCCGGATGCGACTCACCAGATCGTCACCCGTCACCGCCTGATGCGGCATCGTGGCGACGAGCCGCGCCGCGAGCAGATAGTGCCGCGTTACCCAGGCGGTGTCCCCCAGCAGGCGGACCAGATGGTCCTGGCCTCGCGCCTCTTCGTCTTCGATCTGGCGGGCGCCGCGATAGTAGCGCGCACGGCGATACACCCACCCGTCGTCCACCTCGAACAGGTACTGCTGGACCACGAGCTCCTTGAGCCAGTGGTGATCGTGCGCGGCGTCGACGAGGCTGTCGAACGGGACCGCCTGGAGAATCGTGCCCGTGTGAAAGAAGAGGCGGTCGAGCCGGACGGCGGCGGCATTCCGCTCGGCGTACTGCACGCCGCCCCCGCGTTCCCGGCAGGGCGTCCCCTGCGGCGGGTGCACCGTGCTGTCGGCGCAGAACCACCGGATCCGGAGGAAGGGCCCGCGGGGATCCGCCTGCATCGCGGTGAGGGCGGCGCGCACCTCGCTCACGTCGCGATCGGTGAGGGACGGCAGCACCCCCTGGGTCGTCGCGGCACGCGGCCCACCCACCAGCAGGGCGAGGGCGACTAGCGGGGCGGTCCGGTGACACGTCCGGGTGATACGGGGCACGGCGACTCCACAGTTGTCAGGGGAACTCACGAATTGTACACCTGGAACCGCGGGGAGGGATCCCCGTCGTGCCCGCGCGGTCGCGTCGCATCTATATTGGCGGTTGAGTCCATCCCTCATGACGACACCCCGCGTTCGGTTCCCCAAACGCCTGCCGGCGATCCGCCTCTTCTCGGTGGTGGCCCGCGTACGCCCGGACGAGCGTCGCCAGGTCGCCGGCGCGTTTCTCACGCTGCTCGGGTTCATGGCCGGGCACGCCCTGCTCGAGACGGCGCGCGACGCGTTGTTCCTCTCGAGCTGGCCGGCCCGCAGCCTGCCGTGGCTCTACCTCGCCATCGCGCTGGTGGCGCTCGCCCTGACCCGCCGCCCCCCGCGTATGCTCGAGCGCGTGCGCACCCAACACGAACTGAGTGCGTGGCTCGTCTTTGCGGCGGCCGTGACCGCCGGGTTCTGGGCGCTGGCGATCACCCAGGGCCGGTGGGTCGCCTCCGCCATCTACATCTGGTCGGGAGTGCTGGCCACGCTGCTGGTCGTCCGGTTCTGGACCGCGCTGGGCAATCTCTTCGCGCTCACGCAAGCCAAGCGCCTGTTTGCCGTCATCGGCTCGGGCAGTGTCGCGGGCGCCATCCTCGGTTCGGGCGTCGCCAGATTGCTGAGCGCCGCGCTGCCCGCCCGGCACCTGGTGCTAGCCTCGGCCGTGGTCTTTCTGGTGAGCGCGCTCGCCCCGACGCTGCTGACCACGCCGGCGGCCGCTCGGCACACCGTCGCCCGCGACCAGTGGGCGCTGCCGGACGTCGCGCGGCTGATCTGGGATCGCCCCTACCTGCGTCGCGTGGCCCTGCTCATTCTCCTCGCGGCCGTGACGTTCACGCTCGTCGATTACGTCTTCAAGAGCGTCGTCGACCGCCATGTCCCCGCCGGCGAACTCGGGGAGTTCTTCGCCAGCGTGTACCTCACCCTCAACCTGCTCTCGCTGGTGGTGCAGATCGGCTTCACCGGCTGGATCGTGCGCCGGCTCGGGGTCAACAGCGTGCAGGCGCTCGTTCCCGCGTTGCTCCTCCTGGGGGCGACGGGCTATGCGGCCCTGGGCGGGCTCGCCCTGGCGCTCGTGCTCAAAGGCATCGACGGGAGTCTCCGCTACTCGCTGTACCGCACGGGAACGGAGCTGCTGTTCGTCCCGATGTCCGAGGAGGTCCGCGGCCGGGCGAAGGCGGTGATCGACGTCCTCGGGCAGCGGGGCGGGCAGGCCCTGGGCTCGCTCGCGCTCCTCGCGATTCTGGCGCTGTCGCGCACGGAGCTGCCCGTCGCGCTGCTCGCCGTCGCGACGGCGACGGCGTGGATCTTGGTCGCCACGGGCCTCCGCCGGCACTACCTGAACGTGTTCCGGGAGACCCTGCGGGAGGACCTTTCGGAAACGCGGATCGCGTTCCCCGCCCTCGACGTCGCGTCACTGGAGACCTTGCTCGCCACCCTCAACGACCGGGACGACCGCA
>JAOTWJ010000137.1 GCA_029862925.1 Gemmatimonadota bacterium
GTGCGCTCAAGGGCGACGTCCGTCGTCTGGAGCGTCAGCTCGCGGCTTTTGAGGCCGAGGCAGCCCGCGCGGATTCCGCGCGGGCTGTCGAGTTGGCGCAGGTGATGAGGCTCGTCGGGGCGGTGCGGGACTCCGTGTCCGTGCACGAGCGGAGCCTGTCGCTGCTCCGGGGGGATCTGCGGACCGACCTCACCGAGATCCAGCGGCAATTGGTGCAGATCCAGGAGCTGACCGGCCAGAGCCAGCAGCGCCTCTCGGAAATGCGGGCGCAGCTCGACCGGCGCATGACGGAGCCCGCCGCCGCCGTCGGCCCCGGCGTCGCCCCGGGCGACTCGGGGGTGGGCGGCCTCCCAGGCCCAAATCAGCTGTTCGAGCTCGGGCTGCAACAGCTCCGGCGGGGCAGCCCGCAGGCCGCCCGGATGGCGTTCGCCCAGTTGCTGCAGGCCTACCCCAATCACGACCGGGTACCGGACGCCGTGTTCTTCATGGGTGAGGCCTGGGCCCCGACGAATCCGGATTCGGCGGCGACCGCGTACGAGCGCGTCGTCCGCAGCTACCCGACATCGGAACGCGCGCCCGCCGCGCTCTACAAGCTCGGCCTCCTGGCCGAGCAGCGGGGGGACCGCGCGGCGGCGCGGGTGTACTACCAGCGGGTCCTGGCCGACTATCCCCGCTCGGAAGAGGCGGCCCTGGCTCGGGACAAGCTCAGAACCACTCCCTGACGGCCGCGCCCGGCGGCCTGGGCTCTCCATGAACGAGCGCCGGACACGGGGCGAAATGCCCTTCCTCGATCACCTGGAAGAGCTCCGGTGGCGTATCCTCTGGAGTCTCGCGGCGCTCGTCGCGGGCACGGTGATCGGATTCCTGGTCGTCCAGCACTTCGACGTGCTAGCGCTGCTCAAGCGGCCCATCGCGCCGTTCCTGCCCGACGGCAAGCTGTTCATCACGCGCCCCACCGATGCGTTTCTGATCACCCTGAAGCTGGCGCTACTCGTCGGTATCGTCCTGGCGGCGCCCGTCATCATCTGGCAGATCTGGGCGTTCTTCGAGCCGGCCCTGTATCCCCGCGAGCGGCGCTTCGCCGCGCCGGCCCTGCTCGCCGGCGTGGTCCTGTTTCTGGTCGGCGTGTTCATCGCCTACAGCTGGGTGCTGCCGGCCGCCCTCCGCATTCTGTTCAGCTTCCAGCGCGCGGACCTCGAGTCGATCATCACCGCGGACGAGTACTTCGGGTTCGCCGCGCAGATCGTGCTTGCCTTTGGCGTGATGTTCGAGTTGCCGCTGGTCATCGTGCTGCTCTCGGCGTTCCGACTGGTGGACCCCCGGTTCTTTGCCAAGCACCGGCCCATCGCCCTGGTGCTGGCGGCGATCGTCGCGGCCGTGCTCACGCCCCCGGACGCGCTCTCGATGACGATGCTGCTCGTCCCGCTCCTGGTGCTGTATGAGAGCGGCATCGCCATAGGTCGGCTCGTCTGGCGCGCGCGCGCGCCGACGATCGGGGCGGGGCTGGTGGTGCTGCTGCTGGCCGGCGGGACCGTGGCGCCGCTGGAAGCGCAGGTCCCGGTCCGGCCACCGCCGCGCGACACGGTTGCGCGACCGCCGGTGCCCGATTCGCTCCAGGCGCGGGCGGGACCCGAGCGGCAGGGCATCGACACCGCCACGGCGCGCCGGCTCGGATTGCCCACGGCCCCGACCCGCACCTTCCCCGAAGCCGATTCCGTGCTCCGCGCCCTTCTCACGCTGTCCGGGTACAAGGCCGTGCGCTACGCCGGGGACAGCGTGATCCTGTTTGCCGACTCGCAGGCGGTAGAGTTGATCGGCCGGGGACTCGTGGAGCAGCAGGGCGCGGTGCTCGAGGCCGACACCGTCCGGTTCCGGCAGGCGCAGTGCGAGCTGCAGGCGCGCGGACACCCGACGCTGTTCGAGAAGGAAACGATCCTCGTCGGCGAGCGGATGCGCTACGACACCTGCGAGCGCCGCGGGTTCGTCGACCGCGCACTGACGAATTTCAACCAGTCCGGCGTCGACTGGTTTCTCCGCGGCGGCCTCTCAGTCGATTCGGGCTCCGTTCGCCTGTACGCGCGCCACAGCGATCTCACGAGCTGCGACCTGTCCGATCCGCATTACCATTTCTCCTCCGGCTCGGTGAAATGGGTCAACAATACCATGCTGATTGCCCGTCCCGCCGTCCTCTACGTGCGGGACGTGCCGGTGCTGTGGCTCCCGTTCATCTTTCAGGACATGCGTCCCGGACGCCGCAGCGGGCTCCTGGTGCCGCGGTTCGGCATCAACGACCTCGTGCGGCCCAACGTCGGCTATCAGCGGCACGTCACGAACATCGGGTATTACTTCGCCCTGACCGACTACGTGGATGCCCAGTTCGCCTTCGACTGGTACTCCGGCACCTCGGTCGCACTGGGCGGGGAACTGCGCTACCGTTGGCTGAACCAGTTCATGCAGGGCGGGCTCGGACTGACCCGCCTGTGGGAGCAGGGGCAGGACGGCGCTCCCGGCGGCCGGTCCCTCCGCCTGCGGTGGGGACACCAGCAGACGTTCAATCTGCGCACGCGGCTCACGGCCAGCGTCGACTACGCGACCAGCGCGCGGGTCGTCGAGCGCAACGCCGTGGATCCGTTTCTGGCGACGGCCAGCCTCGGCAGCAACGTCAACTTCTCGAAGCAATTCAGCTGGGGCACGCTCGGGCTCGGCGGCTCGCTGCGGCAGGATCTGACCAGTGGCGCGGTGAATCAGACCGTCCCGTCGCTCTCGCTCACGCCGATGCCCATCGATCTCACCAGCTTCATCACGTGGTCGCCGAGCCTCACGGTCACCAACAGCCGCGCGTACAATCAGATCGCCGGGACGATCCCGGTACCGGGAATGCCCGGGGATACGGCGCTGCCGCTCGATACGATCCTCGCTCAGAACCGCTCGACCAGCATCCAGTTCAACACGCCGCTTCGGATCGGCGGGTGGAACTGGCAGAACAGTTTCTCGTTCCGCGACGACATTCGGGAAGCCCGCAGCAGCGCGGTCGTTGTGGACTCGCTGAATCCCGCCGACACCACGCTGCTCTACTACGGCCTCGACTTCGCGACGTCCATCGACTGGACGACGAGCTTCGGCCTGCCGACGCTGTTGCCGGGCACGTGGAAGCTGCAGCCGTCGGTCGGGATCCAGAACGTCGTCGGCGGGCAGCCGTTCGTACTGCGCAATCGGAATACGGCGGGCGCCTACGTCCGGCAGGGGAAACGGTTCTCGTTCGGCGCGACGTTGTCGCCCAGTTTCTTCGGCTTCTTCCCCGGGGTGGGACCGGTCGAGCGCATTCGCCACAAGATTTCCCCGGTGGTGCGCTGGAGCTACGCACCCGCGGCGGATGTGAACGAGGAGTTTGCCCGGGCGCTGGCAGGACCGAGCGGTACGCCCGCGCTGCGGAGTATGGCCCAGCACCAGGTGGGGATCAGCCTCACGCAGAACTTCGAAGGGAAACTCACGCCTCCGCCGGGCGACACGACGAGCGACCCGCGCAACGCCCGCAAGATCAAGATCCTGGCGCTCCAGACCTCGGAGCTGGTGTACGATTTCGAGCAGGCGAAGGAACCGGGCCGGACCGGCTGGCGCACGTCGGTGATCACCAATCAGGTGACGACCGACTTGCTGCCCGGGTTCTCGCTCAGCGCGACGCACGACCTGTGGCGTGGACAGGTCGGCACGGACACGGCGGCGTTCGAGCCCTTCCTGACCAGGATCTCGGCGCGGTTCACGATCTCGGAGCGTACGGTCCGGAGCATCGTGGGCCTGTTCACGGGGCAGGGGCCCCCCAGCGGGCCGGAGGAGAGCGCGGCGCCGCTGGACACCGCCGCCAGCGCGAGTCTCATCCCCGGGCCGACCGGGGACCGCTTTCAGGACTACGACCGCCGGCCGCGTCGCGGCACGGGCCGACGGCCGTTCTCCCTGTCGGTGACCTACGACGATCAGCGCGCCCGACCCGTCGAAGGCGCCCTCCCGACGCAGCGTCTCGGGTTGGCCGCCAACCGTTCGCTCGGCCTCGCGTTCGGGTTCGATCCCACGCGCAACTGGTCGCTCTCGTGGAGCACGCAGTACAACCTCACGACCAAGGAGTTCGGGCAGCACATGGTACGGCTCGAGCGCGATCTGCACCGGTGGCGGGCGACGTTCCAGTTCCTCAAGTCGCCCAACGGGAACTTCGCGTTCAACTTCTTCATCTCGCTGCTCGACCAACCGGACATCAAGTTCCAGTACGATCAGCAGACCATCGAGAACTGACGTCTGATCCGCCGTTTGTCCGAAAAAGTGGACAACTCCTCGATCGCGCGGTCTTTCGTAACCATTTATAACACGTACACTTATGTGACCAGCGCCCGAGGCACGGCCCATGCTTTTGGAACGGGTGGCGCTCACGTGTGAGGCATCGAATCATGCGGCGATATCTGGTGATGGCGGTTGGGGCGATGGTGCTCGGCACGGCGTGCGAGGAAGACATCGTCGCGCCAGGGATCGAGCAACCCCTCAACCTCACGTATTCCATCGAACCGAGCGGAGACCCCGACGCCCCTGCCGGCGTGCTGCTGCGTTGGGATCCCGTGCTCGCGTCCGATCTGCTCGTGTACCGGGTGTACTCCCGTCCCGGGACGTCCGGATCGTTCGACCTGCGCGGCGAGACGACGTCGACGACCTTCCACGACACGGGCATTCCGGACCTCGATTACGCGGTGTCCGCGGTCCGGGTGGACGGCGTCGAGAGCGTTCTCACCCAGGTACGGATCGACGAACGGCTGCGACTCCAGCGGCCCAACTTCCTGGTGTCGACATCGCTCAACGGCGCCATCGCCCTCGCGTGGGACGACAACCCGTTCCAATCGGCGCCGTCGGGCTTCAAGCAGTACCGCGTGTACAGCGCGACCTACTCGCTCGACGACAACCTGTGCGGGGCGCAGTGGAGTCTCGAGGGAACGACCGTGTCGCCCGAGTTCATCGCGGGTGCGCTGCCCAACGGCGTGCCACGGTGCTTTGGCGTGTCGGCGGAGAGCGTCGAGGGGTTTGAGAGCCTGTGGTCGGACATCCGGGCCGACACGCCCCGTCCCGACGCGCGCAACGTCGTGATCTACGCGGACGCCGTGGACCCGACGCGCGCGGGCTTCCGGTTCTACCAGGATCTCAACGGGAACGGACAGGTGGACCCGTCGGAGCTCGGCATCGTCGGTTCCAGCGCATCGACGACGATCGATTTCTGGATCTTCCGGGACGCGAGCACGCAACGGCTGTTCTTCGTGCCCGAGCGGACCGGGACCACCGTCGCCCTCTACGGGTCCGCGCCGGTCGCCGACCTGACGTCGATCGACCTTGCGCCGCTCTCGGGGTACAGCCGCACGTCCATCGAGGCGCTGCCCGGCTGGGGCTACGTGTTCGAGATGGACGGGGGTGACGGGTTCGCCCGCTACGGCGCCGTGCGGCCGACGCACGTGGGCCGGGACTTCCTGATCGTCGACTGGAGCTACCAGACCGATCCGGGCAATCCGGAACTGCAGGTGCGGGGCGGCCTGCCCACTGCCGGGGAGCAGGAGCTGGTGGTGAGGAGACGGTGAGCCGGAGAGACGGCTAGACGGCTAGACGGCTAGAAGGCTAGCGGTGGGTACGTGAAGGGCGGGGGGTGGCATCTCGATGGGATGCCGCCTCCCGCCCTTCACCCAAACCCCGCCAGCCGTCTGTCCGTCTCGCCGTCTCGCCTGCCGCCGCCCACCGTTTGCCTCGCGCCTCTCGTCTCTCGTCGCCTTTACCTATATTCCCCGCATGATCACGTTAGACGGCTCGTCGCTCACCCTCGACGCGGTCGCGGCCGTGGCGCGCGCGCGCGCGCCGGTGGAGGTGTCGCCAGAGGCGGCGCGGCGCGCGACGGCGTCCCGTGCGCGCGTCGAGGCGGCGGTGGCCCGGGGCGCCTCGATTTACGGGGTGAACACCGGGTTCGGCAAGCTCGCGCACGTTCGCATTCCTGCCGATCAGCTCCTCGAGCTTCAACGCAATCTCATTCTCAGTCACGCGGCTGGTGTGGGCGACCCGTTGCCGGCCGACGTCGTGCGCGCGACGATGGTGCTGCGTGCCAACGTGCTGCTGCGGGACACCAGCGGTGTGCGGCCGGTCGTGGCGGAGCGCCTGGTGGCCCTGCTGAATGCGGGCATCCATCCCATTGTTCCGGAGCAGGGCAGTGTCGGCGCGTGCGGCGACCTCGCGCCCTTGGCGCATATCGCGCTGCCGCTGCTTGGCGAAGGGGACGTCGAGGTGGAATCGGCCGGCACGCGGACGCGCATGCCGGCGCGCGACGCGCTGGCCCGGGCGGGGATCGCGCCGCTCACGCTCGAGGCCAAAGAGGGAATCTCGTTCATCAACGGGACGCAGGCGCAGACGGCCGTGCTGGCGCTCCTGGTGCACGATGCGCGGCGGCTTTGGCGCACGGCCCACGGGGCGGCCGCCATGTCGCTCGAAGCGCTCCGCGGGACGCCGGACCCGTTTGACGCGCGCGTGCATGCGGCGCGCCCGCATCCGGGCCAAGTGGCGTCGGCGGCGTTGCTGCGGGAGCTCCTGACCGACAGCGAGATCCGGGAGTCGCATCGCGAGAACGATCCGCGCGTGCAGGACGCCTACAGCCTGCGGTGTACGCCGCAGATTCTCGGACCGGTCCACGACGCCATCGCCTTCGCCGCCCAGATCGCCGAGACGGAGCTCAATGCCTCGACCGACAATCCTCTGGTGTTCGGGGAGGAAATCCTGTCGGGCGGCAACTTCCACGGGCAGCCGGTGGCGATGGCGCTCGATGTCCTGGCGATCGCCCTCACGACGCTGGCGGGTATCGCCGAGCGGCGCGTGGAACGGCTGCTGAATCCCGATCTGTCGCAGGGGCTGCCGGCGTTTCTCGCGCCTCAGCCCGGCGTGCAGTCCGGCTTCATGATGGTGCAGGTGACGGCCGCCGCGCTCGTGGCCGAGTCGCGCACGCTGTGCACCGCGGCGAGCGTGCAGTCCATTCCCACGGACGCGAACCAGGAGGATGTCGTCCCGATGGGCATGGCGGCGGCCTTCAAGGCGCGTCGCGTCCTGGGGAACGCTCAGCGCGTCGTGGCCGCCGAACTGCTCTGCGCGGCGCAGGGGTTGGATCTGCTGCGGCCGCTCCGTGCGGGGCGCGGCGTCGAGCCGCTGCATGCGCGGGTGCGGCAGGTCGTGGCACCGCTCACGGGCGACCGCCCCGTGGCTCCGGATCTCGACGCGCTGTTCGCGCTGATCACCAGGGAGGCCCTACTGTGACGGCCGTGACGGACCGGACGATCCGCGCCCCGCGCGGCACGGCCATCTCCTGCCGGGGGTGGATCCAGGAAGCCGCGCTGCGGATGCTGATGAACAACCTCGACCCCGACGTGGCCGAACGGCCGGCCGACCTGGTGGTCTACGGTGGCACGGGGAAGGCCGCGCGCGACTGGCCGAGCTTCGACGCGATCTGCCGCACGCTGCGCACGCTCGGCAACGACGAGACTCTACTGGTGCAGTCGGGCAAACCCGTGGGTGTCTTCCGGACGCACGAGGACGCGCCCCGGGTGCTCATTGCCAACGCGAATCTCGTCGGGCGGTGGGCGTCGTGGGAGAAGTTCCGCCAGCTCGAACGCCGGGGCCTCATCATGTACGGGCAGATGACCGCCGGCAGCTGGATCTACATCGGCACCCAGGGCATCCTGCAGGGGACCTACGAGACGTTCGGCGCGGTGGCCCGCCGGCATTTTGGCGGCTCGCTGGCGGGACGGACGGTGCTCACGGGGGGTCTCGGCGGGATGGGGGGTGCGCAGCCGCTCGCGGCGACGATGAACGGCGCGGTCATGCTCGCCGTGGAGGTGGATCCGGCCCGCATCGAGCGACGGCTGGCGACGCGGTACCTCGATGCGGCGACGGAGTCGCTCGATGACGCCATCGCCCGCGTCACCGAGGCCGCCAAGGCACGGCGCGCCCTTTCGGTGGGACTGCTCGGCAACTGCGCCGACGTGTTGCCGGAGATCGTGCGGCGCGGCTGGGTGCCCGACGTGCTGACGGATCAGACGTCGGCGCACGATCCGCTGCACGGCTATGTGGCGGCCGGTCTGTCGCTGGCGGAGGCCGTGGCCCTGCGCGCCGCCGACCCGGACGCCTACGTCCGCCGCTCACGGGCTTCGATCGCCACGCACGTGCGGGCCATGCTCGCATTGCAGCAACGTGGGGCGATCACGTTCGACTACGGCAACAACATCCGGACGGAGGCGCTCGATCAGGGCGTGGCCAACGCCTTCGACATTCCA